>CAVKBG010000059.1:0-13364 GCA_963654755.1 Desulfovibrionaceae bacterium
AAGCCCAAATAAAGCTTCAGGAAATTCTTCCGGTTCAAAATAAAATTGTAGAAACAATAAAAAAATATCTGTAGAAAATTTTAATTCACTTTTGCAGTCAATTCAGAAAGCAAAGGAATCAGCTGCTTTTTTCTCGAAACAATATCTTTCATATAATAAATATGCTCGTCACGTTTCGGGAAATTTATGACGGCTTCAAATTTCGGATCGCTTGCCAAAAACATTATCGAGCTTAATTTTGTTATGTCCGTTACAAGAAGCGCGCTGAACAATGCTCCTTTTGATTTTCTTTCCTGCTCAAGGCAATCAAGGAATTCTTTTTTGCGCTCAACAATTTCACGTGTGCTGTCAACTTCTATCTGGCTCACAGAATATTTGAATTTATTTTCAGAATATTCTTTCATATCCTGATGCACAACTTCTTCCGCAGAACGTCCGTCTATGTGGCTTCCGCTTTTTATAATGTCGTTTCCCAAAGTTTTTATGTCCAGCTCCGTAATGTTGCTCAAATATTCAGCGGTAAGAACATCATATTCGGTTGTTGTCGCAGACTGAAGAATCAAAGTATCGCTAAGAATTCCACACAAAAGAATTGAAGCCATATCTTTAGGAATTGAAATTCTGTTCTCGCGGTAAAGGTTCGCAATAATTGTGCTTGTTGAGCCGACGGCTTTGTTTATAAAGTTAATCGGAATCCGAGTCGCAAATGTATTTATTTTGTGGTGGTCGATAATTTCCTGAATTATATAATTTTCAATTCCTTCAACTGCCTGCTGCGGCTCATTGTGATCAACCAAAATAACTTGAATATTCGCTTCGTGCAGCAAATCGCTTTCACTGATTATTCCGATAACTTTAAAATCATCGTCAACCACAGGCAAGCACCGGGCAGGACTTTGCGCAAGCTGGGCGCGGATTTTTTGCACTGTATCGCTTGCCTTCACTGGAAGAATTTTTGTGTCAGCCATGGAACTTACCGGCGAAGAATATTCAACAAGCATTGCGGTTGCAACAGTGCTGTCATGGCCGGAAATAATTGAAACTTTATTTTCGCGCGCAAGCTCTCTAAGCTCTTTTTTTATAACGTAATCTTTTGTAACAATTACCGCGCGCACTTTTGCTTCAATTGACATTTTCTGAATATCTTCACGGTCGCCTGTAATCACAACAATGTTTTCGCTTTTGTGTTCAGAAAGAAGACTTTTAAATGAATCAGCATCGTCATCGCCAACCATCAAGGAACATTTAAAATAATCGTCAGCGTCAAATTCCACAATCGGAACTGCGCCCAAAGTTTTTTCTATAAGCTTTATGCTCGTTAAAAAAATATCGTCTTTCTTCGGACTCAAAATTTTAAACGAATTCAATGCAAACGCATTATAATTTAAAAGTCCTTGGTAAGTTCCGTCCACATTTACAATCGGAAGAACAGAAGAATTTGTGCTTATCATTTTGTCCACAGCATTCCAAAGCGGAACATCCTGATCCACAGAAGAATATTCTCCGCTCATGTAATATTCAGTTTTAGGAATCAAATCTGGAATATATTCAGGCGGCTCAACTTTAAATCTCTTGAAAATATATTCTGTCTGCGGAGCTAATTTTCCAGCGCGGGCAGCAACGTATTCTTTTTTTCCAAGAAGATGCTTGAGCCTTGCATAAGCGGCGGCGGCAACAACTGAATCAGTATCGGGATTTCTGTGTCCGATTATGTAAACTTTATTTGTCATAAATTCCTCTCATCAACATGATAGCACCAAGGCAAAAAAAAAGCACCTGTATAAAAACAGATGCTTTGCTTCGGGATGTACGAGACTCGAACTCGTGGTCTCCGGCGTGACAGGCCAGCGCGATAACCAGCTTCGCTAACACCCCAAAAGGTGATAATATCATATCAAAAAGCAGTTTATATTGTCAATAGCTTTTCTTAAAAACTGCAAAAACTTATTTTTCATTAAAACGCTTTAAGAAAAGTTTTGTGCGCTCTTCTCTTGGATTTTCAATGACTTCTTTTCCCTGCTCAACAATAACTCCGCCGTCCATAAAAATAATTGTATCGCTTGTGTCCCGGGCAAAAGACATTTCATGCGTAACAACAACCATTGTCATTTTTTCTTCGGCAAGCTCGCGGATTACAGCAAGAATTTCTCCAGTAAGCTCAGGGTCTAAAGCAGAAGTCGGCTCGTCAAAAAACAAAACTTCAGGCTTGAGTGCCAATGCGCGCGCAATTGAAACACGCTGCTGCTGTCCGCCAGAAAGTTCGCAAGGATAACACAACGCTTTCTGCTCAAGGTTCATTTTTTTCAAAAGTGAAATCGCAGTTTCTTCCGCTTCGGATTTTTCTTTTCCAAGGACAACTCTCTGCGCTTCGGTAATATTTTTTAAAACTGAAAAATGCGGAAAAAGGTTGAAATTCTGAAACACAAGTCCAACGTTCAAGCCGATTTTTCTCAAAGTTTTTTTATCAACATAAACGCCGTTCGTAACCATATTTTGTCCGCAAATAGAAATCGAGCCGTCCGTAATTTTTTCAAGCTGACACACACAACGGAGCAACGTGGATTTTCCGCTTCCGCTCGGACCGATTATTCCAAGAACTTCTCCTTTGTGCAAAGAAAATGAAACGCCTTTTAAAACTTCGAGTCCGCTGAAATTTTTTTTCAGATTTTCAACTTTTATAATTTCACTATTTGTAGTAGTCAAGTTTTTTCTCCGTAAAGTCAAATGCTTTAGAAACAGCCCAGTTCATTATAAAATAAAAAACGCCTGCAATAAAAAGCGGCATAACGCTAACAAGCCGTCCGCTCTGAGTCTGAGCAACATGAAAAAGTTCCGCCACGCCCAAAACCTGAACAAGCGCAGTATCTTTTACAAGAGTAATAACTTCGTTTCCCATCGGCGGAATTATTCGTTTTACAACCTGCGGAATTATAATGCGAAAGAAAGTCTGATTTTTTGTAAAACCCAAAACTTTTGCAGCCTCGTACTGGCCAAACGGAATAGACTGAATTCCTCCGCGGTAAATTTCCGCAAAATACGCCGCGTAATTTATAACCATAGCAACAATCGCAGCCGTAAATCTGTCAAAGCCAATTCCAAAAATCATCTGGGGGGCAAAATAAACAAAAATAAGCTGAAGCATAAGAGGAGTTCCGCGGATTATCAGCAGAAAAAGATTTGTAATTCCAGCTACAATTTTTACAGCCGACATTCTTCCGAAGCAAATAAAAAGCGCAAGCGGAACAGAAAAAATCAGAGTAAGAAAAAAAACTTCCAAGCTGACGCAAGTACTTTGAAGCATTACAACAAGAAGTTTTCCGATTTTGATTCTTAGAAAATATTCAGATAAAAATTCAATCATTTAAATTTTAGTTTAGAAAAATGCGCCCGGAAATTTTTCCAGACGCAAAAGCATTTTACAAAAACAATTATTTTCCAATTGTAGAAATATCAGAGCCGAACCATTTTGTTGAAATTTTTGCAACAGTTCCGTCAGCCTGCATTTCCAAAAGTGTTTTCTGAACTTTGTCGCGGAGAGATTTATTTTTTCTGCTGAATGCAATTCCGTATTCTTCTGGAGCAAGAGTTTCATCAAGAATAACGAGCGGCTTTTTTCCCTGCGTAATGCTATATCCAGCAACAACCAAATCCATTACAACGCCATCAAGATTTCCAACTTCAAGGTCGTTAAGAGCTGTAACATTTTCTTTGAACTCAACAATTTCTTTTAAGCTTTTTTTGAAATCTGGCGCACCGTCAATCGCTTCCTGTGCAGAAGAGCCTGCCTGAACACCAACTTTTTTTCCCTTCAAATCTGCAAGCGATTTTACTTCACCATTATTGCGGACAACAACAACCTGGGCATTTGCAAGATAAGGCTCAGAGCAAGCCATGGCGCGTTTTCTTTCTTCAGTCAAAGTAAGTCCGTTCCAAATGCAGTCGATTTTTCCAGTGTTAAGCTCCATTTCTTTTGTAGACCAGTCAATCGGCTGGCAAACAAGCTCAAGTCCAAGGCGAGAAGCAACTTCGCGCGCAAGGTCAATGTCATAGCCTACAATTTCATTATTTTCATTGCGGAATCCAAGAGGCGGAAACGAATCATCAAGACCAAGAACAAATTTTCCAGACGATTTCTTTTTTGCGCTTGCCATTGAAAGGCAAACCATAAGTCCGCAAATAACTGCAACAATTTTTTTCATTTTGAAAACTCCTTTTATAAAATTATTTTTTCAAGCTTTTTTTACAGAACGCAAGCAAAGCTTTTATTTGAACTGAAGTTGATTCAGAAGAAGGCGCGCCGATTGTCTTTCTGTTTTCCACGCAGGCTTCAGGCGAAAGAATTTCATAAACGTCATCTTCTATTAAAGGTGAGCATTTTTTAAATTCCTCCACGCACAAATCTTCAATTTTTGAAAGCCCCGCATCAATTGCCATGCGGACAGCTTTTGCCGAAACTCCATGCGCAGTTCTAAACGGAAGCCCTTTGCGCACAAGATATTCAGCCAAATCCGTGGCATTTGCAAAACCGCCTTCACAGCTCGCCGCCATTTTTTCAAGATTCCATTTTGCGGAAGAAACCATTGCCGTAAAAACTTTTAAGTTCGCTTCAACAGTGTCAAAAGCATCAAAGAAAGGCTCCTTGTCTTCCTGCAAATCCCGGTCATAAGCAAGCGGAAGTCCTTTTACCATTGTAAGAAGATTTATCAAATCTCCGTAAACTTTTCCTGTTCTTCCGCGGATTAATTCTGCAAAGTCGGGATTTTTTTTCTGCGGCATAATTGAAGAGCCAGTTGACCATTTTTCGCTTAGCTCAACAAACGAAAATTCAGTCGTAGACCACAAAACGATTTCTTCGCACATACGGCTTAAGTGGCTTTGAAGCAAAGCAAAATCCGAAGTAAATTCTATGCAGTAATCCCTGTCAGAAACTGTATCCAACGAATTTTCAGTAACTCCAGAAAATCCAAGTTTTTTTGCAACAAGCTCACGGTCAAGAGGCAAAGTGCTTCCCTGCAAAGCTCCAGAGCCAAGCGGAGATTTTTCAATTCGCTTAAGTGAATCTTCAAGTCGCTCCCAGTCGCGCACCAGCATAGAAGCCCACGCCAAAAGATGCTGAGCCAAAGTTCCCGGCTGAGCATGCTGCATGTGAGTATAGCCGGTTAGCAAAGATTTTTTATTTTTAGAAGCGATTTCAGAAAGTGTTTTTATAAGTGTTAAAATTTCATTTTGAACGCAAGGAATCATGCGGCGCAAATAAAGACGCTCATCAAGTGCAATCTGATCATTTCGGCTGCGTCCCGTATGAAGTTTTTTTCCAGGCTCACCAATGCGGTCTGTGAGAACGGCTTCAACAAATGAATGAATGTCTTCCGCGCTATAGTCAATTTTCAGTTCGCCGGAAAGCAAATCCTTTTCAATTGACTTTAAGCCTTTTACAATTTCAGAGCTTTCTGATTTTGAAATTATTTTCTGCTCGCCAAGCATTTGCGCATGGGCAATCGAACCGTGAATGTCATCAAGAGCCATTCTTTCATCAACACGGATAGAAGTTTCAAACTCAACCGCAGCGGCATCCGGTCCTTCTGCAAATCTTCCGCTCCAAAGAGCAGCATGGTTGTCGCCAGTCAATGTGCCGTGATTTTTTTCATTTACGTCTGACATTTTATTTATTTTGCTCCATCCACTTTTGAATTCCGTCTTTTATATCTTCATCAATGTCATGTTCAATTCTGCACGCATTTTCTTCAGCATGAACCTTGTCAACTCCAGTAATTTTTACAAGAAAATCTGTAAGAAGAACATGGCGCGCATAAACGGACTCGGCTTTTTTCTGACCTTTTTCAGTCAGCTCAAGAGAACCGATGTGGCCAGTTGTAATATATCCGTTTTCGCCCAAAATGCTCATCGCCCGGCTTACACTAGGCTTGGAAACACCAAGACGCTTTGCAACATCAACAGATCTTGCAACTCCATTTTCTTCTTTTAATCTAAGAATTGCCTCAAGATAGTCTTCACCAGACTCGTGTAATTCTGACAATTGAATCTCCCATAAAAAGCCAACGAAAAAATCTTGACTTTTTAAGCACATCCGCAATCAAATGAAGATGCGCAGTTGATATAAGAATTTTCATCTAAAAATCACCAAAAGGAAATTTCTAAGACAAACACATCATACTATAGAAAAAAAAAGTTTTCTAGTAATACCAAGCATTCAAAAGAAAAGCGGACGAATCAATCCAAAGCCTGAAGCTCAATTGCAATTTCTTCCATTTCGCGGTCGGTCATTGCGATTGTTTCCGCGCATCTCAAAAGCTCGCGGCGGATTCCGGCTGGAATATGAGATTCAGTTTTGTATCTAAGCTCATGCTCAAGGCTCGCCCAAAAATCCATGGCAATCGTTCTAAGCTGAATTTCAACTGGAACTCTGTGCTCCGTGTTCGAAAGATAAACAATTATTTCAACAACAATGTGCAGACTTCTGTAGCCGGATTCCTTTGGGTCTTTTATGTAATCTTTTTCCTTTAGAAGCTTTATGTCCGGCTGCTTTAAAAGGATGTCTCTTATTGTGTAAATATCCGAAATGTAAGGGCAGATTACACGAACGCCGGCAACATCCGTAAGATTTTCTGTCATAGACTCAAATGTAAACGGCAATTTTCGCTTTTCAAGTTTTTCAGCAATGCTTTCAGGCGATTTTATTCTGGATTTTATTGTTTCAATCGGATTTCTTCTGCCCGTAACTTTATATTCTTTGTTTAAAATTTCAAGTTTTGTAACAACCTGCTTTATCGCGCTTTCATAAATCATCATAAGCTTCTGAAATTCAAAAGCCATCTTTATAAAGTCATTGGGATTCATCGAATTGATTTCGTTCAATGATGAAATTTTTGCAAGTTCTTTTCCCTTTAAATGGTCGCTGTCGTGTTCCACTAAATACTCATCAGGAGTTTCAATTTTTTCCATATCTAAAAAATAAAAATGCGCAATTATCGTTACAAATGATTTTTCACAAAAAAGCAAAAAGCCTTCCAGAAAAACCGGAAAGCTTTCTGCATACAATTTTACTCAGCAAGCAAAGAATTCAGCGATTTTACAAAATCAGCAGGATCTTTTAATTCCGCGCCACTTACAAGAAGCGCCTGATCAAGAAGAACTTCACTTACATTTTTTACAAACTCTTCTGAAACAGGCCCTTCCAGTTTTTTTACAATTGCGTGGTCTGCATTTATTTCAAGAATCGGCTTTACAAAATCTCCGCCGCCTTGTCCCATCGCTTTCATCATGCGTTCCATCTGAAGGCTCGGATCATTTTCGTCCACAACAATGCAACTTGGACTGTCAGAAAGACGCTTTGAAAGAACAACATCCTTTACACGACCTTCAAGAGCTTTCTTTATTTTTTCCTGAACTGGCTTGAACGCCTCTTCTTTTTTCTTAGCTTCTTCTTTGTCAACACCAAGCTCTTCATCGCTTCCGGCGCGGTTTACTGCTTTCAATTCAAAGTCCTTATATTTTCCGTAAGCCGGAATAACAATGTCGTCTATGTCATCAGCCATGATAAGAACTTCAAAACCTTTCTTTTTATAAGCCTCAAGCAACGGAGATGAACGCAGATTTTTTTCATCGCTTCCGCTGATATAGTAAATTGCCTTTTGGTCAGTTTTCATTCGCTGAACATAATCGGCAAAACTTGTCCATTTATTTTCACCATTGCCTCCATCAGCAGTTGACTTAAAGCGGATTATTTCTGCAATTTCATTGCGGTTTGCAAAATCAGAATAAAGGCCTTCTTTTAAAGGACGATTGTATGACTTTACAAAATCGTGCCATTTTTCAACAGTTTCTTTTTCATCATCGGAAAGGTCTGTTTTCCCTTCAAGTTTTTTTGCCTCATCACCAAGTTTTTTGAATTCGCTTAAAAGTTTTTTTACAGACTGAGTTTTTATAGTTTCAAGAATTCTGTTTTGCTGAAGAATTTCGCGGCTCACATTCAAAGGCAAATCTTCAGAATCAATAACACCGCGGATAAAACGCAAGTAAGACGGCAAAAGCTCACGGTCATCATCAGTTATAAAAACACGCTTTACATAAAGCTTAACGCCGCTTTTGTAGTCAGCCTGATACATATCAAACGGAGCTGTGCGAGGAACATAAAACAAAGTCGTATATTCCTGAGTTCCTTCCGCATGAGTGTGAACATACATCAGCGGATCTGTTCCGTCATGGCTGATTGTCTTATAAAAATCATTGTAATCTTCTTTTTTAAGCTCGCTCTTGTTCCGCTTCCAAAGCGCACTGGCAGAATTCACCTGCTCAACTTTATTTTCAGTTCCTTCAGCCTTTCCGTCCTTGTTATATTTTGTCTGAACATAATGAAGGTAAATCGGAAAAGCAATATGATTCGAATATTTTTTTATAAGCTCGTCAATTTTCCATCTTGAAGCATAATCTTTGGAATCGTCATTCAAATGAATTTCAATAACAGAACCTACAGTTTCAGCCTTGTCAAATCCGTACTGGCAGTAGGCTTCGGATTTTTCTGTGAGCTCTTCAATTTCATAGGAATTTGTTCCGTCGCTTGACCAATGCAAAACTTTTCCGTCGCCGGCAGCTTTTCTTGTGTAAACATCAATTTTGCTTGCCGCCATAAACGCGCTGTAAAAGCCAACGCCAAACTGACCAATCAAATCTGAAGAGCCGCTTCCGTTTTTAGAAAGCATATCGATAAAGGCTTTTGTTCCAGAACGCGCGATTGTTCCCAAGTTATTTGTAAGATCCTCTTCGTCCATTCCAATTCCAGAATCCTGAATTGAAAGAATCTTTTTTTCCTCATTGAATGAAATATCTATGCGCGGATTAAAAGCAACATCCTTATATTTATCATCAGAAACCGTAAGATATTTTAGTTTGTCCAGCGCATCCGAAGCATTCGAAACAATTTCACGTAAAAAAATATCTTTGTTTGAATACATCGAATGAATGATAAGTTTTAAAAGCTGATTAACTTCCGTCTGAAACTGATACTTTGCCATGATTTTACTCCAAAACTTTTCAGGCTGAAAATCTTCAATTAAAAGCAAGAATTTAAGCGAAAAAAGTTCTACATTTTAAAATTTTTTGATTGCCAATAAATATAATAAAAATTCAAGAAAAAAACAAATTTTAGCTACGATTTTAAAATGTCATTGTCGTACTTGATACGACAATCTATAAACAAAAAAGGCAGCCAAATCAGCTGCCTTATATGCGCCCCCTGCTGGGCTTGAACCAGCGACACATGGATTAACAGTCCATTGCTCTACCGACTGAGCTAAGGGAGCATTCAATTACGAATGTATAAATATATTACAGAAAATGTAATTTTTTGTCAATAATGAACTACAATATTCTGCAAAAATTTTCTAAATTCTTCTGTAGAATTTCCTGCGGCACGAGCTTCAATAGCACGCAAAGCACGGTTCTGGGCATCAGAATAAGAATTGCTTGAATTTCTTCCATCAAACGAAAGTGTAAAAAGATTTTGCGCAAATGCAGAATCCTTCAAATCAGCTTTAAAAGTGTATCTGCACTGAACGGAACTCTTGTCCTTTGGAATATTCTGTTCAAAACTCATGCTTCCTGTAAATGAATAGCGTTCATTTCTTTCCTGCGAAGTTCTGAATCCAAACGAATTCAGCATTTTTGCATAAGCGGAACGAACTCTGCCATCGGAATCATTCTGAAAATAAACATAAACAGGAATTTGTTTTGCAATCTGAAGCAACATTGCATTTATATCAGACGCGCTCACTGTTTGCTTTTCCAATTCAGAAGCCTTGTCAAAATCAACAACAGAAAGACGCGAAAGATATTTTTCATTTAAAACAGAAATTTCACGCGCAAAATCAATCCGCGCATAATTTTCAAAAGAAAACTCATCGTCGGTTTTAGCATTCAAAAGCTTTTTGATTTCCGCATTGTTTTTTTCAATCATATTGGAATAAAGAAGCGAAGTTTTCGGCTTGTCAAGAACCGCAAGAACGTAAATGTTTTTATCAGCATCAGTCCAATATTCCTTGATTTCAATGCCAATAAGAGAATCAACATCAACCTTTCGCATTATCTTAGAATTGAAATTCTGAGACTTTGCAATTGCGACTTTTCCCTCATTGCTTGCCTGCTCCATTCTTGAAGAAGACACAGAAGCAGAAGCAACATCTTGCTCAAAAACAGAAGCAATTCCTTCAACCGCAAGAAGTTCCGCCTGAGACTTGTCTTTTGCCTTTCCAACATAAGAAAGATATTTTTCAGGATCGTAAACTTTCTTTGGAACGCTTACCCAAGTTGGTTCTTTTACACGGGCAGCAAAACAAACTGAAATTCCACAAATAAGCAATGCAAAAAAATTAGCTATTTTACGCATATTGACTCCACAATAGTCGGACGACCAGCAGCCACTTCCAAATTTTCAAAAGTTTCTGTTCCGACAAGATTTTCATTTGTATCAAAATATTCAACTTTCGCTGAATAAATTCCAGGCTTTAAAGTAAAACCTCCGCCAGCCGCAAAGCTCGGAAAATACCGGCACTGACGAATGTCCGCAGTTTCAGCTAAATCCACAGCATCAAGAGCCTTTGTAACCGCAATTTCTGTAATTGACCGGAACTTTTCAGGAGTAGCTCTTATGGCAATCGCGGCAGAAGTTACAGCGGCAGCTTTTTTTGTTGTGCTGCGGAATATGCTTCTTGTAAAATCCTTGCGTGCTCTTAAAGCAACATCTTTTTGAACAGCTTCATCAAACCATTCAATAAGATTAAGGCGCGCAGTGCTTCCGTCAGAAAGCGTAACTTTTATAGAAGAAATTGAATTGCTAGGCTTTACAAGATTGCCGTTTGCATCCGCTTCAACATAAGGGTAAACATATTTCAGTCTGAATGCCGGAATTGTAATACCGCCAATCGTTACAGAAGTCAAGAAAACTGGAGTTCCATTCGCTGCAAAACTCGGAAAATAAACAGTTCCTTCTTTTCGGCAAATGATTTTTCCAGCTAACGAAACAAAATCCAGTCTTCCCATTCCAGAAGGAATTTTCAAGTCATCACGCAAAGAAGCGCATTTTACGCCACGGTTTATCGCCTCGTATTCGCGGACATGAAGTTCCGGAGTTCCACTTTTATCTTGAATATACATCAACGCCGCAAGATAATGCGCAAATGCAGAATCTTTATAGATATCGGCTTCCGTAGGTTTCCGCGGAGTTTGCCTATAAACTTCACGCATATTCACATTCATTGTCTTTGCGGATTCAATAAGACTTTCTGTGTCTACCTCCAAATCCTGCAAAGCAAGCTCGCCGTATTTTGAAATATATTCTTTTTGTTTATTTTCAATTTTTCTGATTTCAACAAGAGCTTCGTCAAATTCGCCCAGGTTGTAGTAGTTCAAAGAATTAAATGCGTTTAACAAAAGATATTCATAAATATTTCCAGTATAGTCAGAAATATTTTCATTTAAGGAAGCGGCGCCAGTAGATTTTGAAATGCTTTTTGTGTAAGCATCTTCAATCTGACGGTCAGTCTGGTTAAAATCTTTTGAAGACTGCAGATAATTTCTTGAATAATGATTTAGAATCGCCACATCAAGAGCTTTGTCTATCGGCGGATTTTTTTTATTTATTGATTTTTGAATAACGGATGCAGATGCTGAATAATTTCCTTCAGAAAAATATTTTTCAGCTTCCAAATCAACTTTTGTAGAAGCGCATCCAACTAGAAAAAAAAATACAAAAAGCAAAGAAAGAAGCGAGAGCTTTTTCATGAAAACTTCTCCGATCAAAAGTAAATGGCATCCTCAGAAAAATTCCAAGGATGCCTTTGTGCAAATTAGAGCTTTGCTTTCTGACGTTTAATAACTTTCTTTATGCTGTCGTTTTCTGCCATCCAAACAATTTTATTTGTCTTAATGTCATGCAACTCTGCATAAACATAGTAAGTTCTTACTGTTTTGTCGCCAGCGGACTGCACAATAGTCTTAACAGAACCTTTGAGCATGAAGTCAGCACCAGTTTCCTGATCCATTTCCTTAGCAGTATCGTAAGTTGAATGGTCAGCCTGATCAGCCTTTTCTGCTCTAAGTGCCTGTCTTTCTGTGCTGCTAGAAACAAATTCCATAACACCAGAATTAATTATCGCAGTCTGAAATTTCTTTTCAACAATTGAAGTGTCAATATGCTCGCTGCTCTGATTGCGTATAGAATCAATTATAACAACTGGAGCGTGTCCCTGCTGTCCTTCAAACTTTGCAATTCTAGGAGAACTTATACATTCTTCAATAAGAGAATCGCAAACGATGCGGACATCAGATTCGTTCCAGTAGCCGTCCAAGTCAATGACCTCATCGGAATCAACGCGGGAAACTTTTGTGCTTCCACATGAAACCATCATAAGACCACTGAAAACAGCTGCAAACAAAAAAGCAAATTTCTTCATTTAGAATTCAGCTCCAGGCTCTTCGTAAGTTACTGTATCTGTTTCTGCATCATAAGATATAGCACTAACATTTGCATTTGCATCTGAATCTTCGTTAAGAATAGTCTTCTCAATTGATCTTGTGATGAGTTTCATAAGAAGAGGATCCTGTGCTGTATTCTCTGGAAGATCCTGCATTGCTGCGTTAATCTGTCTCTGATACAAATCGCTCTTCAAAGCCCATACTGAATAGTAAGTATACATTGTCTTGTAATCAGAATCAGCTTTTGGCTTTGCAGATTCAGAGAAGCGGCTCTTAATCCAGTATGAAGCGATTTTTTCAAGACCATTTACACGTACATTTGAAAGAACTGTTGTAACATCTTTGAGAGCTTTGTCGCTTTTTGTTGTATCAATGCTCTGTTCTGCTTTCAAAGAAGCTTCTGTAGCGCGTCCGATTGAAGTGCTGATAGACTGTGCAACATTGCTCTGAAGATCAACCTTGTCTGTCCAGTTCTCAAGGAAATCCAAATCCGGTCCGTTTGAGTTGAAAGTCCAAACCATATAGCCATCAAGATCAAGTTCTTTTACAATCTGTCTCTTGTTATTGTCGCCTACAGCAATAACCCAATTCGGCACTTCTGCTCCAGTAGCTCTTCCCTGCCAGTCTAAACGCTCATAAGCTCCTGTTACAACCTTTACAGTTTCTTTTGTTGTTCCGCATGAAGCAAGTGCTATTACTGAAAAAGCAACAGCTACACATTTAACTAAGTGTTTCAATTTAAAACCTCCGATTCGAAAATAATACTATAAACATTGAAATATTGTCAATCAAAAAAACTGTTAAATACGGATTAAAAATTGAAGTAGAAACTAAAAAAAATCGGCGAGCCATAGTAAAATTTCAGAAAAGAAACA
>CAVKBG010000060.1:0-3030 GCA_963654755.1 Desulfovibrionaceae bacterium
TTTTTTGTTGCTGCCATTTCTAAAACTGACTGGAGACTTTTATGCCGATTATTACAAAGCCAAATTTTTTTGACGCAGACTATTTTTTTGTTTGCAGAGGAAATGAAATTCTAGTAAAGGACAATTCTTTTATTTCAAAAAAAGAATTTGAATTTTTTGCAAATGAAACTTTTTCAGATGACTGGTATATAGAAAAAAATCTTTCGTGCGCCGCAGCTTTAGCAAAAGAAAATTCTTTGCTTCCTGAAAATTGCAAATTTATTTCAGTGCGGCAATTTTGCTTTGAGCATAAAGAAACCGCATTCCTCGTTTCAAGAGCCTCAAGCATTTTAAAGCAAAGAAGCGCATTTAAATTCTGTCCTTCATGCAAAGGAAAATTAATTGATGACGAAATTGAATCCGCAAGAAAATGCCCGAACTGCAAAACAAAATTTTTTCCGCGGATAGAACCTGCAACAATAACGCTCGTTTCCAAGGGAGATGAAATTCTTCTTGTAAAAAACAAAAATTCCGCATACAAAAACTACGCCTGCGTTTCGGGTTTTGTTGAACAAGGCGAAACTCTTGAGCAATGCGTGGCGCGGGAAATAAAAGAAGAAACAAACATCGAAGTTCAAAATATAAAATACTGCGGAAGCCAAGCATGGCCGTTTCCAGATCAGCTCATGCTAGCGTTCACGGCGGAATACAAAAGCGGCGAAATAAAAATTCAAGAGTCTGAAATTCTTGAAGCCCGCTGGTTTAAAAGAACTGAGCTTCCGCCAGAATCACAGCTGCCACGTCCCGGTTCTGTAGCCTGGAATTTGATAAATGGAATTTTTAAAAGCTAAAAAAGCAGAGTTTGACCACAGCAAAAAAAATATATAGAATAAAAAATATTTTGAAATTTCTACAGAGGAAAAATATGTCCGAACTTAACTTGATGAAACTGCAAAACGGAAGCGATGTGCGCGGAATTGCAATAGAAGGCGTTGAAGGCGAACACGTAAATCTTACAGATGAAGCCGCAAACTTAATAGGCCAGGCATTTGTTTTGTGGCTTGAAAAAAAATGCGGAAAAAAAGCAGACGAGCTTAAAATCGGAATTGGACGAGACGCCCGCATCACGGGAGAAAAACTTGCGCTTGCCGCTGCGGAAGGAATTTCTTCAACTGGAGCAAAAGTTGTAAACTGTGGTCTTGCAACAACGCCTGCAATGTTCATGTCGATTATTTTTGATCAGACAAAATTTGACGGCTCTCTTATGATTACCGCAAGCCACTTGCCGTTCAACAGAAACGGAATAAAATTTTTCAATATTGACGGCGGACTTGAGCATGAAGACATCGAGGAAATTTTAAAGAGCGCGCAAAATTTAAATCTGCAAAAAACAAATTCTCCATTCGCAGAAAACTTCGACTTGCTTTCAGTTTATGCGGAATATTTAAAGCAGACAATTTGCAAAGAACTGAATTCAACTGAATCAGAAAAGCCGCTTACAGGATTAAAAATAGTTGTCGATGCAGGAAACGGAGACGCTGGATTTTTTGTAGACAAAATTTTAATTCCGCTCGGAGCAAACACAGAAGGAAGCGAATTTCTTGAGCCGGACGGAATGTTTCCAAACCACATTCCAAATCCGGAAAACAAGCAGGCAATGCAGGCAATTCAAAAAGCTACAGTTCAGAACAAAGCAGACCTTGGCTTGATTTTTGACACTGACGTTGACAGAATGAGCGCAGTTTTTCACACAGGCGAAGAAGTTAACCGTGACTCCATAATCGCGCTTTTTTCAGCTATACTTGCGCCGGATTTTCCGGGCAGCACAATTGTAACCGATTCTGTAACAAGCGACCGTTTGACTTTCTTCCTTGAAAAAAAACTTGGCTTAAAGCATCTTCGTTATATGCGCGGATATAAAAATGTAATCGACAAATGCCGCGAGCTAAATGAAAAGGGAATCGTTTCTCCGCTTGCAATGGAAACTTCCGGCCATGGAGCTTTAAAAGACAACTACTATCTTGATGACGGAGCTTTCCTTGCTGTAAAACTAATTGCTTCACTTGCAAAGGCTTCCAGAGAAAACAAAAAAATTGAAAGTTTTATTTCAGAACTTCCGCCTGCTGGAACTGAAGCAGAATACAGATTTAAAATCAAATCAGAAGATTTTAAGCAATACGGAAAAAAAGTTCTTGAAGAATTCAAATCCCGCGCAATAAAAAGCAATTTGGATCTTCCTGAAAATTTTGAAGGCGTGAGAATTTCGTTCCATGACAAAAATGCGGAAGGCTGGCTTTTGCTTCGGCTTTCACTTCACGACCCTGTGATGCCGCTCAACATAGAAGGAAAAACTCAAAAAGACAAAGACGAAATTGTAAAAATAGCAAAGGAACTTGTTTCAGGCTTTGAATTGCTAGACACAAGCGTTTTGGACAGCTGAAAAAACAATGTGGAATTTGTGTAAAAACTAGATTCCGCATTGACATAATTCGTTTTTTTGTTCATAATTTAGTTCCCTGCGATATTTCGTTGGTGAGGATGGTGAACAAAGACATGGCAACAATCAATGTTGATGAGAATGAGAACCTCGAAAAGGCAATCAAACGCTTCAAGAGAATGGTTGAAAAAGAAGGTATTATCCGTGAATACAAAAAGCGCGAATATTATGAAAAGCCTTCTACAATCCTCAATCGCAAAAACAAATCATTGGCTCGTAAGCTTTTGAAAAAAAACCACAAGCCGCATGATTCTAAATCAGCTTACTAATTGTGATTGGAACCCTGGAAATCTCCGGGGTTTTTACATTTTAAAACAAGCAAATAAAATTTCAGTTTTTCAAAAAGAGGAGCTTATGAAAATTCAGGACGACAATGAAAATTACAGGCAGCTTTGCTTTAAATGTATGCGGCCGGTTTCTTCATGCTACTGCAAATATACAGCTCCTATAAACTGCGGGATAAAATTTGTTTTTCTGATGCATCCAAAAGAAGCGAAAAAACAGCGCACAGGAACAGGACGTTTAGCTTCTCTTTGTCTTCCCGAAAGTGAAAT
>CAVKBG010000060.1:3265-12399 GCA_963654755.1 Desulfovibrionaceae bacterium
TTCACTGGAAACTACAAAAGCATTTTCACTTTTAAACACGAGCCGCAGGAATATTGCGTTTCGACAATTGAAACTTGCTACTATCTGATTAAAGAGCTGCAGTCAACTGGAATTGTGAATAAGGAAATTTCGCCAGAGCCGCTTATGACAGTTTTTAAACAGATGATAAAATTTCAGCTTCAAAAAGAAAATGACCGCATAGAAGGCAAAATTCCAAACAGCCATGCAAAAGACTGGAAATATACACGCAAAAAAGAAATTCCAAACTTCTAGCAGCCGATTTTTTTTATTTTTTTATATACGGAATATCTGAATTCTTATAGCCCGGAGTCGCAGTTTTAGCAACAATCCAGCAGTCTTTACCATTTACTATCGGCTGACCGTTTTTATATGATGCAATAGCTTCCTTTAAATTTTGACGTGAAAGACTTCTTGTTGGCGAAGCATTATCACTGCAAATCGCATTTTCAACAGAAGCTCCTCCTTGCCACACTCCGCTTTCAGAAACAATAGAAGCTAAATCAGAAATTCCCTTTTTCCATTCTGTGCAATCTGATTTTGCAAAAACAACTGCATCAAGAATTTCGGAAGTATTGGAATTTCTTAAAACAACTATGTCGCTGGCTGCAAACGGCTTTTTTGTGCATTCGCTCCACAAGTCTCTAGCAGTATCGCAAGAATCTTCATGCGTAGAAAGCTTTAAATTGTCATCAAGTTCATTAAACATTCCTTCTCCGTCAAGACCTTCCGCAACAATCGTTCTCATGTGCAAGGTAACATAGCCGCCTTTTTTTACTTCAACCGCAGGAAGAATAAATTTTGTCTTATCGCCATTAGCCGCGCTTATAATTTCAAGTCCAGAAAGATTCCCATCTTTTAAAACATAAAGCTCAACAAATTCACTGCGATGAACTTTTTCTCCATTTGAAGTTTTTGTTCCATAAGCGTTTCTAAGCTCCGTGATTATAACTTTTGCAGGGTTGCTGTTAAAGCCTTTGAACGGAACACTGAACGTCAATGAGTTTCCTGCTGAATCAAAAGCCATGCCTTCAATTTTGTAATCAATTCCAATTGCGGTTTCATTTTGAAATTCAAGCAAAACTGAATTTTCTTCATATTTACATTCTACATTTCCCATGCTCGAAATTTCATCTGACAAAAAAAGTTCTGTGTTTTTCAGCTCAATTTCCCTTGAAAAATCTATGCGCGCAGAATTAGAAGATGTGGCGCAAAAGTTTGTTATCTTGGGAACAGAAAAATCGCCAGACAAAAGCTCCAGGCTTTCCACAGAAGAACGGCAAGACATGGGACAAACTGAAAAAGTGACAGCAAACAAAAGTCCTGCGGAAACAAAAATAATCTGACTTAATTTTTTTACAAATTGATTTGATTTCATAAACACTCCAATAAAAAGTCAATGAGAAAGTATCAACTTTCGATTTGACTTTTTAAGCATATTCGCAATGAAATGAGAATATGCAGTTGATAAGGAAGTTTGCAACGCAAACTTGTGAATAAAAACTTTGATGCTATTTCAGGCAAAGGTTTTATTACACGCTCCTATATTTTTTTGATGCGACAAGCACTCTTGATATTTTTATTACTTGAAAATAAAAAAAATTGCATTGTGATTCCATTTTTATACAAAATTCATTAAACTTTTTTTTATGGAATACAAATCATTTTTTGAAGAAGATAAAAAAATTTTTCATGCCCAGTCAAATATTTATTTCAGCCAATGCAATGCGAACAGAGACTTAAGCTTGCACGAGCTTTTAAAAATAACTTCTGATATTGCAGTTGAAGATTACAGACAACGCGGAATGTCGCGCGAAATTCTTAAAGACAACGGATTTGGAATTCTTGTTTCAAGATGTTCATATAGAATTCATGAGTGGCCAAAAGAAAATCAGTTTATAGAAGTTGAAACTTGGGAAGAAAAACCGCAGGCACTTCAATTCATGCGCGGCTATAGAATTCTTGATGAAAATAAAAATGTTTTAGTTTCTGGAAAATCATCATGGCTTTTAGTCGATATAAATGAACGCCGAATTCTTCCGCTGAAAAAATTCACGCTAAGAACTCCTCCAGAATTTTGCATTGAACTTGACTGCGACAAGCCGGATAAAATTCTTCAGCCTGAAAAAAGCGAGCTGTGGGACACACGGACAATAAAATTTTCAGACTTGGATGCAAACGGACACACAAACAATGCAAGATACGCGGCGTTTGTTGAAGATGCGATTCCAGAAGAATTCCGCGGAAGAAAGCCAAAGGACTTCAAAATAAATTTCGCAAAGGAAGCAATGCTGAATGATAAAGTAGAAATTTTTGGCTTTAAGGAGGAAAACAAAATAACTTTCTTTGGAAAAACGCCGGAATCAGTTTCCTTTGAAGCAATCATTTCATACTAAAAATCATACAGTATAATCTGAAATATCAATTTCCTTGTCGTAACGAAGATAATAAAGAAAAGTTTTTATATCTTTTGCATCGGCATGGAAAATTTCAGAAGCGGCTTTACGATAGCAAGAAAGCTGTTCAATATAAAGCTCTGGCTTTGCAATACGGTCTGTTTTGTAGTCAACAATAAAAAGTTTTTTGTCTGAATCTTGAAAAATCAAATCCATCGAGCCTGTAAAAATCGTGTCGTCCATAAGAAATTTGAATTTGTTTTCAGCCTTGCAAAGACGGTTGGAATTTTTTGCATTTACAACTTTTTTTCCAAGCTCACTTTTCTCAAAGGCCACACACATAGACGCAACAGCCTTTAAAAGAATTTCCTTAGAGTTTTGATTTTCGGAAAGTTTCTTTGCAACAATTCTGTCAACAAAGTTTTCAGCATTTAAAAGATTTCCGGTAGAAACAAAACACTCAAGATAAGAATGCGCAAGTTTTCCAAAGTCAGCATAATTGAATTCAGCAGAAGCAGAATCTTCTTCATTTTCTTCCAGAATATCAGAGGCTGATTTTAAAACTGAATCAATAGAAGAATATTCTTCGTTTATTTTTAATGCGCTGTCAATTTTTACAGTTGTTTTTGGAGGCAGCTTTTCAAGTCCGCTTGGAGTTTGTGTTTTGTCAGAAAATTCTTCAGGAAAATCAATGTCTTTTTCAAATGGAATTTTGTCATAAAAAGCAGAAAACAGTTTTATTTTTTTCTGTCTAAGTTCATCTAAATTTATTTTGTCATCTGCGCGGACTTTTGTAGAAACAGGATTTATTTTTATAAAATCAAACGGCGCGCCATTTTTATTAAACACAGGCTCGTTGCAATACGATTCAAAAGAAAAATCATTGTCGGCGTAAAGTTCCTTCTGATAATAAAAGCGGCAAAGTTTGTGCATCAAGGAAAGAGAGCCGTCATACTTTTTTTCAGCATTATCAGATTCATCAAACTTCTTTAATTCTTTGCTTCTTGAAAGAGTTCCAACCAAATAAACATCTTCCTCTGCACGCGTAATGGCAACATAAATTTTACGCTTTTGCTCAGCAAGTTCTCTCAAAGCAGAATCTTCTTTTTGCCGCACAGAAAAATAATTTCCGCCTTCGCCCAAAGCGCATAAAGAAACTCCAGTTGCATTTTTTCCATCAAATCCGTCTTCATCAAAAAAGAAAGTTCCTGTTGTCTGCGCCTTGGGATTTCCCCAGATTCCAATAACAAAGACATGTTTAAACTGCAAGCCTTTGCTCTGATGAATTGTCATAATTTTTACAGCGTCTGGTTTTTCAAGCGGATAAGAAATTTCTTTTAATTCAAGCTCAACGCTTTCATCATTCATGTAAGATGAAATTTCTTTTTTCTTTGCAATTCCAAGCTGATCAACAAACCAAGAAATGCTTTTGCCTTCGTTTTCAGCCTGACGTGCCGTTTCGTAAAGCAAGTCAAACTGCTCTGAATAAAGAGAGAGATTTCGGTTTAGAATTGTTTCAAAGTAATATCCGGTTTTGTACCATAAAAGTTCAAGTGATTTTGTAAGGCTTTGAGAAAGAATATCATCCCGCATTTCTTCATAAAAAGCCTTTGCAGCTAAATATTTTTTCATATCAGAATCAGAAAGAGAAAGTCCATCATTTTCTTTAAATGCAGAAAAAATAATTTCAGAATTTTTTGTCTTTTTAACTGATGCTGACAAAATATTTTGAACGCCTTGCATGCTTATTCCTGCAAACGGTGAAGAAAGAAAAGCCGCAAACGCATTTGAGTCTGAAGGATAAACGCAAAATCTTAAAAAACTGTAAAAGTCATTTACGATTCCTTCTGAAAAAACATTTGTCTGACGGTCAACCGTATAAGGAATGTTAAAAAGAGAAAGATACCTTTGCAAATAAAATCTTCCTGAACGTGAATTGTCCAGAATTGCATAATTGTTAAAGTTAGAATCTTCTTTTGAAAGCTCATAAATTTTTCTAGCTATAAAATATGCTTCTGTTTCTTTTTCACTAAGACATTTTCCATAGTTTACAAAATCAGCAAAGTTGTTTCCGTCTTCATTTTCTCCTGTATTTAAAAGGCACAAATGAACAGGAACATTGCTTGCATCAACAGAAGATGGAATCTCGTTTTTTTTCAAAGCGTTGTGTTTATATTCAGCTTCATAACTTTTTGCATTTGCAATTCCACTTTCTGCTGAATAAAACAAAGAAGGAATTTCTGTTTCATTCAATGGCTGCTTGCCATCGCAGTTTCCAAACATCAGATTAAAAGAATAAAGCAAAGGAACAGAAGAGCGGTAATTGTTTGTCATATTCAAGTTGACATTTTCTTCTGAACCAGATTTATCCTTTAAAGATTTTTTTAACTGATTGAATACACTTACATCAGCTCCGCGGAATTTATAAATCGACTGTTTTTCATCCCCAACGAAAAAAAGTTTTTCTGCGGAAATATTGTTTTCAAGTTCAGCAAAGAATTCTGCTTCAGTTTTATCTTCAATCAAAAGCTCTTTGCCATCATTTTCAGAAATAAGAAACAAAAGCTCCTTGTTTTTTTTGTTGTTATCCTGAAACTCATCTATCATTATTTTCTTTATAAGATTTTTCTGCTGCTTTCTGATGTCTGGCTGTTCAATAAGAATCCTCAAAGCTAAATCGCCAACATCTTTAAAAGAAAGATTTCCAGAAATGCGCTTGGTGTTATTTACTTCTTCAAGGAATTCATCAAGAAGCTCAAACATTCTTTTTTGCGCGGAAAAGTTTTTAATAAAATTCACAACAGAAACAACAATAGGAATTGCCTCTCTTATTCTTTTTATAGTTTCTTTTATTTCCTTTACCGGCTCTTTGTTTCCGCCTTTATTCATGCTTATTGAACAAATAGAATTTATACTTGAACAAAAATCCTGCGCAGTTACAGAAAAAGAATTCACATTTTCTTCATCTAAAGAATCAAATGAAAAAACATTTCTGTTTTCTGTAAAATCATTTTTTTCAACTAATTCTTTTAATTCATTTACAAAAGCATTTTTTTCATCAACTTCGTTTAAAAGTAATTTTAAATTTTCAAACTGCGATTTTATAGAATTTTCAGTTTCAGCAAAAAAAGAATTCCAGGCTTCAAGTATCTGCTGTTTTTGTATTTGAAAATTATCCGAAAAAAAATCTTTGTGAGTAGCAACAGAAGTACATTCCAGCACTGGAGCAGCAAAATAATTCGCAGCAAAATCTTCAATTTTTCCAGGCATAGAATAAACATTAAAGCACTCTTCAGTTCTATGCTTTAAAACAAATGGAAGCGCAGCATCCTCAACTGCACGGTCACAAGATGAAGAACCTGTTGTAAAATCAGGACGAATTCCGTAGCGGCTAGCAGCAATTCTTACAAGAGAACCACTGTAAGCATCAAGAGTTTGAATCTTGGCATCAGCAAATTCATCCAATGCTCTTTTTGCAAGTTCTACTTGTTTTGGATATTTTTCTTTATCAAGAAATTTTACAAACGCATTAAGCTTTTTATATATTCGATCATAAATTTCAGAAGCAGCTTCTTTTGTAAAAGTAAGAGCAAGAATATTTTTTACACGTATGTTTTCATCAGTCATAAGTAAAAAAGCATAACGCAAAGCAAGAACATCAGTTTTACCAGAACCAGCTCCAGCAGAAACAACTGCATTATCTTTTTTCGTTATTGCCTTAATCTGAAAAATATCAGGCGACTTTGAGTTAGCAGGATTTTCAGTTAAAGGCTCGTTTAAAAAATTATAATCAACGCTCATAAAATTTCCTTTTTTGCAATATTAAATGATGTTCTGCAAATTGAATTAAGTCCGCACTTCATGCAGTCTTTGTAAACATTTACGCCATGCTCTTTGTCCGCTTGAAAATTCTTAGGTTCAAAATCAAATTCAGCAGATTTTTCATAAAAGTATTCTGCAAAAATTTCAAACTCAGTCAAAGTTTTTTCAAAGCCGTCTCTGTCGGTATTATGGCTTCTTGCGTTCGGCACTTTTGAAATAATTTGCACAACATCAAAGTTATCTGCGGAATCTTTTTTTATTTTATAAAACATTGCAGAACAAACTTTCATCTCGTTGCTTTCCAAAAGCTTTACGTATGAAGCCATTTGAAAGTCTCCCAAAACCGGAATTGAATCAGCATTAAAAATGCAGTCTTTTATAGAAGGCGCAGAACCAGTTTTATAATCGATAATAAAAAGTTCATCAGGCTCGTCAGGATTTAAAAGCACGCAGTCAATTTTTCCAAAAAAGTCAAATCGTTCTGAACTGCATGGAACTTCTTTTTCAAGCTCAACTCCTTCAATAAAATATCCGCCGAAATTCTTGTTTCCTTTTTTATCAGAGCAATCTGGCAACGCACAAAACTGTTTAAAAAACAAAAATACATTTTTACAGATAAGTTCCTTTTGACTTTCAATAATTCTAAGAGCAAGCGGACTTCTTGAAAATCCTGTGTGGAGTTTAGCTTCATCAAAGGCAGAATAAATAAGCTGCTCTATCTGCCTAGAAGTTTCTTCATTGAATACAGGAATTTTTCCTTTATAAATTCCATTTCTATCCTGAAAGTTTTTACATACAAGCTCAATTATTTTATGAATGAGAACGCCAGCTTCATAATTTTTTATAAGGTCTATATCTAAAGAATCTTCTTTTAAACTTAAAACTTTTGTAAAAATAAATTTTCTTGGGCAAGGAAAAAAACTTTTTAATTCTGTCTGAGAAATTTTTACTTTTTCAGTATTTGAATTTTTTCCTTTATCTCTTAGCTCTGCATTGATTTTATTTTTCAGTGAATCAGATATACAAGAAGAATCACCTGATGCAAAAATATTTTTCCAGTTATAAAAAGACTTCTGCTGCATTTCTGAAAAAACACGCTCTGAAACAACTCCATCTTTAAAATCATTTTTTTCATTGTTAATAAAATCAAATTGCTCAAGAGTTTTTTCATTTGTTTGCTCACAAGATTCAAGCGCAGTATGCATAATTGCAGAACCAGAAAATGATTTTTTAGACGCAGAAAAAAACACCTGCTTATTTTTTAAAGTTCTTTGCTGAATGCAATAGAGTTTTATAAAATCAACAGAAGCATCTTTTTCATTTAATTCAAGCAACGCACGTTTTTCAACATCATTTATAAATCCAAGTTTTCTAAAAGGAACTGAAATATCTCTTTGAGTTGCATTTATTACAAATTGATATTCAAAATCCGCGCAAACAGAAAGCCTATAAGGGAAAATATTAACTCCGTATTTTTTTTCATTAGGAGTGTAACTTTTCTGGTTAATTTCATTTATAAAAAAATCAAATGCAGAATTTAATTTGTAGTTTATTCTTGAAAGATATTCATGTTCAATAGACACAAGATTATTTAAATCAGTAATTATTCGTCCTAAAATTTTATCAGTTGTCCTGTAACGCTCTTCATTAAACTTTTTTTCATCAACAAATTTACTTTTAAAATTGTCCCAGGCAAATTTCAGTTTCTGAAAACTAGATGCATTTTCAAATTGCAAAACAGCATCTTTGATTTTTAGATAAAATTCTTTTTCCGCGCTTTCATCATCGAGTGAAGAAAGCCATATATCATTTATAGATTCGCCTTCTTCATAGCTGCACACACATCTTTTTTCATTTCCGGCTCTTACAAGACGCTCATTTAAATCAAAATTTTTCCACGGAATATATCCATCAAGCAAAAATGAACGCACACTGTCATAAGAAAAGTTGGAAGAAGCACAGTCTTTTATTTTCTGAAAAATATCTCCGCCGCAATTCTTTGTATACGGAACTCCAGCGCGAACAGTGAACGGAACAGAATAAATTGAAAGTTCTCTTTCCAGATAAGGCCAGATATTTTCCAAGTCAGGAACATTGACCGCCACAGTACGCAAGTCAATTTTTTCAAGATACAACTGCCTAAGCCTAAGAGCAAGCATTCTAATTTCCTTTCGCGCATCATTATAAAAAATACACTTGCCGCTCTGCGCATTCTTGGGAATACAAACCAATGTTACATTTTCTTCCGCGCAAAGAATATTCTGAAATTCCGCAAAGTCTTCAAGAATCTCTGGATAAAAAATAAAAATTTGCTTTTCATTCTTCTTGAAATTTGAATCTAAATAAGAAGGCTCGTAAAAATTGTTTTGCGTCAAAAATTCTTTGTAAAGCTCAAAAAGTTTTTTATAATCATTATCTTCATCATCGGGAATTTTTCCTGCGGCGCAATACTTTTCAAACTGTTCATTCCAAAGTTTTAATGAAGGAAGAGTTTTTGCAATCCAATCTGTAAAGCTAAAAACATTATCCTTGAACTCTGGCGCAGAAGAAACAATTCTTTTAAAGAAATGCTTCTCGTTGTTTTCTGAAAGAATTTTTTGAACAAAAACTTTTCGCACAACCGGAGGAATGCAAATGAGTTTTTCATCAGTAGCCTTTAAATAATCAGACTTAAATTTGTCCCATGCCGTAAACTGCTCAAGATTAAAAGCTCGCACACCAGACTCATCTGGATTTTTTACAGCCCAGTTTATCCAGCTTGTTTGAACAACATCAGTAGGAAAAACAAAAAGTGAATTTATGTTCTTTATATTTGCCGCAATAACTTCTGAAATCTTCTCTTCGCTGAAATTCATAGACTAATAATATAGCACATAATTTCTTATTTTTAGATAAAAA
>CAVKBG010000061.1:0-12157 GCA_963654755.1 Desulfovibrionaceae bacterium
AAATGCCATTGTTAATCCTCGAACTCATAATCTTATGCCTTATATTTTGGGGAATCTGTTTCCTGAACACCGGAAGCGATGAAAAAAATATCAAAAGTTTCGCTTCGTATCCTGATGAAGTTCAGAAAATCGTAAAAGAAAATCCGGAATTACAGCCAAAAATCAAGTTGGTTTCGCCAGTTGCGTCTTTCGCGTCGAATATTCTTGTTTTTGGAATCGTTCTATTCATTTTCGGTCTGTTTCTAAAAAAGCCAAGTTTTAAGATGAATTTTATAAATCTGCTGATTTTAGGGCAGGCTCTGAACGCGTTTGATTTTTTTATCATTGATATGCTGTGGTGGCGACATTCCAAAAGAATCCGTTTTGAAGGAACAAAAGACCGGGCGGAACTTTATTCAAATCCCAAAAAACACTTTATCTCATTTTTAAAAGGAATTGCACTTTTTCTGATTGTCGCATTGATTGACGGCTTGATTCTGTCGCTGATAAAATAAAGGACAACCGTCAATTTTTTCCGCCAAATAAAAATTTTTCTTTCAGAATTGCTGAATCTTTAGTATATTTAAAGAAACACTTTATCGGGGGAAAAATGTCTAGTCCTCAAATTAAAAATGCCTTGTCAACCGTAAATCGTCTTATTCCGCTGGTTGAAGACGCTGAACGTCATTTTAAAAGCGCGCGAAACTGGAGTTTTCTTGATGTTCTAGGCGGTGGGCTTATAACTGACTTGATGAAATATCATAAATTGGGAAAAGCCAGCGATTCCATGAACGAAATAAATTATCTTATGCAGGAATTAAGTCAGGAACTTGGAAGCATTGAAATCCCAAACGACTACAGAATGCAGCTCGGCGGATTTTTAACGTTTGCAGACTTCTTTTTTGACGGAATTTTCGTGGACGCGTATATGGCTTCAAAAATTATGAACAGTTTGGACGAAGTTCAAAAACTCAAAAGTCGGCTTTACGTCTTAAAATCAAGATTGGAACAGATGTAAAAACATATTTTCCATTTACATTTCAACAGATTTTCGTTTTGTGTTGTTTGGTTTTGAATCATTTTTTTTATAATTAGCTTATAAATCACGAGCCGCGGAAAATGCGGTTCAGTTTGGAGGCTTTATGAAAAATTTGAAAAAAATCATTTCTGGAATTATTTTTTCTTTGATTTTTGGAACTTCTGTTTTTGCAGAAATCAGTTTTGGCGCAAATTTAAAAGGCGGAACTGGCGTTGGTGCGGTTAGGGCAGGCGATTTTGAAAATGCTTTTGGCACAACAGATTCAATTTTGAACATAACTTTCGGTTTTGACTTGAACGCGCAGTTTGGATTCAAGATTGGAACGCAAGATTTTTTTGTGCGCCCAGAATTTTCCATGCTTTTCAACAACGGACTTGGAAACGGATTCCGCTTCACTTACGATGACCATTCCATCGGCACAAGCTCTGATTCTGATTGCGGCATAAGCGTTACAACAATCGACATTCCGGTTTATTTTGGCTACAAGCACAATGTGGGCGAAAAAGTTTTTATGGAATATTTTATAGGGCCATATCTTTCGTTCCCGGTTTACGGAAAAATAGAAACTGACGCAAAAGATTTTTCCGGTGATTTTGCAAAACCTGTTCTAGGAGCAGCCGTAGGACTTGATTGCGGAATAAAAGCCGGAAAAGGCGCGATTATTCTTGGCGCAAATTATATGTTCGACTTTGTTGCAACAAAACTCGATATTGACGGTTCAGACGAACTTGTCTACGCGCGAAGAAATATTTCCATCAACGCAGGCTACAGATTCATCTTTTAGAAAAGCGTCGTGAAAAAATGCCTAAAATTCTTCTGTAAAGTCAAAAACGCTTTATAACAAACATTTTAGGCATTATAATATTAATTCATGACAAAATCTGAAAGCAAATATTTAAACACGGCAGTCTTAATGAACCAGGCTCTTATTGAACTTTTAAACGAAAAAGATTTTGAATTAATCACCGTAAAAGAAATTTGCCAGAAGGCCGGCGTAAATCGCTCAACTTTTTATCTTCATTACGAAACAATGAACGATTTAATAGAAGAAACCGCGAATTATATGTTCAAAAAATTTCTGGAATATTTTAAAAATGAAGAACATCAGCTGCTCAGCACAGAAAAAATTAAAAGCTGCGCCACAAACGAGCTTGTCCTTGTAACGCCGGAATATCTTGTTCCTTATCTTGGTTTTGTCCGCGACAATGCAAAAATTTTCAGAACGTTGCTAAAAAATGCTGTAACATTTGATTTCAGAAAAACCTACACAAAACTGATGGAAACCTGGTTTTCGCCGATTCTTTCGCGCTTTAAAATTCCGCCGGAGGAACACAATTTTATTGTAATTTTTTACATCCGCGGAATTATTGGCGTGATTCAGCAGTGGCTGGAAAATTCCTGCAAAGAAAGCATTCCAGATATTGTAAAAATAATTTTGCGCTGCACAAATCCGTTTGCTTCAGGAGACAATTAAAATTTTGCCAAAAAAACTAAAACTAATAAAAAATCTAATATTCCTCCTGATTTTTGTTCCGCCGCTTTTCGCTCAAACACAGCCGCAGCAAGAACTGACCGACGAGCCGCAGCCACAAAAAACACAGCAATTCCAAAAAACGCAACAAACGCAAAATTCAGAATCACAGCAAAAAATTCCGCTTCCTCAACCAAAAACGTCATTTTTCAATTCGCAGAATTTCAACTTCAAAGAAAAACGAATTTTCTCCCTCGACACAGCGTATCTTCTTTCCGGCTTAAAAAACAACGGCTGGGGCTTGGGGCTTGCCTACGAGCAGCTGGTAATTCCGTTCCTTGCCATAAAAGGCGATTTTTCCCACTCAACAATTTTCCCCACAAGCTACGACGTAACCATCACAACAGTCGGTATTTCGCTCAACACATTCTACTATCCGTTCAACAAAGGCTTAAATTTTCTTTACATCGGCTTCGGCAGCAGAACAGATTTTCTAATGTACTCTGGCGACGCAGTTCCTTCCGACCACACAAAAGACTCACTAATCCGCCTTGTTCCACAAATCGGCTGGAAACAAAGCATCTACGACTACGTTCTTATCGACATCTATTACAGCTACCGATTTTCCGTTTTATCCAACGACCTTCCAAATTTCGTCACCGACATAACAAACAACGGCAACGGATTCGGCGTAAAACTAAAATTCAACCTTCAAAAAATCTGGCAAGCAATTTTTAAAAGAGCATAATCTGGGGCTTTCGGCAACAAGTGCGGTAATGACAATCCTCATGAATTTTTGCTTTTTATAAAATTCCGTTTTCTGTTTTTTCTTGACAATAAAGCCGTGTGAATTGTACTATTTACCAAGAAACCTGCATTGCGGGTTCAATTTGTTGCATAAAAGTCAAGTTGGCTTTTTTTGGAGGAAAAATGAAAAAGATTCTTACAGTTGCGGTCAGTGTTTTGCTTATCGCTACATCAGCGTTTGCCGCCGGAAAGAAGAAGGATTCCAAGAAGTCGAATCTTAGGGTCGGAATGGTTACGGACTCTGGAACAATCGATGACAAGTCTTTCAATCAGGGAACTTGGGAAGGAATTCTCCGCGCACAGAAGGATATGGGAGTAAAGACAAAGTACCTCAAGCCTGCCGGAACAACAGAGGCTGACTATCTCAAGGAAATCGGAAACCTTGCGGATGCAGGCTATCAGATGATTATCTGCCCGGGATTCAAATTCGAGACGGCCGTTTATGCCGCTCAGAAAAAATATCCGAATGTTCTTTTTGTTCTTCTTGACGGAAAGCCTCATACAGCCGACTATAGCACTTTTGAGACTGCAAAGAACACTGTCGCTGTTTCATGGCTTGAGCAGGAGTCAGGATTCGTAGCCGGAGTTGCAGCTGCGGTTCAGATTAAGGAAGGAAAATTCGGATTTATCGGCGGAATGGAAATTCCTGCTGTTCAGAAATTCAACTGGGGATGGCAGCAGGGAATTGCCTATGCGAATGCCAACTACGGAACAAAGATTTCAATTGATGCCGAGAACGTTGTTTATCAGGGAACTTTCTCTGACGTTGCGGCAGGACAGCAGCTTGCAGCTTCAATGTACGACAAGGGCGTTAAGGTTGTGTTTGCGGCAGCAGGCGGTGTAGGCGTTGGAGTTATCAACGAGGCAAAGACCCGCCGCTCAACAGGAAAAGATGTCTGGATGGTCGGAGTTGATGTTGACCAGTACAATGACGGAATCTACGCAAAGGGAAAGAGCGCTGTTCTTACTTCCGCACAGAAATTCCTTGACCGCGCATCTTATGACATGATTGAAGCTCAGCTTGCAGGAAAATTCCCAGGCGGACAGGAGCTTGAGCTTTCCGCTGCAAACGACGGAATTGGAATTCCAGTGAAGAATCCTAATCTTTCCGCAGAGGCACAGAAAAAAGCTGACGAAGTTCTTGCACTCATAAAATCAGGCGAGATTAAAGTTGCGGCTTCAGGTGACGGACTCATAAAATAAAATCAGAATTTCAGTTTGAAATTAGCCTTCGGCGTAAAAACCGGGGGCTAATTTTTTTTATTGGGATTTGTTGGTTTTCATATTTAATAATTGTCATGGGAATGCTCTCAAAAGTATTCTTTATGTCATTCCCGTGCTTGACATGGGAATCTGTTGCGCAAGATACTCCGGTCAAGCCGGAGTATGACATAGGTGCAAGTTTTGGGCTTTATTTTTTTTACACGGAATCCGTTTGCTGTGATATAATTTCGTATTGAAATTGGAGTAAAAATGAACACAGACAATTATGTGATCGAGATGCTCAATATCAGGAAGGAGTTTCCGGGTATTGTTGCGAACGACGATATTACGCTTCAGGTGCGGAACGGCGAGGTTCATGCGATTCTGGGCGAAAACGGAGCCGGAAAATCCACGCTGATGAGCATTCTGTTCGGGCTTTATCACGCGGACAGGGGAACGATAAAAATCCGCGGAAAGGAAGTTTCCATAAAGAATCCGAATGATGCGGCCCGGCTTGGAATCGGAATGGTTCACCAGCACTTTCAGCTTGTAAGCAATTTTACGGTTACAGAGAACATCATTCTTGGAAAGGAAGGCGGATTCATTCTGCACAGAAAAGAGGCTTCCGCAAAAATCAAATCGCTGAGTGAAAAATACGGACTGAACATTGATCCTGACATGAAGATTGAGGACATTTCCGTGGGAATGCAGCAGCGTGTTGAGATTCTGAAAATGCTTTACTGCGATGCCGACATCCTGATTTTTGATGAGCCGACAGCTGTTCTGACTCCGCAGGAAATTGACGACCTCATGCAGATTATCAGAAATCTTGTGAAGGAAGGAAAGTCCGTCATCATAATCACGCACAAGCTGAACGAGATAAAGGCTGTTGCTGACCGCTGCACGATTATACGCCGCGGAAAGCTGATTGATGTTGTGGATGTCGCTTCAACTGATGCCACGCAGATGGCTGCGAAAATGGTCGGTCGTCCTGTGAATTTCAAAGTTGAGAAGAGCGCGCCAAAAATCGGGCGTCCTGTTCTTGAGGTGAAGAACCTTTGCGTGATGAATACAAAGAAAGTGTTGGGCGTAAAGAATTTCAGTCTTACGGTTCATGCGGGCGAAATTGTCGGGCTTGCGGGTGTTGACGGAAACGGACAGACTGAGCTTGTCGAGGCAATCTGCGGACTTGTTCCAGTGGAAAGCGGCTCTGTTATTATTGACGGAACGGATGCGACGAATCTGACTGTGCGAAAAAGAAATGAGCTGGGGCTTGGCCATATTCCAGAGGACAGAATCAAGCGCGGACTTATCGCTTCTGAGCGGATTGCCGAGAACATGGTGGTGAAGTCATATTACAAAAAGCCTTTCAGCAAAAACGGAATCCTTAATTTTCCGGAAATCAATTCATATTCAGAAGATGTCGTGCGGAAATTTGACGTGCGGTCTGGCGAGGGAATAAATTCTCCCGCGGGGAAACTTTCAGGCGGAAATCAGCAGAAGATGATTGTCGGTCGCGAGATTTCCATGAATCCAAAACTTTTGATTGCGGTTCAGCCTACGCGCGGTCTTGATGTGGGCGCGATTGAATATATCCACAAGCAGATTGTGGCGCACCGGGATAAAGGAAACGCCGTGCTTCTTGTCTCGCTTGAGCTTGACGAGATTTTCAACCTTTCGGACAGAATCGCTGTCATTACCGGCGGAGAACTGATGGATATTGTTGACACTTCTTCGACCGATGAGCATTCTGTGGGACTTATGATGGCTGGCGTGAGGAAAAACAAATGATTATAAAAAAAATATTTTCTGCAAAAAAAACAGAGGAGAAAAAGAGCGGATCGTTTCTGATTGCCCTGAGCGCGATTGTGCTTGGTCTTGTCGCAGGCGGACTTCTTATGCTTTTTATCGGGGAAAATCCGTTTGAGGCTTATGCCTATATTTTCAAGGGCGCGCTGATGAACCGCGAGAGAATCGGAAATACTTTTGCGACTGCCACTCCGCTTATGTTCACGGGACTTTCGTTTGCCTTCGCATACAAGACGGGGCTTTTCAATATCGGAGCTTCCGGGCAGATGCTGGTGGGCGGACTCTTTGCTACGATTGTCGGGCATTTTGTTTTTCTTCCGCGGTCGCTTTATCTTGTTGTGCTCGTTATTTCCGCAGTTGCAGGAGGTGCATTGTGGGGCGCACTCGTCGGATTTCTTAAGGCGAAGTTCAATGTGCATGAGGTCGTTTCTTCAATCATGCTGAACTGGACTGCGTACTGGAGCATTTACTATTTTATTCCGGCATATTTAAAAGGTCCTTCGCTTGAAACTGAAAGTTCTTCTCTTGCCGTTTCTCAGTCGCTTAGAAGCCCCTGGCTTTCCGCAGTTTTTTCAGGCTCGGAATACATCAATCTGGGAATAATTTTTGCCGTCGCTTCGATTTTTCTTGTGCGCTGGTGTCTGAACAGAACCACTGTCGGCTATGAGCTTAAGGCTGTGGGCGCGAACAGATTCTGCGCGGAATATGCCGGAATCAATGTGAACCGAAGCATTGTGCTTTCAATGGTGATTTCTAGTGGTCTTTCAGGGCTAGCCGGTCTTTCGTATTATGCCGGTTACTCGCTGAATATGCAGATTGGTGTAATGCCTGCCCAAGGGTTTGACGGAATCGCAGTTTCCTTGCTCGGAGCTTCAACACCGGTTGGAGTTTTGTTTGCTTCTCTTTTCTTCGGAATCCTTCAGTCGGGAAAAGGTTTTATGAATGCGCTTACTGATGTTCCGCCGGAAATTGCAGATACGATTATTTCTGTAATCATCTATTTTACTGCGACGAGCGTGCTTTTTGAAAAATTGTGGAATGGACTTTTCCATAAACTTCATGAAAAGAAACTTGCGAAACTTTCTGAAAATTCAAATCAATCGGGAGCTGAAAAATGAATTTGCTTTATCAGGTTTTTCCTTATGTAATTGCATATACGATGCCGATGCTCATAACTTCTTTGGGCGGACTTTACAGCGAACGTTCCGGCGTTACAAACCTTGGACTTGAAGGGCTTATGCTTTCAGGGTATTTCGGAAGCGCATTTGCAATTAGGCTGCTTGAGAATTCAGTGGGGCATACGCAGGTCATAATAATCGGACTTGCTGCTGGCGCTTTGTTCGGAATTGTTTTTGCGCTTCTTCATGCGTTCGCCTCAATAACGCTCAAGGCGGATCAGGTTATTTCAGGAACAGCAATCAATATGCTTGCAGCCGCAATCACAATCTATATTGCGCGTCAGGTTACGGGCAGCGGAAACATTCCAATTATGATGGGAATAATTCCTATGGACTACGCAGGGCTTTCAAAAATTCCGCTTCTGGGAAAACTGATTTTTTCGCGCGTATATTGGTCAACTTGGCTTGTCCTTGGAATCTGGGGATTTTCATTCTGGCTGCTTTACAAAACTTCATTCGGTTTGCGCCTCCGTGCCTGCGGTGAGCATCCTTCTGCTGTTGCGAGCGCCGGAGTGAACGTGCATTTTATGCGCTATGTTGCGGTTCTTGTGAGCGGTGCTTTGTCTGGTCTTGGCGGAGCCGTCATGCTTGTAACTTATTCAGGTGAATTTAACGGAAGCGTTGCAGGACTCGGATTCCTTTCGATTGCCGCGCTTATTTTTGGACAATGGAAGCCTCTTGGAATTCTTGGCGCGACATTCTTCTTTGGCTTCTTCACAACGCTTGCGAACGTCTCACAGGTTATTCCAGCCCTTTCAGTGATTCCGACAGTAATCTTCAAGGTGTTCCCTTATGCGGTAACACTTGTCGCGCTCGTCTTCTCGTCAAAGAAAATGGCCGCACCTGCCGCAAACGGAATTCCATATTAGAAATGTAACGGAGAGTTAGTATGATTGTAACATTGAAAAATGAAAAATTTGAACTTGATGTGAATACTCACGGAGCTGAAATCAACAGGTTTGTCCGCCGGGAAAACGGGCGTGATATTATTTGGCGCGGAGATTTGTCCGTTTGGAAATTTCATGCGCCGGTTCTTTTTCCTCACTGCGGAAAAATAAAAGATGCTTTTGTTCTCATCGATGGAAAATCATTTCCGCTTAAAAGCAATGGATTTGCAAGAGACCTTGAGCACAAGCTGATTTCGCGCACAGAAGATTCCGCGGTTTTTGAACTTTCCGAAAATGAATACACGCTGAAACTTTTTCCGTACAAATTTATTCTTCGCATTGAGTACAAACTGAAAAATGACGGCGTTGTTTTTAAATCAACCGTCAAGAACACAGATTCAGTTCCGTTTAAATTCAGCCTCGGAAGCCACAGCGCATTTGCAATTGACAACGTGAACGATTTTCGGATTGAGTTTGAAAAGAAAGAGCCTCTTGTGCAAATTGCCTGCCATGACAACGGTTTTCTTGCTTCCGATTCAAAAGGCGAGTGTCCAGTCAAAAAATTCTATGGTGAAAAAAATCCGGGAATAATTCCTGTTACTGAATCAGGCTTTGGAAACGGACATCTTTTTACGGACATAAAATCAGAGTGGGCTGGACTTAGAAACATTCGGACTGGCGAACTGATTCGTGTGAACACAAAAGGCTATCCTTACGTGATGATTTGGCAGAACGCAGGCAGCCCCGAATTTGTCTGCATAGAACCTTGGTACGGACTTCCCGATGCCGACAGCACAGACCATCAGTGGGAACACAAGCCCGGACTTGAAATTCTTGAGCCGCAAAAAACTTTCACCGCCGACCAAAGCATAAGTGTTGAGTAAGGGAAAATGTGATTTTTTTTCTTATACGTGATAAACTTGTTTCCATCATGCTTTCACTAATTTTTCTTATTTTAGCCGTTCTGTCTTTCGCTTATTTTGTTTTGATTAACATTGCTTCTCCGGGAACTTTTTTGGGGACGGTTTTTAGTTTTTCTGCAGTTTGGTTTTGGATTGCTGTTTTCTTTGCGGTTCTTTTTGCGCTTGAAAAACGGAATGTTCTAAAAAAAATTTGCGGCAGAATTTCAAAGCGTATAAAAATAATTTTTATTTTTTTATTTTGCGCGGGAGTTCTTATTTCCGGCTTGAATCTGTTTTTTATCTGTACTCCGAGGCTTTCTGACGGAAACGAAAATGTGCGCTACGTGATTGTTCTTGGCGGCGGAATCACAAAAGATGCCAAGCTTACAAATTCTGTGCAGAACCGCGTGCGTGTTGCCTCCGAATATTTAAAAGCTCATTCAGATTCTCTTGCGGTTGTTACAGGCGGAAAAGGAAGGTTTGATCCTTGCCCGGAATCTGATGTTTTAAAACCTGCGCTCGCTTCTTATGGAATTGACGAAAACCGGATTCTTGCAGAAAACAAAGCGAAAGACACAATTCAAAACTTTATGTTCAGTGCAGAACTTTTTGCAGAGCATGATGGAATCAGCATTGAAGAAGTTCTTGCTTCTCCAGTTGCGGTTGTAACGAGCGACTTTCACATTGCGCGTGCTGAACGGCTTGCTTCACGAATGGGATTTTCAGATGTGTATGGAGTTGCATCAAAAACTCCGCCGCTTTTTGTCCTGAACAGTTACTGCCGTGAAATCTGCTGCTACGTAAAACTGAACTTAAGAATTTTGCTCACAGGAAAACCAAATCATTTGCAGTAACGCCGCTCAATGTGATACCATTAAATAAGATTTATTTTTGATTTTTTGCTGGAGAAATTGATTATGAATAACTTTTTGGAAAAGATAAAATTATTTTTCATTGACGTGAAAAATAAAATCGTTTCTTTTTTTGAAAAATTAAAAAATTTTTTCTGCGGATTTTTTAAATCAGTGCGAAGCAAAATTTTAGACTTCTTTGAAAGGCGTAAAAATTCAAAGGCAGAAAAAGATTCAGCTTTAAAAGATGAACCTGAAGAGCCAAGAATAAAAAAATCAGTTGGCAAAAAAATCGGTTTTGCTTTTTTGAATTTCTTTGATGTTGTTTTTGATTTAGTTTTTGCGGCAGTAATTATTCTAAGACTAAAACCAGAACTTATAAATGGTAATTCATTTTGCAACAAGATTTCACTTATTGAGTTTGTAAAAAATAATTTGTCAGAGAATTTTTTATTTTTAATTTTTCTTTGTGCATTGTTGGCAGCGTATTTTATTTTCAAGCTAGTTTTTTCATTTATTTATGTGCGCGGTTTGCAGAGAATTTCTTGCGCAATGATTGTGGTTCTAACAATTGTTTCAATTTTACTTTTGCCAACAAATATTTTGTTCTTCCTTTTGTTTTATTTTCTTCTATATATTACGTTTCAAATTTCGTGCGGAATAAAACCCAGTTGCGCCATTTATAAACTTCTTACGGTAATAGTTTTGGACATTACGCTTTATTTTGAACTTCATCTGATTTGCATAGAAGAAGTGCAGGTGCAAATAGAAACAATTCAGAATTCAATTTTTGAAATTATTAATTATCTTAAGATTTAGAATAACAATAAAAGGAAATTTATATGAAAATTAATTTTAGCCTTAAACAGTTTTTTCCTCAAAAATGACAGGTAAAACTTCCCATTATGCTTTTTGCGGTTGTGATGATGGGAATTACACTTTCAGTTCTTATAGAAATCGGCTGGGGAACTGACCCTGCGACTTTTATGAATTATCATGTGGCGGCGCTGCTTGGAACTGACAATATCGGCTTGATTCAGATTATGGATTATGCGATTTTTCTTGTTTTTGTGATTTTGTTTGGAGCGCAGCATATCGGTTTTGGCTCAATTGCAAATATGTTTTTTATCGGATTTGTTTCTGATTTTTCACGCTGGATTTGGAAGCTGATTGGATTTCATCAGTTTTTGCAGAATTCAGAGCTTTTGCCAAAGACTGGAGTGTTCGCTGTTATTTTACTTTTCTTTGTAACTGCTTGCGCGATTTATATGAACTCAGAATTGGGAATTGCTCCTTACGATGCAGTGCCTGCGATTATCAGCGACAGATTTGTTAAGCTGCCTTTTTTTGTTGTCCGCATTATTTTTGATTATTCTGCAATTACCATTGGACTTGTGGCGGCTTGCTTTGCAAAAAACAACATTCCGAACCCGGTTGCGACTTTTGCTGGAATCGGACTTAGAACAAATATTTTCGGCTCAGTCTGCATGGCTCTTCTTTTAGGACCGGCAATTTCTCTTGTTGGAAAATTGATGAAAAAAATTATTCCAGTGTTCCGCGAAAATTAAAAAATTAAAATCGTATTATTTTTTGCTGCCTTGCGCTAGATTTTTTACAATCTGCGTTACGGCTTTTTGATTTTCCGGCGAAAGTTTATCAAAATCTTCTATTAATATGTGATATTTTTTATACAAGCCTTCCTTCTTTTTGTCTGAAATTGTCAGCCGGGGGGGGGTGGCTTGTTGACTGCTTTTTTGCCCCATTAGAGTTTCAACCGTAGTTCCTAGCGCATTTGCAATTCTTAACGCCACATCCGCCGCCGGAATGCTGTTCCGTGCAATTCCAGTCGAAATTGAATTGAGCGAAAATTTTGCTTTGTAAGCCAGTTCCTTTCTTGTTAAATTTTTAAGCTCTCGTTCTAGATCTACTTTTTCCCAAAAGTTCATGTCTTAAATAATAACACAATTGTATTTTTATTTCGTTGACATGACAATAATGTGTTTGTATAATTTTGTGTAACACAATTGTGTT
>CAVKBG010000062.1:0-11801 GCA_963654755.1 Desulfovibrionaceae bacterium
ACTGTGGGGGGGGGTAATAGAATTTCCTGACCTTGAGCCGGGAACATACACCGCCACAGCCGAAGCCTGGAACACAGACGAAAACATCCTTGAAGGCAGCGGAAGCGCAGAAATCACCGTAAAAGCCGGCGAAACAACTGACTGCAATATCAAAATGATTCTTGAGGGACAAACTGCGTACTATTCAAAGTACATGATTCTTACGGATTATGACAACACCAAATATATCTACGACTACCCATCATGCAATAAATCCTCTAAAAGCGTTACTTTTGGTTCTTCTGATGGAACTTCTAGTGGAAATTATTACAATGCCGTGGAAGACAACAACGGACAAATTTACCATATAAAAGACAGCTATTTATATAAGGACGATGAATCAGTTTTATCAATTACCACATCAAATCTTATAAAAAATCCTCTTTATTATGATAGCACAACAGATACATATTGGATTGGTCTTGAAAATGTCCTTAATTTCTATTTGCAAAATTCTGACAATAGTTATGACACAACTTTTAACCGCACTGTTGGGGTTTCCAAAGGTGAAAGTTTTTTGAATTTTGCGATTCAAGAAAATAAAGCTTACCTCGTATATATGGAAAAAGATGACCCTATTCCAAATATCATATATTTTACAAAAGATGAAAATGTAAAGTTAACAGAACAAAATAGAATTCAGATTTCCAACATTACTCCAACTCTTTCCGGGGAAGTTACAGACATGGCGGTTCTTGAAGACGGAACTGTGGCTGTCCTTGTCCGCTCTGTTGGCATGGATTCAGAAACTGAAGGTTTTAACAACATTTCGGTTAGCAACGGAGGCACAGTATACAGCCGCGGCGCGCTTGTTCTTTTGTCTTCAGATTTGTCAAGTTACAAAGTTTATGGCTGGACGGATTCTTCAAGAACAATAAGCGCAGCAAATGTCGAAGATGCCGAAAATGATGTAACAAAATGGACTTCAATCACAGCGTACATTCCAGAATATGAAGAGCGCGACTCGCACTTTTACGGACCGCTTAAAATTGTCGCAATCCGCCCAAAAGAGCTTGTGATTGCAGACTGCGGCGCAAACTTCGTCCTGCCTGATTACAATGAAAAGAAAAACGGAAAAATGTTTGCCCACAACAGATTAATGACAATAGACCTTCGCAACTTCGCCATAAGCTGCAAAAAAGAATTCAGCGAAAGCGAACTAAAGTTCAAAAACCTTGTAATCAGCGGCGGAATCGAAGACTCAAGCGCAGGTCTTTACGGCGGCAACTACGTAAGCGAAAAATAAAGTAACTATATTTTAAAATATAGTTACTTTATTTTTAAACATAGTTACTATATTTGCCCAACAGACTGGGTACGATTTTTATTGTTGTCTTGGCATTTCTAGGCTACAAAAACTGTCATTCCCGCACTTGATGCGGGAATCTGAAATAGATACTCCGGTCAAGCCGGAGTATGACATAGGGGCAAGCAAGGGAATAACAGTTAAATGGATGTTTTGACATTGTAATTTCTCCCACTATTCAAGATTATATTCCTGAAAAGTTGTATTTCAAATGCCAATTACAAAGTCATAAGTCCTGAAAATATAGAAGATTTTTTACTTTAGCAGGTTCTTAGGGCTGCTGCCCTAAGCGGTGCAGGAAAAGGTGGGTGGTATGGAGGGAGGAAGAACCACGCTTCCGAAGTAGCGGTTCTTCTTCCCTCCATAAAGTTACAATGAGCAAAAAAAATTCCCCAGTCTAGCCGGGGAACAACAAGATTACAAAAAACTGTTTGCGTTTGCTCGCAGTCGTTTTTTTCTCGGGGCATTAAGCCTTGCGGCTTAATGTAGGTTAAAAACTAAAATTACTATTCGCACTTGCTCATGGTAATTTTAGTTTTTTTCGAGGGTTATTCTTTTACAGCTGCTGTTCCCATGCTCATCATCATTGCTTTCTGTGTGAACAGGAAGAAGATTACGAACGGAATACAGATTACCAAAGAACCTGCGGCAAAGTTTGTGAACTCGTTCTTTTTATCAGAAACAAAAGAGAACAAGCCAAGCGCAAGTGTTTGTTTTTCAGGGCTTCTTAAAACCATCTTTGGGAAAATAAAGTCCATCCATGGTCCTGTAAAGCTTGAAATTCCCAAGAATGTGATAATCGGCTTTGTAACAGGAAGAATGATTGTTCCAAAAATTCTAAAGTGGCTTGCACCGTCAATTCTTGCGGCTTCGTCAAGGTTCTTGCTTACTGTGTCCATGTAGCTTTTTACCATCCAAGTGTTGTACGGAATTCCGCCCGCAACATAAACAAGCACAAGTCCCCACAAAGTATCAAGTCCGCCGATACGGTTCAAGATTACATAGATTGCAATCATTCCTACGAATGAAGGGAAAATCTGAAGAATCAGCATGCTCATCAAAAGAGTATGCTTAAAGACGAACTTAAAGCGTGAAAAAACATAAGCGCTCAATGAGGAAATCACAACGGTAAGAAGTGTTGTCCAAAGGGCGATGATGAATGTGTTCTTGAACCACAGCCAGTACTGAGTTTCAAAAAACAGATACTTGAAATGCTTGAGCGTGAATCCATCCTTGAACGGAACAATGTTCATGTTTGCAATTCCGTTTCCAGGAGCGAAAGCGGCGGCAACAACATAAACAAGCGGATAAAAAACGATAAGCGAAATCAGTATAAAAATCAAATAAGAAAAAGTCGTGCTGACTGTCTTGAATGAGCGGTAATTTTTCATACTTCACCTTCCTTATAAGCCTTGGTATTTCTGAACTGATAAATAGCAAACGGCGCAAGAACAACGAAGATAAGTACTGCGATAACAGAAGCGTAGTTGTATCTAAGCATTGTAATTGTAAGCTTGTAAATCCAAGTAACAAGAATATCAGTTCCGCCCGCCATTGTGGTTGTGGAATCTGCAACTGTCGGATCTCCGCCTGTTAAGAAGAAGATAATTCCGAAGTTGTTGATATTGTGCGTAAAGCTCATAATAATCAAAGGCATTGTCTGGTAAAGAACAAGCGGCATTGTAATATGGCGCAGAATCTGAGGTCCGTTTGCACCGTCAATTTTTGCAGCTTCGTACAAGTCTTTGGAAATTGCGGTCATTGTTCCCATGGAAAGCATCATAAAGTAACCGAATCCAGCCCAAAGGTTGATTACGATACACATTATTTTTGCCAGTGTCGCATCTCCAAGCCAAGGAATTGTGCTTCCCTGCTCAAGAATTCCAAGGGCGATAAGAGTTCTGTTTACAATTCCGAAAGTTCCGTTGAGCATCTGGCGCCACAAAATCATTGTGATTACAGCCGGAACTGCATAAGGCAAGATAAATATAAACCTGAACATCGGAGCAATTTTGATTCCGCTTTCATTCAAATGAACGGCAACCAAAAGTCCGCCAAAGTAGCAGGTAAAAGTTGAAGCCACAGCCCAAACAAGTGTCCAAATTGCGATGCGTGCAAAACCAGCTGACCAGTTTGTTCCGCCGAAAAGGAGTGCCTTGAAGTTCTGGAATCCAACCCAGTCTACAGTATTTTTAGGAGGAATGTTGTTTGGAGCAGAATAGTTTGTAAAAGCAACCGCAACGCTAAAGAGAAGCGGAACAACAACAAAAACAAGAAGCATAACTACACAAGGAGCAAGGCCTGTAATAGGAAACGCCTTGTTGCCAACTTCTTCCAAAGAGGACTTCTGAGAAACGAATCTTTTTGTCCTGCAGTATTCTTCATAGGATTTTTTTGCGCTTCTTACTGAAATTACATAAGCAGCCACAAAAAGTGCGATTATCGAAAGAATAAGAATTCCGTCGATAAGCATAAACATAGAATTATTGCGAAGCTTAACCGGAATATCAGGCTGAGGCTCGCCAAGAGTAATCAAATCAAAAATTTTTCCGCAGGTAACTGGCAGAAAAGCAAGAAAAAGAACTTCAAGGGCAGCAAAAAGAGCGCCTTTGACATATTGTTTAAGGTAAATAATATGGGATAATCCCATGAAGCATAAAGATGCAGTTTTTACCTTTTTTGCAGAACTTCCATCGGACTCTATCCGCATAAGACACCTCGCAATTGAATACGTCTGGTCAAGGCACGCTTACGCTCAAGACCTTGACTCATCTGTTTTTACGGTTTAGATAAACCATAAATCAGTGGGAAAGCACAAAAGTGCTAAAAAGGCAGACAAAAAATATGTGCCGTCTTCTATAAAACTGTTTTTAAATTTTGCAAGAAAACAAAGGGCTGCCGCAAAAAAAATCTTTTCAATAATTCCGGGCAGCCCATAGGCTTAGTTTACAATAGCAATCAAGCCAGATTACATTCCAAGGATTGTAGCGTTGCAAGCGTCAAGTTCTTTCTTAACATCTGCACCGTTCCAAATGTTCTTTGAAGCGTTTCCAAGAGCATCCCAGAAAGCAGACATCTGTGGAACAGAAGGCATTGGGAATGCGTAGTCAAGCTGCTGGAGGAATCCGCCGATGTATTCACTTGAAACTTTTACGTTGATTGATGGCATAGCTCCAGTGATGTCGAATCTGAGCTGCTGCATAGCCGGGCTGATAAGGAACTGAGCAAAGTCAGCTGCTTCTTCCGGATGATCAGAGTATGAGCTTACGAACATAGCGCGTGTTCCAGAGAATGAAGCTGCTGGAACTGTGTCTCCAGGAAGTGAAGGAAGAGGAGCAACACCAAAGTTCAATCCAGCGTCAACAAAGTTCTTTACGTTCCAAGGTCCAGTGATGTGCATTGCAGCCTGTCCGCCCTGGAATGCAGCGTCGCAAACTCCAGTTGAAAGGTCAGCAGCAGGAACATCAAGAGCGTTTCTGAGCGACTGGAAGAATTTCATTCCGTTTACAGCATCGTTGTTGTTAAGATATGTTGTAGAAGTGTCAGCTCCAGTTGAACCGAAGATGCGGTTTCCATTTTCTGTTGTGAATACGATTGAGTAGTAAGCGTTTCCTACATCCATTACAAATCCGCGTTTGTCTGGATTCTTTTTGTTGAAATCAACTGCCCATTTTGCAAGAGCATCCCAAGTTTTTGGAACATCTTTTTCAGCAATAAGATCCTTGTTGTAAAACAAAGCGTAAGTTTCTGCGCTTACTGGGTATCCGTACATTTTTCCTTCGTAAGTAAGAGCTTTTGAACAAGCGCCAAGAACTTCTTTTGCTACAACGTCAGCATTTTCTGTTGGAGCAACGTGTCCGCCGTTAACAAGCTCACCAAGCTTATCATGTGGAGCAGCAAAAAGATCTGCGCCAACTCCAGCCGGTCCGTCAAGAGCAATCTGTCCTGTTGAATCGCCAAGCTCTACGTTTACGAACTTGATTTCTACATTCGGATGAGACTCTGTGTATTTAGCTCCAGCCTGTTTAATGAATTCATCTGGTCCTAAAAGAGACTCCCATACAGTAAGAGTTATTTTTTCAGACTTTTTAGCTTTCTTGCTGCATCCTGTAAATGCGAGCAAACCTGCAGATACTACAGCTACAGCTGCAATAATACCTTTCTTCATTTTGTCCTCCTATTATAAACAATGAAGCTTTTATATTCCAACCGCAAATCAGCGGAAAGATTCCCTTATTCTAAGCTCGTAGCCAACTTTTGTGTGGCTTGGAACTTTTTTTCCTTCTATCATATCCACAAGAAGACTTCCCGCCTTCTTTGTAAGATTTGAAACGTTTACATTCAAGGCCGTAATTGGAGGCGTATTGTTCTCCAAAACCTGGCTGTCGTAAAACGAAATCACCTGAATGTCCGCCGGCACTTCATAGTCATTCTGCTTGAGCCATTTAAGCACATAGACGCAAATAATGTCATCCATGCAGACAAGGCACTGCGGATTTTGTTTCATAATCTCCGGCAATACAGAAAAAACATCCTTCTGACTTTCCAGATTCCAGTGAACAACACAGCCGTCCAAGGATATTCCAGAAGAAGCAAGTCCTCTTTTAAATCCTTCAAAGCGGAAAGTGTTCACGCTATTTTTGCTGTCGCCCGCAAGAACAGCAACTTTTTCACATCCGCGGCTTATCATAAACTTTGTCATTTCGTAGCAGCCAGAAATCTGGTCGCTTCCAACATGGCAAAACTCATTGTCCCCGGACGTGCCCATTACAATAAACGGAATCCCTTCTTTTTTCAAGAAGTCCACGGATTCGTCTTTTTCTTCAAGACGGGTCAAAATAACGCCGTCAACTTTTCTATTTATAACAAGCCGCCTTAACGGAGTAATGTCTCCGCCGCCCTGAACAACAATCAGCGCGTCATAGCCAGCCTTATAAACAGATTCAGAAATTCCAACGAGGCAATTCTGAAAAAACGGATTGTCCTCTTCGTTCTTTGGAATCACAACGCCAATATTAAAAGTCTGCCGCAGAACAAGTCCTTTTGCCATCGGATTAGGAACATAGTTGCACGACTGAACTTTTTCCATTACACGCCGCCGGGTTTCCGCGCCAATCCGCCCCTTGCAGTTTATAACTCGGGACACAGTTGACTTAGAAACTCCAAGTTCCTGGGCAATATCCGAAATTGTAACAACAGAAGCGGACCTTTCCATAAAAACGTTTCCAAATTATTTTAGTAAACAACGCAAAGACAAAATCCCTGCAATGCTTAAAGTTTACACCAATAATTCTCATAAAACAAGAAAAATCGGTTGCTCAACACGAAAAAGTATACACGTGTCAATTCAATTTGTCAAACTTTTTTTATAAATTCTTTGTAATTTTCTTACAAAAATAATAACGTTTCCAGAAGTTTTTCTTGCGCCCTCGTTTTTTTTGTGCAATACTTGATTTTATGTTTGAACAAACCGCAGAAAAAATCAAAAACGCAAAAATCATTCCAGTCGCAAAAATTCAGGAAAAAGAAGACGCAATAGAACTTGCACGCGCGCTCATAAACGGCGGAATGAAAGCTGTTGAAATAACTTTCAGGACAAACGACGGTGAAACCGGGCTAAAAAAAATCGCTGGCTGCATAGAATCAATAAAAAAAGAGTTTCCACATATTCTTGTGGGAGCCGGAACTGTAATAAACGCAAAGCTCGCTCAAAAAGCGCAAAATGCTGGCGCGGATTTTCTTGTTTCCCCGGGATTCAATCCAAAAACCGTAAATTGGTGCGTTGAACATGAAGTTCCGTTTTTTCCAGGAGTTTGCACACCGGGCGAAATTGAGCAGGCAATAGAATTCGGACTGAATTTTTTAAAACTTTTTCCCGCGGAAGTAATGGGCGGAACAAAATTCCTAAAGTCGCTGGCAGGACCTTTCCCGCAAACAGTTTTCATTCCAACGGGCGGAATAAATGCTGAAAATTTTTCAAGCTACCTTTCATGCAAAAATGTCGGCGCGGTAGGCGGAAGCTGGATGTGCCCCGAAAATCTCATAAAAGAAAAAAAATGGCAGGAAATTGAAAATCTTTGCAAACAAGCAAACTTTCCCTGCATAAAAAACTGCTGAAAAAAACTGCCCTTTAAGCTAAATGAATTCAGCCTAAAGAGCAGCCTTTGATTATAGATGACTAGAAATCAGCAACAGATTCCCGTGTCGTAACACGGGAATGACAGTTAAATTAAACCAATCCCTGGGCAACCATTGCGTTTGCAACTTTTACAAATCCTGCAATGTTAGCTCCGGCAACATAGTCGCCCTCTGTAGCGTATTTCTTTGCAGTTTCGTAAGCGTTGTCGTGGATGTTTGTCATAATCTGCTTGAGCTTAGAGTCAACTTCTTCAAATGTCCAAGAAAGACGCTCTGAGTTCTGGCTCATTTCAAGTCCGGAAACCGCAACACCGCCGGCATTTGCAGCTTTTCCAGGAGCGAACATAACTTTGTTTTCCTGGAAATACTTGATAGCTTCTGCGCGTGTTGGCATATTTGCGCCTTCTGCAACAAGCATACATCCGTTTGCAACAAGTTTCTTTGCATCTTCAAGATAAATTTCATCCTGAGTTGCGCAAGGCAATGCAAGGTCAGCTTTTACGCCCCAAGGCTTTTCACCTTTGAAGAATTTTGCGCTAGGATATTTCTTTACGTAAGCGTCTACTTTTTCTTTGCGGGCACGGAATTCTTTTACGTAAGCAAGTTTTTCAGCAGTGATTCCGTCTTCATCAAGAATATAGCCTGTTGAGTCAGACAAAGTGATTGGCTTTCCGCCGAGCTGAAGAAGTTTTTCAGCGGCATACTGGGCAACGTTTCCGTCTCCAGAAATAATTGCTGTCTTTCCTTTGAAGTCCTGTCCTTTTTTTGCAAGCATACATTCAACAAAGTAGATAAGTCCGTAGCCTGTAGCTTCTGTGCGGGCAAGAGAACCTCCGAATGAAAGTCCTTTTCCTGTAAGAACGCCAGTGTACTGGTTTGTAATTCTCTTGTACTGGCCGAACATATAGGCAACTTCTTTTCCGCCTACGCCTTTGTCTCCGGCTGGAACGTCTGTGTCCGCGCCAATATGACGATAAAGTTCTGTGATAAATGACTGGCAGAATCTCATGATTTCAGCATCTGATTTTCCGTGGCCGTCAAAATCTGAACCGCCTTTTCCGCCGCCCATTGGAAGAGTTGTAAGGGAATTCTTAAGAACCTGCTCAAATCCGAGGAATTTCAAAACATCAAGTCCTACTTCCGGAGAAAAACGCAAGCCTCCTTTATAAGGTCCGATTGCGCTGTTAAACTGAACACGGAATCCGCGGTTTACGTGAGGCTTTCCTGCGTCGTCAGTCCAAGGAACACGGAACATTACGATTCTCTCTGGCTCTACGAAACGCTCAAGAACAGCATACTGCTCCAGCTCAGGCATTTTGTCTACCGCAGGAGAAATTGCTTCAAGAACAAGTCCAGCAGCCTGAAGAAAATGACCCTGATCTGCATAGCGAACAGAAATGTCATCCCAAACACGTTTACAATAAGCATTTTTAATACTGTATTCCATATAAACAACCCCTGTTTCTTGATTTTTTAATTTGTAACCCCAGAAATCAAGAAAAAACTTAAGTAATATTAAACTATATTAAATGTTTTGAAAAGTAAAAATTCAAAAATTTGTTGCAACATTTTACAAGCCGATATATAATAAATACTGAAATTTCTTTAACGAGGCTTCAGAATTGACAAAGGAAAGCTGCCTTGCAAACGTTTTGCTTTCATATAAAAAATACTACGATGTTTCAAAAAATCCAGGCGGAACTTTTTGCGCAACTGCGGAATTCCATTCGCACGAGGAACAGTATTTTTTAACAAGGTCGGCAAGAATTGCGGAAGTAGACTCAAACGAATATGTCTATTTTTCACTTGAAGAAAAACTTTCGCTCCAAAAACTCAAGGAACTTTCAAATGCGGCATGGTCAGACGGACTTTCAAAAGTAAAGCCTTTTTACGGACACAAAAATTCAGACATAAGCCTGATTGTAATAGCCAGTTCAATTGAAAAAGACGCTGCCAAGGAAGCAAAAAAAATCAAGCTGCACAAATCGTACAAATTTTCATTTTTTGGATGGAGCAACTTCAGCCTGATTGTTTATGATGTTTCAGCAAGGAAAACTTGGTTCAACTGGCACGGAAGAAATTTGCGCAGTATTTTTTCCAAAATGCCGCTGTAGTTTTAAGCAAATTTTGAGTGGGCTTAAAAACTCATTCACATTTATATTTTTTTGGAGGCAAAAGAGATGGCTGCTTTACTGATTATTTTAGCGGCGCTTGTTCTGCTTTTCTGCGGATACGTTTTTTACGGTTCGTGGCTTGCAAAACAATGGGGAATTGATCCGGCGAAAAAAACACCGGCACAGGAAACACCGGACGGAATTGACTACGTGGCGGCAAAACCGGCAGTTCTTATGGGACATCACTACTCTTCTATCGCAGGAGCAGGACCAATCAACGGACCTATACAGGCGGCAGTTTTCGGATGGGTTCCAGTATTTTTGTGGTGCATAATCGGAGGAATTTTCTTCGGCGGAGTTCAGGACTTTGGCTCGCTTTTTGCATCTATAAGGCACAAAGGAAAATCCGTAGGCGAAATCATCAACGACACAATGGGAGCAAAGGCAAAAAAACTATTTATCATTTTTGCGCTTCTTGTTCTTATTCTTGTAATCGCCTCGTTTGTAAACGTTGTAGCAGGAACATTCTTCACTGCGGCAGGAAGTCCTGTAATGTTCGGGCTTGTCTCAAATCCAACAAATAACCAGACAACAGCAATGATTTCAATTTTGTTCATTGTGCTTGCCGTTATCTACGGAATCATTACAAACAAATGCGGACTTAAAACGCTTCCGGCTACAATTCTTGGAATAATCGGAATTGTGATTGTTACAATAATCGGGCTTAACGTGGGATTCGCAATGAGCCGCAACGCCTGGATTGTTTTTGTCGGAGTTTACATAGCGGTAGCTTCGCTTGTTCCAGTGTGGATTATGCTTCAGCCGCGCGACTATCTTTCAAGCTTCCTGCTTTACGCCATGATGATTGTTGCCCTTGCAGGAATTTTCTTCAACGCATTCAAAGGAAGCTCTGCAATCGCATTTTCAATTCCGGCATTTGCAGGCTGGAAGACACAGGCAGGTTTCCTTTTCCCAACGCTTTTTATAACAGTAGCTTGCGGCGCGTGCTCAGGATTCCACTCGCTGATTGCAACAGGAACAACTTCAAAGCAGCTTGACAACGAAAAGAACGCAAAGCCAATCGGATACGGCTCAATGCTTATTGAATCCGCGCTCGGAATAATCGCACTTATTTCTGTAGGCATTATCTGGAGCCAGTGGAAGCAAGGAAAATTCGGTTCTCCTTCCGCGGCATTCGGAGCTGGAATCGCAACGCTTTTTGGTGAAGAAGGAAGCGGAATTTACAACACAATAAACGCACTTCTTACACTTGCAGTTTCTGTATTTGCACTTACTTCGCTTGACACAGGAACAAGATTAAGCCGGTTTATGTTCAGCGAGCTTTTCCTTAAAGACGGAGAATTTTCTTGGAAAGACGCAAAGGGAATCCGCAAAGTTCTTGCAAATCCATTCTTTGGAACAATTTCGATGGTTGTAATCGGAAGCGTTCTGGGCGGACTTAAGCTCAGCCAGATTTGGGGACTTTTTGGCGCGGCGAATCAACTTTTGGCGGGACTCGCTCTTATGGCAGTTGCGGCTTGGCTTGGGCAGGCAGGAAAAAACAACAAGATGTTCTTTATTCCAATGGCATTTATGCTTGCGGCGACTTTAACAAGCCTTGTTCTTACTGTATACAAAAAAATTGCGGCAATGGTTCAAGGAGCACAAGGCGCACTTGCATGGGGAAACTGGTTTCAGCTTATATTCGCGGCGGCAATGGCGGTTCTTGCAGTAATTCTTGTTATTGAAGGAATCCAGACATTTAAGAAACAGACAAAATAGCTTAAAAATAATGACTGTCATTCCTGTGCTACGACACAGGAATCTGTTATAAAATTTCAATAGATTATCAATCGAGTTTCTTTCAGAAACATCGCAGGGTCAAGCCCGATAATGACATTAAATTACAAAACTCGAAATTAGAGGTAATGTATCCGAGCTATACAACGTAATGTGCAGTTCCGATACATTATAACGAGAAACACAGTATCAGCATAATGACAGTCCGTCTATCATTATAATGATAAGCATACTATCAAGCTAATGATAAACTATGCGTCATTATGCTGATATACAAAAGCATTAAAAAAGGCTGCCCCAAACAGGCAGCCTTTCTTGTTTTATTTATTAATTTCTATTACCAAGCAACACGAACGCTGACCGCCGCAGAAGGAATCTTTGAGACAATGTCGTAGCTTCCGCTT
>CAVKBG010000063.1:0-10588 GCA_963654755.1 Desulfovibrionaceae bacterium
ACAATTCGTTCGGAAACCCGATTTCAATAGAAGAAAGTTTTGAACTTTCGCTCGATGTGATGATAAAAGGCATGGAACAGTTTGAAGGAAGGTAGGAGAAAGCACTGAAATCCAGAGAGAAAAACAACGAGCAAATATCAACATTTATGGATTTACATCGATTTAATTTTCAAGCAACGGATAAAGAAAAACTAGAATTATCTTTCAGCCAAAATCAAAAAATACACAGCTGCTTTTGAGAAATAAGGCGCACAGAAAGATTGTCGCGGGGAAATGACATATCAAGTTTACTCATAAGTTCAATTTCGAGTTTTAAATTTTACTGTCATTGTCGTGCTTGACACTGCGATGTTTGCATAGCAAACTCGGTTAGCAATCTTGCCTAAAAAAGTGCAAGAGATTATCAAACGAGTTTCTTTCAGAAACGTCGCAGGGGCAAGCCCGATAATGACTAGGAATTTCAAGAAATCATAAAACTCGACATTCGCCCTCATAGTATCGATTCCTTCGACAAGCTCAGAAACCGGGTTGTTTCAGTTTTTTGGTGCAGTGTATGCCGAAATGTGGTCATTGAGCCCATCGAAATGACCGTTACACATTTCCGCCCACGCCTTTGAATTTTTCCACAAGTGCCGTTATTTTCTGAAAAACCGTATGTTTTTTTTCCAGATAATTCGGATTCAGCGGGCTCATTTTTGGAAGAATTGAATTCAGTTCTGTTCCGTTCTCGCTTGCGAATTCTTTTTTTAATGAAACTGCGATGTAGTGCCTTGCCTTTTCCGGATTCAATTTTTCTTCCGCAATCAGTTCATCCACTTCACGCAGCTGTTCTGCCTGCGCATATTTAAAGAATGAATCTATAAGTGCCGCTTTGTCGCTGATTTCATCAAGGTTTGTCTTGTTTATAAATTCCACGAGCAGACTTTCCTTTGCGCGGTTTCCAATGCTTGAACGGATAAGACGGCGGGCATCCTCAACAATCGCTTCCTTGTTCTGGTTCTTTTTGTTGTTTTCAAAAATCAGTTCAAGAATGTAGTCAAGGTTGATTTCCTGAGATTTCAAAAGATCAACTTCAAAGACAATGTAATCCCAGTTGATTGTAAGAGCGTCTTTTTTATCGGAATTTCTTTGATTGCGCAGCCAGTCGCGAATGTCGTTATATGTTGACTTGTAGTTTTGAATCGCACGTTCAGAAGGAATTTTCACGTCCTTCATTGCTGCAACAGTTTCATCGCTAAGATAATATTTTGCCTTGAATTCCTCAACAGCATTCTTATCGTTTTGGTCAATCTGCTGAAACGCTTTTAGTCCTGCAAACTCGTCATAATTCTGCAAAACATTTTCTATGCGCAGGTATTCGCCGAACAGTTTTGTAAATTCAATCTTCTGCTTTTCAGTTGTGATTTCATCAGGATTCGGGAACTTTTCTTCAAGTTCCTTTACAACCTCAATGTAGCCACGGCAAGTTTCTCCAGTTTCCTTGTCGCGGAAACCTTCCATATATTCCGAATAGCTTTTTTCAAGAATTATATGATTTGTAGCTCCGAAAAGCTTGATTGCGTCCACTGTCGCCTGTTCCAAATCCCTGAAAGTAACAATGTTTCCGAAAGTCTTTGTCGAGTCAAAAATGCGGTTCGTGCGCGAGTAAGCCTGGATCAGCCCGTGATAGCGAAGATTCTTGTCAACAAAAAGAGTGTTAAGGCGCGGCGCATCAAAACCGGTAAGAAACATTCCGACAACAAGCAGCAAATCAACTTCTTGATTTTTTACGCGGTTTGAAAGGTCGCGGTAATAATTCTGAAAACTTTTTCCATCCGTGCTGAAATTTGTCTTAAAAAGATTATTGTAGTCATCGATTGCAGAATCTAAAAATTCCTTTGAGCTTGAATCCAGCGTGTTTGTCTCAAAACTTTCGTCCTGAATCTCGCCTATTGCGTTCTGCTCCTCATTCGCCGCAAATGAAAAAATCGTGGCAACTTTTAGAGGCTTTTCCTTGTCTTTCTGCAAGTTCTTGAACAACTCGTAATACATTTTTGCGGCTTCAACGCTGCTCACGGCAAACATCGCATTGAATCCGTTTGCACTTCCAAACATTCTGTGCGTTTTCTGGTTGAATTTTTCAAGAATGTACTGCGTGATTTCCTTTATTCTGTCTGGATGAAGAAGAGCTTCCCTGTTTTCTGCCGCGGAAAGTTTCTTTTCATCCTGTTCAGATTCTATTTCCTTGAACTTTGGACGCACATCATTGTAATCAACCTTGAATTTGAGGACTTTTTCATCGCGGATTGCGTCTGTGATAATGTAGGAATGAAGCTGCCTGCCAAAAACAGAAGCCGTAGTTTCCGCGCCGAGAGCATTTTCAGTGAAAATCGGAGTTCCAGTAAATCCGAATTGGTAATAAATTTTGAACTTCTTTTTGAGATTTTTCTGAGCCTCACCAAACTGAGAGCGGTGGCACTCATCAAAAATAAATACAACCTGCTTGCGGTAGATTTCAAGGTTGTCCTCGCTTTTAATCAGATTGTTGAGCTTTTGAATTGTTGTAACAATGATTTTGTTGTCGTCTTTTTCAATGTTGCGCTTAAGCCCCGCGGTGCTTTCCGAGCCGTTCACGCTGTCAGGAGAAAAACGCTGATATTCCTTCATCGTCTGATAGTCCAAATCCTTGCGGTCAACAACAAAGAAAACCTTGTCAATAAATTCAAGCCGAGTCGCAAGCTGAGCCGCCTTGAAACTCGTAAGCGTTTTTCCGGAGCCTGTTGTGTGCCAAATGTAGCCGCCACTTTCCGTGCTGCTCCATTTTCTTGCAATATAAGAACTTTTTATTTTCCACAAAAGGCGTTCTGTAGCCGCAATCTGATAAGGACGCATCACAAGAAGCGTGTTTGTTGTGTCAAAAACTGAATAAGTAAAAAGAATATTAAGCAAAGTGTTTTTCTGAAAGAAAGTCTGCGTAAAATCTGTCAAATCTTTTATAAGCGAATTGTCAGACTTTGCCCAGTTCATTGTAAAGTCAAAGCTGTTTTTGTTCCGTTTTGTTGTGTTCGCAAAATAGCGCGTGTCAGTTCCGTTGGAAATCACAAAAACCTGAAGATATTTGTAAAGCGAATGTTCAGAATTGAAGCTTTCCTTGCTGTAGCGGTGAACTTGATTAAACGCCTCGCGGATTGCAACACCGCGTTTTTTCAGCTCGACCTGAACCATCGGAATTCCGTTCACAAGAATTGTAACATCGTAGCGGTTCTGATGAGTGCCTGTCTGCTCAAACTGGCGGATTACCTGAACCTTGTTCCGAAGAAGTTTATCCTTGTCTATAAGATAAATGTTCTGAATATGTCCATCGTCAAAAACAAAGTCAAAAATATAATCGTCATGAATCTTGCGCGCCTTGTCGTCCATTGTGTCGCTAGGCTTATCAAGATAAGTCTGAACGTAGCGTTCCCATTCGCTGTCAAGAAAGTGAATGTTGTTCAACTCTTCAATCTGCGTGCGTGCATTTGAAAGCAAAGCCGCACTGTTTTTCACGTCAGGAAGATACTCATAGCCAAGTTTTTTGTTCAAATCTTCCACAAGCTCACGTTCCAAATCATATTCCGACTGGTATCCATTTTCGCAGACCATAAGCGACTTTACGTATTTATCCAAAACAATGTAAGTTGGAGACTCGGCAATTGTCTTGTATTCTGTCATTTTTGAGATTCCTTATAATATTTAGTGTTTATTTTTTTCGCGCATATATTCGTCAGCTATAAAAGGCGCGCTTTCGCTCCACATGCAGCTTTCTGTGTTTTTCAATGCCTTGAATGTTCTTGACTTGTAAAACTGAAAAAGCATTTCATCAAATGGCTTTGAAAAATATCCAGCAAGAAGTCTTACAACTTCTTCAATTTTCATAAGAATGTCAATTGTTATGTCCTGATTGTTATAAAAAAAGCGTGGCACTCAAACCTCCAAATCTTGCTTCCAAACAAGGCATTTTAAAGCTTCTTGAGTATGAAAAGAAATCTGATCGTTCACCTTGAAAAAACTTAACTGTTGAATCGCCTGTTCAACCGTATATACTCCGGATATATAAAATGCAATTGTACGCATTGTGTTGTCATTTGCAACAGGTCCTTGAATTATGTCATAATCATGAGGCGTTCCACCTTCCGTCCGGCATTTCTTTACAAATTCAAGCCATTCTTCGTTCATTCCGTCAAAAACTTTTATCTTCAGACTGTCATCAGGAACATATTCATATTCTTTTACAAAACTTCCGGCTGTGCCGTAACGGAGATACTGGTTCTTCGCCCATCTTTCAGCCTGCTCGAAAATTGTTGTCGTGTAGAAACCTTTTCCGAAATCACGCTTGTCCTTTGATTTTGACAAGTCGATTTCCTTAAAACAAATTCCTGTTCCGTGATATAGAATCATTTTGACTTTTCCTCGTATCGAGACATCACATCTTCAACAAACCCAACAGTTTCCTCAAGCGGCTGGGTGTGAAGCGCGTCATATTCCTGCCGCACAAGATTAAGGATTCCATGCTGATTGAATTTTCTGTAGACATCTTCCTCTGAAAGATTATGTTTTTGTGCATAACCTTCAACTGCCGTCACAACAAGCAGATTTTTATCCATTTCAGTCTGATTCATGATGATATTATACCATTGTTTTTGTGTTTCAGATTATCGAAACTGCGATTTTCTTTCCCATTGCGCCTACAACTTTTTGTAAAAATTCGATTGTAGGATTTGCACGGCCGCTTTCAAGCCGTGCGATATTTGACTGTTTTGTTCCGGCGCGTTCCGCCAATTCAGCCTGCGTTAACCCGCTTTCCTGTCTTGCCTTAATGATGGCACGTATAACCTGATATTCTGCTTCGTTAAGGTCTAATTCTTTTTTTACTTCGGGATTTGCTTCTATTATTTTTTTTGCATCGCTCCAGTCCATATTAAGCCTCCTTGATATTTTCCTTAATCTCTTTCATACGAGAAAGTGCAATTTCAAGTTCTTTATTAGGAGTCTTATTGCTTTTTTTGATAAATCCATGCAACAAGACAACGGTATCTTTCACATAAACAAAATAGAAAATTCTGAAAATATTACTTGCCTGTTGCACACGAAGCTCCCACAGTCCCTCATATTTTTCGCCTGCGATTTTTCTTGTATGCGGAAAGTGCAAATCTTTTCCGAATTCTTCCAGCAAGTTAATTTCACGATAGATTTTTGCCTGCATCTTCGGCTCTGTACTTAAAATCGCATCCAGCACAGGCTCTTTGCCACCTTTTGAAAATAACTTGACTTTATACCCCATGAGAAAAATATAACCTAAATGATATAATTCGTCAAATTAAATTTACTTTTTCCTTAAACGACAGCAGTTTATCCCTGTAAAACTCATATTGTTTTTTGCGCATTTTGATTTCTGCGGGAAGGCCGGAGGAAATGTCATTGCAGAGATTTTCAAAGCGGTCTAGAATTTTCACGATTCGTTTCTGTTCGGCAAGCGGTGGAAGGGGAATTTTTATGTCATTTAATGCTGACGGAGTAACTTCTATTACTTTTGTGCCGTGTGCAAGTTTTTTCTTTTGCTCAAAAAAATTATTTGAATGAAAGTAGTATGAAAGAAATTTTGCATTCTGATTATGATGAATAATAGCTGTATGACCGCTAACCGCAACATCTTCATTTCCAATCCAAGCAACACAACTGCAAACATCTTCAACATTTTCACTCGTTACAGCCATAATAATGTCGTTTTGTTTTGCGGTTTTTGACTTCTTGAAAATCTCATCTGAGATACAAGTTAAAACTTTATCCGCAGAAGTTCTAAAATGTGTATACATTTGACCATAATGAATACAAGGCTTTCCTTCTCCAACAAAATCTTTCTTCTGAAAATTTCCTCCACGAGTAATTGTTGCAATTTCTCCCAGCCGAACAACAGCATATCCAAAAACATACTGAAGCAGTTTTATTTCATCTGTTCTGTTCTGTTCTGTTCTGTTCTGTTCTGTTCTGTTCTGTTCTGTTCTGTGAGGATTGTGTTGCCGCGCTCAGCGAATGTCAAGAGCAAATCACGATAATATTCGTATTGTTTTTTGCGCGCCTCAATTTCCGCTGGAAGCCCAATTTTAATGTCGGAGCAGATTGCGTCAAAGTTGTCCAGAACGTTTGCCCAGCGTTCCTGCACGTCAAGCGACGGAAGCGGAATTTCAATTTCCTGAATAGACGGAATGCTTGAATGTACAACCTTGCTTTTTACCTTTCCCTTGCCTTTCTGAATTCTTGCTTCTGTTGTGGCAAGAACGTGCGCCAAATATCTTGGATTCTGATTGTGCTTCATTACGACAATATCACCGCCAGCAAGACATTTTTCGTTTCCTGTGTAGGCGACCGACTTTGCGATGTCCTCAATGTTCTCGCCGGTGATTGCAAAAAGAATATCGCCGTGTTCAAAATATTTTGGCGACTGAACATATTCAAGTTTTGTATGAGAAACGCACTTTTCAAAACTGATGTTGTAGGTCGTGTAGATTTCACCGTAGCGCACGCATGGAACGCCTTCCGCAGTGATTTCATCACGCTTGATTCCGGAACCTCTGTAAAAGTCTGTTGCAATGTCCTTCAGCTTCACAACCGGAATTTTAGGTTTTGGCTTTAGAAGCTCGTCGCGGTAGTATTCATACTGCACGCGACGAGCTTCTAGCTCCGCTTCTAGCTCCGCTTCTAGCGACGTGAATTTGTCAAGAATACGCACGATTTCTTCCTGAACCGGCAGCGGCGGCACGGGGATTTTAAGAGATTCAATTGTTGATTTTGATAATGCGGGAATTCCTGCTCCATACTGACATTCCTGCAACTTAAATTCATTCTGTTTAAAAAAATGATAAACATATCTATTTATAACAAATTCAGAAAATGGTTTTAAAATATAACAATGTGCACCTGCCCAAAATTTTGTTTTAATCCAATTGACATAACCAGCAGACGCACCACCTTGAGAAATTGTTATAGAATTTTCAACTTGATTGAATTGTTCAATATAGCCGGAAGGATTTATTCCTCCATTAATTACAGGAAAAGTTCCAACATCATTCATATTTTCCTTATTAAATTGGATTCCTTTTTCAATCTTACATACTTCCCCCAGCGTCTTATATTCCACCCCATTAGGGCAAAGTTCATTTATCAGTTCGTTCAGTCTGGTCATTTGTCTGTTTCCTTAGAATTATTTTCATGCTGAGAAGCAAATATCGCCTTTTGCTTTTCAATTTCGATTTTAAGCTGCTCTTTTGTTGGCAGATATGTAAGGTATTTTGACATAAAAAGCCTATTGTTATCATGAAGAACGGAATATCTTGCAATATCTTCGCTTGTTTCTGAGCAAAGCAAAATTCCAATAGTAGGATTGTCTCCTTCTTTGCGTTTTAGCTCGTCATACATGCGCACATACATATCAATTTGCCCAACATCCTGATGTGTAATTGTTCCCATCTTTAAATCAATAAGCACATAACATTTTAATTCAATATTGTAAAAAACAAGGTCTATATAATAATCTTGCGTATCTGTAATTATATGCTGCTGCCGGGCAACAAAAGCAAAACCATTTCCCATTTCCATTAAAAAGTCTCTGATGTGGCTTAAAATACTGGATTCAAGATCATCTTCCAAAAATGAATCTTCTTTTCTAAAACCCAGGAATTCCGCAACGACGGGATTTTTTATTATCTCAAAAGGCGTTTTCTGCAGGTCTTTGGTTTTCTTCTGCATTTCTGCTATGACTTTTTCTTTTTCGGGAGCTTGCAAAAGCCTGTAATAATACTGAGTGCCAATATTTCTATCCAATGTTCTTGAACTCCAGTTTTCTTTTGCAGATTCTTTTAAATACCAGAGACGAGCATTTTCATCTTCTACCCGAAGAAGACAAGAAAAATGCGACCATGTTAAATTTGGCAGACATGCCTGCCAAATCTTATTGTCTGGAAACAGCAAATAGAATTTTCTGAAATTACGCAGATTTCTTTCTGAAAAGCCTTTTCCAAATTCTTTTGAAAGTTCTTCTGACAGCATCTTGATTAGTTTCATTCCATATTCTGCGCGCTCTTTGCCCCGCTGTTCCTGTTCAACAATCCGTTTTCCGATTTGCCAATATGTCATCACAACTAGAGAGTTTACGGATGAGTATGCATTATTCCTGCCAGTCCGAATTATTGTTTTGATTTCTGTGAAAAAGGCAATGTCTGCTTTTGTTTCAATTGTTTTCTTCATTTGTCAGTTTCCTTTTTATTGTTTGACTTTTTATCAAAATCAATGTACATTTTAGATATGGACGTGAGGTGTCTTAGTTGCCCTGTTCGCTGTTTTCAGCCGCGTCACCTAAGCCTCTGAATTTTTCGGAGGCTTTATTTATTTTAAACAGTTCAATCGAAGTTTTCAGTTTTTCAAATAATTCATCTCTCTTAAAATTTGCATATCCTTTTTTTACCATATTTGTTTCCATAAAAATTCTTTTATCAGTTCGTTCATTTATTCTCCCTCAATCTCCGCAACAATCTTGTCAATTTCGGTGCGGAGAACGTTTTCTTTTGCTACGATTTCCTTGATTTTGGCGTTCAGTTCCTTGATGTCGATTTTTTCGCGGGTATCTTTGGCTTCAACATAGCTTGAAACCGACAGGTTGTAGTCATTTTTTGCGACATCTTCAAGTTCCGTCGACTTTGAAAAATACTGAATGTCTTTTTTTGAATCAAACGCTTCTATAATTTTATTGATATGCTCGTCCGTAAGAACGTTATTGTTTGTTTCTTTTTTATAAAGCTCGCCGGCTTCTATAAACTGGATTTTGCTGTCGGTCTTGTGCTTTGAAAGAACAAGAATATTCACAGCGATTGAAGTTCCGTAGAAAAGATTCGGAGCAAGAGAGATTACGGTTTCAACAAAGTTTGAATCCACAAGATATTTTCTGATTTTCTGCTCCGCGCCACCACGATAGAAAATTCCAGGGAAACATACAATCGCAGCCCGTCCTTTGCTTGAAAGATAGCTTAGCGAATGAAGAATAAATGCAAAGTCAGCCTTTGATTTTGGGGCCAAAACTCCTGCCGGAGCAAAGCGGTCGTCGTTTATCAATGTGGGGTCATCGCTTCCAATCCAGTTGATTGAATATGGCGGATTAGAGACAATCGCATCAAAAGGCTTGTCGTCCTTAAACTGCGGATTTATCAGAGTGTCGCCTAAAGAAATCTTGAACTTGCTGTAATTTATGTTGTGCAGAAACATATTCATTCGGGCAAGGTTGTATGTTGTGTGGTTTATCTCCTGCCCGAAAAATCCGTCTTCTATTTTGTTTTCCTCAAACTGCTTTTTTGCCTGCAAAAGGAGCGAGCCTGAACCGCACGCCGGGTCGTAAATCTTGTTCACATTTTCCTGCTTATGCATTGCAAGGCGTGCGATAAGTTTTGAGACATTCTGAGGCGTGAAGAATTCTCCGCCTGATTTTCCTGCATTTGCCGCATAATTTGAAATCAGAAATTCGTAGGCATCGCCAAAAAGGTCAATCTGATTTTCGTGGAAACTGCCGAAATTTAAGTCTGCAACGCCCTTTATTACTGCCGCAAGCCGTGTGTTCTTTTCCTTTACGGTGTTTCCAAGCCGGTTGCTTGTTGTGTCAAAATCCGCAAAAAGTCCCTTTATATTCTGCTCAGAATCGTAGCCAATCGCGGATTTTTCAATTTCAGAAAAAATTTTCGCCAAGTCTGTGTTCAAAGCTTCATTTTCATTTGCATTTTTTGCGACATTAACAAAAAGCTGGCTCGGATAAATAAAATATCCCTTTGTTTTTATTGCGTCGTCCTTTATTTCCTGAGTAATAATTGAATCATCAAGGTCGGCATATACAATGCTTTCGTCATCCGCCTCAAAGTAATCTGAAAAATTCTCGCTTATAAAACGATAGAAAAGCGTTCCCAAAACAAACTGCTTAAAATCCCAGCCGTCAACCGCGCCCCGAACCTCGTTTGCAATCTTCCAAATCTGAGCCTGTAATTCCGCCCTCTGCTGTATGCCAGACATAAAATACTCCAATAAAAAGACAATAAATAAAACTGCTTTATTATAGAAGAAAAATGAGAATTTATAAAGTTCAGAAATGAATCGGATTGCCGCCGAAAATGCGGTTATTGAGTTTACCCAAAAGAGGTCATTGAGCCCTGACGAAATGTTGAGCCAGGTCGAAACACAAAATGAATCACTGCAATTTATCAAAAATCGTGCTATAGTAAAATAAACGCAAAGGACTTTCCCATGATTACACTAAAGCCCGGAACACAAAACGAAAAAGAGCTTCTCTGGAACATCAACCCAAAATATTTATACGAGATGACAAAATATTACCCGGACGAAATGGACGAAAACGGAAATTATCATTACGGATATGGGGAAACTGTCTTGGAATTTTCAAACTGCTGAAGTGATGTCTACAGAAAACCACAAAATCTACAAACGAGGCACAAAATGTCAACAGGAATAATGATTACAGGTCCATCCGGAAGCGGAAAGACTTCGCTTGGAAAAATCGTTGCGGAAAAACTGGGCTTTC
>CAVKBG010000064.1:0-10541 GCA_963654755.1 Desulfovibrionaceae bacterium
GTGCCGCTGCCGTTTGACATTGCCTGGGGTTCGATAATTCTCTGCGGCGTTCCGATTGTCCTTGAGGCTGTAATCGGTCTTGTCACGGCGTTCGACATAAAGGCGGATGTGCTTGTCTCGATGGCTCTTGTCGCGTCGGTCTGTATCGGCGAGGATTTTGCTGCCGGTGAAATTGCGTTCATCATGCAGCTTGGCGCACTTCTGGAGGACATTACAGTTGCGCGTGCGAGAGCCGGAATTGAAAAGCTCGTGAAGCTCACTCCGAGAACTGCGAGAATTGTAAGCGGCGGCGCAGAAAAAATTGTTCCGGCGGAAGAGGTGAAGGTCGGCGACATTCTGCGTGTTTTGCCCGGCGAGACGATTCCTGTTGACGGCGTGATTGTTTCCGGCCAGACTTCCGTGAATCAGGCTGTGATGACAGGCGAGTCGCTTCCGGTTGACAAGGGCGCGGGCGATGAGGTTTCGAGCGGCACTCTAAATCAGTTCGGCTCGTTCGAAATGCGTGCGGTCAAGGTGGGTGAGGACAGTTCCATTCAGCGGATGATCCGGCTTGTGCAGTCGGCGGATGCTGGCAAGGCGAAGATTGTCGGAATTGCTGACCGCTGGGCGACTTGGATTGTTGTAACGGCTCTTACTGCGGCGGCTCTCACTTGGATTTTTTCCGGCGAGATTATCCGGGCGGTTACGATTCTCGTCGTGTTCTGTCCATGCGCTCTGGTTCTTGCAACTCCAACCGCAATCATGGCGGCAATCGGAAATGTTACAAAGCACGGATTTCTTGTTCGGGACGGCGGTGCGCTTGAGCGTCTTGCTGGCGTTACGAAAATCACTTTTGACAAGACAGGAACGCTGACCTACGGAACGCCGGAAGTTGTCGGAATTGAGTGCGACCCTGAATGCGGAATTTCAAGTGACGAGCTTTTTGCGCTTGTCGCTTCGGCTGAGCAGTTTTCTGAACATCCGCTTGGAAAGGCTGTCGTCCGCTGCTTTAAAAAATCCTCCTGCAAAATTGACAAGGATGAAAATCATGCTGAAGAATTTCCGCTTGTGCAGAAAGATTCCGTTCAGAATTTCGTGATGATTCCGGGCAGAGGAGTTTGCGCTGAAATCCGCGGAAGAAAAATTCTCGCCGGAAACGCGGCTCTTCTTTCGGAAAATAAAATCGCTCTTCCGCCTTCCGCAGAAAAATCCGCCCGCAAAAATCTTGAGAAAGGCTGCACCGTGATTTACGCCGCTGTGGACGGAGAGTTTGCCGGAACAGTCGTGCTTTCGGACACAATCCGCGCGGAAAGTCGGGCGATGATTCAGAAACTTTATGCGCTGAACATTGAGCCGGTTCTGCTCACGGGCGACAACCAAAATGCCGCGGCTTCGGTTGCAGAAAATCTTGGGATAAAGGAAGTCAAGGCTGACTGCCGCCCGGAAGACAAGCTTGAGAAAATCGCAGGATTTCAGGCTGAAGGAAAAAAAGTCTGCATGATAGGCGACGGCGTGAATGATGCTCCTGCCCTCAAGCGTGCGGACGTGGGAATTGCGATGGGCGGAATCGGAAGCGACATTGCGGTTGAGGCGGCTGACATCGCGCTTGTTGACGACGACGTGAAGGAACTTCCGCATCTTGTCGCGCTCTCAAAACGGATGATGACCACGATAAAGCTCAACATGACTTTTTCGATGACACTGAACTTCACCGCGATTGCGCTGGCAATCACAGGAGTGCTGAATCCGGTCGTGGGCGCGCTCGTCCACAACGCAGGTTCGGTCGCCGTAATCGTGAATTCCGCGCTGCTCCTCAAATGGCGGAAGCGGTAGGCGGATTTGCGATGTTGTTGCGCCGGGCTTGGAATGTTTGTTAGTGCCTGTTTACTTCCGCAGTTTTTTCGCCTCGTGCTTTTGCTTCCATTGCTCTTGTTTTTTCCGGCGGTTTTGTTTGCGGCGGGCGGATTTTTTCTGCGCAAGGAATTCCTTTTGGGCGGCGGAAAATGCTTTTAAGGATTTTGGAATCTGATTTTTTTCGTTTTTTGAATCCATTCGGTTTTTGTTGGCAATTTTTTTCAGCCTAATTTTTGGAATCTCATTCTGATTCACAGGAAAAAGTTTTATGTTGGAAAAATCATTCAGCATCCATTCAAGAAGTTTTGGATTTGAAGGTTCCGCGCCGAAAACGTGTCTTCCGACAAAGCTCTGGTTTTGCAAATGTCGTTCAATCAGGGCGCACCAGAACTGCCCGTCAAAATAAATTGTTGTGACTGTAAAATTTGTGTCCATATTCTGTCCTTTCGCAAAGTCTTTTGGACAAAGCGATACCGTGACAAAATCGGACGACTTTCAGACGAAAGAAGGTTACTGGGCAGCACTTATATATAGAAAAAAAACGCACTGCCAACGCGGACTACCATACCGGTTCGTGTTTTTATTTTGCTTGAAAAAAATATAGCACGGTTTGAGCTTGAAAGGCAAGGGGAGATTAAGTGCGTGAAAATACTTGTCAGCGTTTTTTACAAATCAAATTCGGAAATTGTTTCTTCTATTGTTTTAATCATTTTTTTTGTAAGGCGTTTTTTCAGATTTTCAAGTTTCCTATTTTCTTTTTTTGATTTTCCTCGTTCTTCATTTGAAAAAAGTGATGCCGGAGGGACGTCAAAAAATTCGCTTATGCTCTCGATAAAATCAATCGACATTCCGCGCTGACCTGACTCAATCATCGTAAGAAACGGTGCCGTAACTCCCAGACTTTCCGCGACAAAAGCCTGCGTCCAGCCGCGTTCCCGTCTTAACTTTCGAATGTTGTCTCCGACGATTGATTTCAGTTTGCCCATAAAATTATTATAACTTTATGTTACTATTGACTTTTACTTTGTGTGATGTTATTGTAACTTTAAGTTATTAAATAGTAACAGTTTTTAAGCTGGATTCATTATGGATAAAAAACATTTTTTTAGTCTTGTGCTTGGAATCATTCTAATAGTTTTAGGATTGAGCATAATCCCTGCTGGAATTTATTATTCAAATTATATCTTGGATAATTTTCCTGAAATCAATTTTGATTCTGAAAGTTATAATGATGATTTTTCTTATGAATATTATGAGGAAAAAGATCTTTTGGAATCTATTGCTTCAAAAATTGGCTTTGAAAAAGTGATGAATAAAATTGACGGCATTCTTCAAAATCAAAAAAAATTGAAGCAAGGCTACAATGAAAGTTTTTATAGCATTCAGGCGGAAATAAAATACGTGATGAAAATGCAGATTGTGTATCTTGTTGTTACAGCCAGCATCGTGAGTATTGTTTTCATATTTTTCGGAATCATCTGCATTGTTATTCATAAGATGCTCGTTTATCAAAGCAAAACTTACTTGCTTGAAGAAAATATAAGAAAAGACATTTTGACTTACAAGGAGGACAGAAAATGATGTTTTTGGTGGTTCTTGTTATTCTATTTTTGATAGTTTTTACATTCGTTCCAGTAATTATAAAAACATTCGGAAATGAAACTTTTGATGAAAATAAAGTGACTGGAAGAACTGTCAGAAAAACTCCAGAACAAAAAGCATTGAGGTTTAAATTTTTTGCAGCCGCAGTATTTTTTCTTATTTTTCTGATTTCAATTATATTTATTTTTTAACTTGTCTTATTTGTTCCTGAATGCAAGACGGAGAAATCCGTCTTTTTTTATGCCTGAAAATCTTGACAACCGATATTTAGTTTATTATATTTTTTATTAGTTACGTTATGTAACTTAAAATCTGCACAAAGAAGGTAATTCTATGAAAAAACTTTTAATTTCACTTTTGGCAGGAGGAATTCTTATGTTTGGAACAAATGCACAAAACGTAAAAAAGACGGTTGTATGCTATTTTAGCGCGACAGGAACAACGGAACGGCTCGCAAAAACTGCGGCTTCTGCTTTGGGTGCGGACATCCACGAAATTGTTCCGGCGCAAAAATATTCCAGCGCAGATTTGAACTGGCGCAACAACAATTCGCGCTGCGTAAAGGAAAACAACGACAATAAAAGCCGACCTGCAATCGCGAACTCAATCGACTTGAGCGGCTACAACAATGTGATTGTCGCTTATCCAATCTGGTGGGGACTTGCGCCAAAAATCGTTTACACATTTGTTGAACAGAACGACTTGAACGGCAAAAATCTTGTGGCTCTCTGCACAAGCGGCGGAAGCGGACTTGGACGCAGCGGCTCAGATTTGGCAAAGCACGCAAAAGGCGCAGTCTTGAAAGGCGGCAAAGAATTCCGTGGAAACGCGTCCGGCGAGGAAGTGAAAAAATATATTGAAGGAATTTTGAAATAAACTGAATGTGTGTCATTCCCATGCAACGACATGGAAATCTTTTTTTAGAAAGTGTAAACAAATATTTCCGAGTATAAAAAATCAGGAGAATTCAAATTATGCCTCAAAACGAAAATTCAGAAAATCAGAATCCGCAGAAAATTGTTCAGATGGCTGGGCGGTCGGCTCTTGGCAAGTTTGCGCCGGACTTTGCGCACTTCAACGACGACATTCTTTTTGGCGAAAACTGGAACAACCACGATATCGACCTGAAAACTCGCTGCATTATCACGGTTGTTTCGCTGATGTCGCAGGGAATCACGGACAGTTCACTCAAATATCACCTTGAAAACGCAAAGCAAAACGGCGTAACCAAAAACGAGATTGCTGCGATTGTTACCCACGTTGCATTTTACGCCGGCTGGCCGAAAGCCTGGGCGGTTTTCAATTTTGCAAAGCAGGTCTGGACGGAATAGATTTGTTTTATAATTTAACATCATTGCCGTGTTTGACACTGTGATGACAGTTAATCAGTTGATTTTATAAAAACTCAAAATTAAAAGAAATAATTTATCTCATAACATAAATTGCTTTGCCAGTAACATTCTGTGCAGAATCAACAACAAAGATATTGCCGACAAATGAACCTCCTGAATTTGATTTAGAAATACTTTCCAAAATAATTCCATTAGCACCAATTTTTCCAGCCTGCTTTTTCAGTTCTGCAATTGCATAGTTCAAACTTCCTTGGTCAGTAAGACCTGAATCACTGGAAGCAGATACAATTCCAATGACCTCATAATCTTCTGGAGGTTCTGTATATATAGAAATCCTGTCAGGATTTACAGAAGGTCTCTTTTTTCCTGTAACAAAAGCAGTTCCACTTGCACAAGAAAATAACATAAAGTAAACAAACAGCAAAGTAAAAATTGAAATCATTTTTTTCATAGTTAGAGTTTCCTTAAATCTAAAAAATCTTAAATCCAGCTTCTTCTTCTTTTCCGTTACGGATATATTTAATTTCCACAGAATCATTGGCAGATAACTTTGAAGAGACAGAATTATAAATTTCAGCATTAAGAATATTTTCGCCGTTGATTTCAATAATCACATCGCCTCTTGAAAGATTGGCGAAAAAAGCGGGAGAGTTTTCATAAACTACATCTACAAACACTCCAGTATTTCTTTGAAGTTTTATTCTATCTGCCGAATCAAGATTTCTGAATTCAATTCCTATTTTAGGAGCTTTTATATACGACTCGCTATAAGGGACAAAGAAATAAACATCATAATCATAGCGATTAACAGAATACGAATTTGTCATAAATGAAGTTGTGCTATAAGAACGCATATATCCGTTGGAATCAGTGTAGTAATGATTATTTGTCAACGGGATAGAATAAATTTCGTTTCTTGTATCAGTGTATTTTTCACTATAAATCGCAGTTTTTGCGCCTTTCTCTTTGCAAAGAGAAATTATATCAGACAGAAATGCTTCCTCACCGCCTGCATCTGCAGTTCCATTCCAAGAAGAATGACCTATGACCTGAAAATAGTTTGAACGCATAAAATATAAATCCGACTGAATATCATCTGAATAAAAAACTTTTGGTGTTTCATTTTCAGCAAGCCTGCACTCTTCTGGAACAGATTCTATCGGCTGCACTTCTGTGTAAAACTTAGCAACATTTGTTGTTGAGGCACAGCTAATAAACAGCATTACATTAAGCAACAAAATTGAACATATAAATATTGTTTTTTTCATTTTTAATCTCTTTGAATAATCATATCACAATTTTTTGAATTCTTTTAGTTTTATCTGAATTTCTTCGTTAGTCATAATTCGGTTCTCATTGATATTTGCCTGCACAAACCAATCAGGAATAGTTTCCCCTTGATTTATACTTCCCATGCACAAGAGAGATTCTTTATCTTCTGAAATATAACTGAAAAAGCAATTCTGGCATTTGGAAAATTTTACATCGAACATTTTTGCAATTCTGTTTCCGATAATGCCGCACTTCATTGGGCATTTTTGTACAATTCCGCTTTGGAGAAACTTTCGGATTCCGTTTGCTTTTATCAGTTCTTTTTTGTGTTCCAAAGTCATTTGTGCAATTTTATCATCATAAATCACACGAATATTCTTCGTGTCGTAAATTGCATTTTTTATGTCATCTTTGTTTTCATACTTGATTTTTGACAAATCGATTTCAAAAGTTGTAAGTTTCTGATTTAAAATTTTGCCGAATTTTACATTGTCAACCGCATGAGTAACAAAAATTTCAACAGCAATTTTGTTTTCACCACAAACGGCAAGCACATCAGGAATTATCTCCCCTAAATTTGATTCAAGGGAAATTTTATCCGCATGAATGAATTCAAATTGTCCGTTCTTGTTTATTGAAGGCACAATCTCTTCTTCCGCGATAATTTCCTTTGCAAGCAGATGAAGTGCAGTCTGCGAGCATCTTATGCTGTCGTTCTCGTTTGCGTGCGCAAAGTGATGGACTTTTATTTTTCCGTTGTTCTTTGCAACAAGCTCTCCGCCACATTCCTTGCAGAAGCAGCCGCATTGTTTTCCGTTCGGAACTTCATCGATATATACATTTTTTCCGGCTTTATTCACAGCCATAAGGATATAGTTTCTGTTCATTATATTTTCCCCCTCTCTGATTATCTGTTCTTTTGCGCTATTTCTGACCATTCGCCGTAATTCTTTCCGTCAAAAGCGCGAACCCAATAATACGGTGCATAGTTACTTTTAGTTCTGTCTATATGCTTAATAGGAGAAAACGAACCTTCTGCCATAGGCTTTGCAGTAGAAATATCATTTTCTTTGCTGTAATAAATCATATATTTCACAGCATATTCTACAGGGTTAAATGAAAATTCGTAGACAGTTCCTAGAATGTCTTGAATTATCCAAGCGTAAAAATTCTGAGGAGCAGGAAGAAGTTTTGATTCATTTTTTTCAACTGAAATTGCTTTGTCTTTTGAAGGCAGCTTATAACGTGAGTTGTTGAGAATCTTTTTTGCAGTTTCAACTTCAGGAGTATTTTCCGTACAAGCAGATTTTAAATCAGCCCAATTTGAAAAGCCTGCGATTCTTGCAATCGTATGCTGGGAATTAGTCAATGTGAACAAAAAATCTTCTTTCTGAAATGGCAAGGCAAAATCAGAAAAGATTGCATTCACATCAAAGAATTTAGGTTTAAAAATGTAAAGATTTTTATTTTCATCAAATGAACGGCTTTGATAATCTTTTAAAAGATTTTTTGCCTGTAATTTAAAATATTCAATAGAGTCCATAATATTGTCCTTTGCGTATTAGATTCGCATTGTCTTTTTTTGACCCGTTAACACCTAGCGACAGAAATCTGACACCAAGAAAAATATTATAGTATTGACATGATTAAAGAATCTTTGCACGGGCAGCTGGCTTTATCAACGAAGCATTTAAAATATAATTTACATTCTTTCAAAAGTCAACGGAAAAACAAAGTGCGGAACTCTATTTCTTAAAAATTAATGTCTTTTGTTTTGCACAAGCTTCTTCCCTTATCTATAACCATAATAACAGAACGCAGCTACCCAAAAGCTTATTTTTTCCAGCTGCTCTGGATCCGTAATTTCTTCTGATACTGTTTTGCCATCTGAAGAACGGTATTCAACAGCAACCTTTTTTGCAAAGCAAAAATCTTCAATGGCCATGTCGTTCCATAATCTATATGAATAAGTATTGTCTTCACTGTTGTAGGAAACACCTTTTTCAACAATTGTCTCTTCGCCTGTTTCTTTTGTAATGCTCAGTCTGAAAAATCCTGCGTTTTCATCGCCTGATTTGCGGTTTTTTATTATCAAGTAAAAATACCCTTCGCTTTCTTTTAGAAAAAAAGTTCCTGAGCCGGATAAGTCAAAATCCGCAAGTTCCGGGTAATGAGAAAAATCATCCGCAGAAAACGAGAGCATGGTTTCATCCTGAAAGTAAAAATCGATTTTATCCAACCGGTATTCATTCTCTCCTAAAAATGAATCGGTCAGATTGACTTTGCAATTATCTCCAGGAAGCAAATCAAGCTCAACAAGTAGACTTGTATTATCAGTATTTCCAGTATTTTTAAAAAAGATTTCCGCCTGTGTGATTTTTTTTGCAGAAATATTGGTGAATTTCAAATATGGAGAGTCATAATCAGATGTGTATTTTCTGAAATAATAATTCACCGGATAAACTATTGCGGGAACGGTAATTCCGGAATATTCCTGATAGGCATAATTCATGGCTTTGCCCATAAAATCAGGATTATCAGACATAAAATAATAGATGCTGGAAAGATAATACCTTTCAGTTGCTGAAGATTCTGAATCAGATGAAATTTTAGCTTTGCTGCGAGCTATATTGCAGGAACTTAATAATAAAAATAAAAGCAATGGCAAAACAAATTTTTTCATGTAATTTAGGATAAAATATGAACTTTTTAAAGTCAATTGAATGCACTGTGTGGAAAGACTGGTTTTTGAAAAAGAAAATTTTTTGATTTATTCTAATTCTGCATATCTTGAAATAAGAAATAAATATTAGACATATTGTTTTGGGTGATTTATATTTTTTCTGAAATTGGAGTGCGTTAGCGCTGGTAGGGGCGGCGAAGTCGTTGCGTAGCAATGAAGCGTTAGCGTAACCCCGGACATAGCGACCCGAAGGGGAACGCCAATATGAAATTGGAGAAGATTGCAATGAAAAAATTTCTTTTTACAGTGGCTGCTTGCTTTTTGAGTGGGGCGGTTTTTGCGGAGTCGAAGATGGTTTTGGTGCGCGGCGGAACTTTTTTGATGGGAAGCCCTGCTTCGGAGCGGATGCGAGATGCGGACGAGGCTCAACATTCGGTTACGGTGGACGATTTTTATTGCGATGCGTTTGAGGTTCGGCAGTCGGATTACGAAAAACTGATGGAAAAAAATCCGAGCTGGAACAAGGGCGCGAATCTGCCGGTTGAGAATGTTTCGTTTTATGACGCGCTTGAATATTGCAACAAAAAATCTGTGGCGGAAGGGCTGGCTGCGGTTTACAAGATTGGCGGAAAAAATGCGAAGGTTCCCGATGTTTCTGTGGACTTGGCGGCGGACGGCTACCGGCTTTTGACTGAGGCTGAATGGGAATACGCTTGCCGCGCCGGAACTACGACGATTTTTAGCACGGGCAACTGGAACAATCCGAAAGACGCAAATTACGAGGGAAGCTATCCTTACTTAATAGAAGAAAATTACGTTCGGCGGACGAATCCGAATGTTCAGTCGGGGTTGAACCGCGGAAAAACGATTGCGGTGGACTCGCTCGCGCCGAACGCGTTCGGGCTTTACAATATGCACGGAAATGTGAGCGAGTGGGTTTTTGACTATTATGGAAGCTATGATGCGGCGGTTTCTGCTTCGGAAATTGCTGGAGTGGCTGGAACTGGACGTGCTGGCGGAAAAAATGCTTCGGACGTGGGTGGAAAATCTGTTTTGAATCCGCTTGGCTCTGCGGTTGGAGTTTACCGCGTGAACCGGGGCGGCGGATTCAACGATTTTGGAAAGCATTTGAGGAGCGCGTACCGTTCGGCTTCAAATCCGCTTACAAAAGACAGAAATCTTGGGTTCAGAATCGCGCGGAATATCGGAAAACGGAATGGGATTTCAGAAACTGTAGCTGCGAAAAATTCTGGCGGAAAAAGTTCTTCCATTCAAAACGGCGTTTCTGAGACAAAATATGATGAAAAAGTCGCTTCAATCTCAGTTCCGAAAAATCCGCGTGTGCTCGTTGCGTATTTTTCTTATTCGGGAAACACCGAAAGCGCGGCTGAATATATTTCAAAAAGCCTGAAATCAAAATTCGGCGAGGAAAAAGTTGACCTTGTTGAGATTGAAATGCAGAATCCGTATCGCGGCGGAATCTACGATGTGAGCCAGCGCGACTTGATGAACGGAACTCGACCTCCGCTAAAAACAAAAATCTCTGCCGCAAAAATGGCGGAATACGATGTTGTTCTGCTCGGCTACCCGACCTGGTGGGCAACGCTTCCAATGCCGGTCTACACGTTTCTTGAAAGCTACGATTTTTCGGGCAAAAACGTGATTTCATTTTCAAGCCACGGCGGAACAATATTCGGCGACAGCGTGAGCGACCTTTCAAAGCATTTGCCAAAAAGCTACGTGGGGCTTCCGTTTGAGTTTTTCTATTCGGGCGGACGCGACTTGAACACAAGAATCGA
>CAVKBG010000065.1:0-10361 GCA_963654755.1 Desulfovibrionaceae bacterium
CGTGTTCCCGGTCTTAATTAAACTCTGCCATTTACACAAATTTTATGACAGGGTCAGATTTCCCTTATAAATTGCCCTTTAAATACTGTACTAAATGCCTCCTTATTAGTGCGCTCATCAACACTCATTTAGTGCAGTAAATGCCTCATTGTTAGAGCACTAATCGACACCTTATTACTGTAATTTTAGAAGCTAAAAGTGCAAAAAAATTCCCTTGCTTGTTTTTGTGCTTTTGATTATATTGTTTTGAACAAATTATCCGCTGATTTATCCAAATTGCAGGCGGAACAGTTTTCTTGTGGAACTGAAACTTGCTAAACAGGAGGCTCTAAAAATGAGCGCTGTCTTATCAAAAAATCACTATTTATTTACTTCGGAATCCGTGGGAGAAGGCCACCCGGACAAAGTTTGCGATCAGATTTCAGATGGAATTCTTGATGAATGTCTTCGTCAGGATCCTGAAAGCCATGTTGCCTGCGAAACTTTTGCATCTCAGGCGCTTATTCTTGTAGGCGGCGAACTTTCTACAAATGCCCATGTTGATGTTCAGAAAGTTGCATACGATGTTGTTCAGAGAATCGGCTACACAAATCCAGATTACGGCTTGGACTGCAATTCCATGGCTGTTCTTAACATGATTCATTCCCAGTCATCGGATATAAATCAGGGAGTTGTGGGAAAAGGCCTTGACGAATACAAAGGTCAGCAAGGCGCGGGAGATCAGGGAATGATGTTTGGCTTTGCCTGCAAGGAAACTCCAGAGCTTATGCCAGCCCCGATTATGTTTGCCCACAAGCTTATGAGAAAATCCGCAGGGCTAAGAAAAAGCGGCGAAGTCAAATGGATGCGCCCGGATTCTAAAAGCCAGGTTACAATCGAATATGAAGGTCATCGTCCTGTAAGAATCGACACTGTTGTTATAAGCCAGCAGCACGACGCAGGAATCAGCTATGAAGAAATAAAATCCACTGTAATGGAAAAAATAATAAAGCCAGTTCTTGAGCCTGCAGGACTTTTGGATTCTAGCACAAAATATTTTATAAATCCTACAGGCCAGTTTGTAATCGGCGGTCCAGTTGGAGACACAGGTCTTACAGGCAGAAAAATAATCGTTGACACTTACGGCGGAATGGGACGGCATGGCGGCGGAGCTTTCAGTGGAAAAGATCCTAGCAAGGTTGACCGTTCTGGAGCATACATGGCGCGCTACATTGCCAAGAACATTGTTGCTGCGGATTTGGCGGAGCGGTGCGAAGTTCAGCTTGCTTATGCGATTGGAGTTCCGTTCCCTGTTTCTGTTTTAGTTGAAACTTTTGGAACTGGAATTGTTCCTGACTGCCAGATTGCGGACGCTGTAAAAAAAGTTTTCGACTGTACTCCAGCCGGAATAACAAAGACTTTCAATCTTAAGCGTCCTATTTATTCCAAGACAGCTTCTTACGGCCACTTTGGAAATTCAGAGTTTCCGTGGGAACAGACAGACAAAGCCGCGCTTCTAAAGAAAGAGTTCTAGCTTGAAACTTTTAACTCCGCAGCAGATTTCGCAAGTCTTTCTGCGGTTTCAAAAGCTGAATCCTTCTCCAGAAACTGAGCTTGTTGCTCCGAACGCTTTTTGTCTTTTGGTGAGCGTGGTTCTTTCTGCGCAGACTACGGACAAAGCCGTGAACAAAGCAACCGAGCCGCTTTATAAAGTCGCCTACACGCCGGAACTTATGCTTGCTCTTGGTGAAGAAAAAATAAGGGGCTTTATAAAGTCAATCGGGCTTTACAAAAACAAGGCAAAGCACGTTGTGGGCTTGAGCAAAATGCTTGTGGAAAAATTCAATTCGCAAGTTCCAGACAACAGGGAAGACTTGGAATCTTTGCCGGGCGTGGGAAGAAAAACCGCGAATGTCATTCTGAATGTTGTTTACCACAAGCCTACAATGCCAGTAGATACGCATCTGCTTAGAATCTGCCCAAAGATTGGACTTGCTCAAGGCTCAACTCCTCTTGAAGTTGAACGTTCTTTGCTTGAGCGCATTCCTTCTGAATTTATGATGCACGCCCACCACTGGCTTATCTTGCACGGACGCTATATTTGCACAGCACGAAATCCCAAGTGCGCGGAATGCCCGATAAACGACTTGTGCCTTCACAACGAAAATAATTTATAGGCTTTGTCATAGAGATGTTTAAAAAGTATCTTTTATGTCATTTTCGGGCTTGACCCGAAAATCTGAATGTATGTATACAACCATTTATAGATTGTTAACCGAGTTTCTTTCAAGTATCAAGTACAACAATAACATTTTAAACTTATTGGATATGTCAATCTTTTGCTTTTTCGGATTTCCTGATTAAATCAGAAAATGACATGGAAACTTCTACCAAGTAAGTCCAACGCCTGCCGTGTACGAGCTGAACTTTTCTGTTTCCTCGTCTTTTACAGAAGCATTTACGTTGTTGCTCCAGTTGTAGCTGTACTCAAGGTTCAGCATGAATTTTCCAAGTTTAAAATCTATGCCGGCTCCGGTTTTAAATACAACGTGGTCGTCTGTACGTGCAAAAATTGAAGTCTGACCATAAGGACGAATGTGAGTTCCAAGATTCAAGTTTAATCCGAAGATTCCGCCGAAAGAATAAACCGGGACATTGTCGTTAAGCGAAGTCAAATCTATTCCGGCTGAAATTCCTGCGAAGATAAATTTTCCAAGTCCAAGCGTAAGAGTTCCGTACATATTGTCGAGCTTGTATGAAGCAAAGTCCGTGCTTGAAAAATCTATGTTGTCCGTGGAAGTTTCCGCGCTTACGTAAAATGCACGCCTTCCTTTTTGCTCGCTGAATATTATGTCTTTTTTCTTTGCTTTTTCTGCGGAAGTATTTTTGCTTTCGTCCTTTAGAAGTTTTTTTATGCGCGCGCTGTTTTTTTCAATCTGCTTTTCTGTTCTGAATTCTTTTTCTTCTGTGAATGTAAAAAAATCCTTGCTCTTTGTTTCGTCGATTGTGATTATTGCCCGCGGACGTTTTGAATTCTTGTAGATTTTTAGCGCGACCGGCTCGAATCTGTATTCGCTTGCTCCCTGCCAGTGAGTGAGTTTAAATGTAAGTTCCGCATAAAAAAAATTTTCTCCGGAACGGATTCTGGTTTCGTAGTCGTTTATGTAATATTCGTAGTCGCGCCGCTGGTATTCAGTCATTTGCGGTTCTGGAACGTATTTTTTTTCCATTGCGTCGGAATACATGATGTCCAGGCTGCGCTCATAGTTTATTTTTCCGCCGAAGAAAAGCCCCTGAATTTCCGTGGGCCATTTTGTTTCCACAAGGCTGTATTCTCCTATGGAAAAGTTTATTGCGCCGTTAAGTGAATTTACGGTGTATTCATCTCCTTCAAGAACTTGATAAAGAAGATTGAGCGCATCCATTTCCTCATCAGAAAAAAATCCGCTTGGGCTTGAGCTTAGGATTCCGCTTTTAAATTCTTCGATTGCAGCAAGTCTGTCCTGCGCATCCTTTAACGTGGCGGCAAAAATTCCTGCGGAAAATATTAAAACTGCGGCAAGTCCCAAAAGCCTTTTCATTTATCCAAAACCTTGCGCCATTATAGTGCATTGCGCATTTTTTTTCCTAGAGGAAATTCGTTCTGTTCAAAAAACAGAAAATTCGCTAGAATAATTCCATGTGTGGAATTGTAGGATATATCGGCAATAAAAATGCTACACCGGTTTTGGTGAATGCGCTTAAAAAACTTGAGTACCGCGGATATGACAGCGCGGGAATCGCAGTGTTTAACGGTCAGGATATTTTGGTGCGCAAGGTAAAAGGCGCGCTCAAAGCTCTTGAAGAAAAAATCGCAAAGGAAACAATCGAAGGCTCTCTTGGAATCGGGCACACAAGATGGGCAACCCACGGCGAGCCTAGCGACATAAATGCCCATCCGCATCTTAACGAAAGCGGAACAATCGCTGTTGTTCACAACGGAATCATCGAGAACTTCGCAAAGCTAAAGGCGTGGCTTCAGAGTGAAGGCGTTGTGTTCAAGAGCGACACAGACACAGAAGTAATTGCTCATCTTATAAACTATTACTACGAAGATTCGCTTGATATTTTTGAAGCTGTAAAGGCGACTGTAAACCGCTTGGAAGGAAGCTATGCTCTTGGAGTTCTGTGCAAGGATTTTCCAGACAGAGTTATTGCCGCAAGAAAAGAATGTCCGCTCATCGTAGGACTTGGCAAGGATGAAAATTTTATTGCAAGCGATGTTCCTGCTGTCCTTGAGTACACTCGCGATGTTTACTTCCTTGACCAGAAAGAAATTGCAGTTCTTTACAAAGACCATGTTGATCTTTTTGATGAGGACGGAAACCGCATAATAAAGCAGCCGTTCCATGTTGACTGGGATATTTCTTCCGCGGAAAAAGGCGGCTACGAGCATTTTATGCTTAAGGAAATCCACGAGCAGCCAAAAGTTCTTACAGACACAATGAGACCTCGTCTTGTTTTTGAAGGCGGAGTTCCTGTTGACATAAAGTTTGACGAGCTTTGTTTTGATGAAAAATGGAAGGAAGCCAAGCGTATTGTTATTGTTGCCTGCGGAACTGCTTACCATGCCGGAGTTGTGGCAAAGTATGTTTTTGAGCAGCTTGCGCGTGTTCCTGTTGTAGTCGATGTTGCAAGCGAATTCCGCTACAGAAATCCTATTCTATGCAAGGACGATATTTTTATTGTAATAAGCCAGTCCGGGGAAACTGCCGACACTTTGGCTGCGTTGCGTCTTGCCAAGCAGAACGGTGTTCACGTTACGGCGATTACGAACTGCGTAGGTTCAACTGTAAGCCGCGAAGCTGATGATGTTGTCTATACTTGGGCAGGTCCTGAAATTGCGGTTGCTTCAACCAAGGCTTATACAACTCAGCTTATGTGCCTTTGTATGCTTGCCTTGAAAGCCGCGTTTGTAAAAGAAACTATTTCCGCTTCTGACTATAAAAAATATCTTTGCGAGCTGAATTCTATTCCAGAAAAAGTTCAGCAGATTCTTGAAGACAAGGCTTCTATTCAGAGATTTGTTTCCAAGAACTACAACAAGCAGAAGGTGTTTTTTATCGGCCGCCAGTATGACAGCGCGACAAGCCTTGAGTGCGCCCTTAAGCTTAAGGAAGTAAGCTATATGCACAGCGAGGCTTTTGCTGCAGGTGAGCTTAAGCACGGACCGATTGCGCTTATAGACACGGACACTCTTGTTGTTGCGACTGCCACAGTTCCTGAGCTTTACGAAAAACTTGCAAGCAATATTATTGAAGTCAAGAGCCGCGGAGCTTCAACTTTCGTTATTACGCAGGATGATTCCGGGGCGTTCAGTTCTTCCGCAGATGAAATTGTAAAGATTCCTTCTACGGAAAGTTTCTTTGAGCCGATGCTTTCAATAATTCCTGCGCAGCTTTTTGCTTACTATTGCGCAGTCCACAGAGGAAACAACCCAGACAAGCCGCGCAACCTTGCAAAGTCTGTTACAGTTGAATAAAAACTGTCAAAAAGAAGAGTCTTTTGCTAAAGCAGCAAAAGGCTCTTTTCAGATAAACTGCTTTCCGTTAGCAGCCTTTAAAGTCCTGAACAATGTTTACCGCTGATTTTATTGTGCAGCTTGGAAGAATTTTTGCGGCAAGAGTAACGGCTCTGTCTACCACAGCTTGAGAATCTGCCACGCCTTGCAGCGTTATGGAAGTTCCCTCGTCATCAATAATTGCGCGCAGGAAATTTATATTCAGCTTGTATTCAAAAAGAAGCTTGTTTGTTAAGTCCTGGGCTTTAAGCATATTTTCAATGCGCTTTTTGCCTAGGGCTTCTTTTTCCGGGTCTGCAAAATATTTTACAAAGTTTACAATTTGCTTTACAACTTCTTCCTGCTCAAGAATTCCTGTGTTTATTGTGAGCATATAGTGGCTTGCGTCTTCGTTGTCCACATTGAAGAAACTCTTGTGGAATCCTTTTCTGTTTACTGCGCTTTCATTGATTCTTGCCATTGCCTGCTTTTCTGTCCAGTTGAATTCTTTTTCAAGGCGCTTTGCTCTTACTGATTCTTTTGCCACGAACCGCAGCGAAATCAGGTTTGGAACATCTTCAAGAATTACGAATGAACCGCGTCCTATCAAAATGCAGTTTCCTTTGCTTGCCGCTTCCAGAACCGCGTACTGCAAATAATTCAGATATTCATCGCGTCCTTTTGCGAGGCTTGCGAAAAATCCAGGTTTTATTTCGTCATATTTTTGAAGTTTTTCCTTTGGAAATCCCAGTTCTACAATGCGGTTTTCTATCTGCTTGCGAGTTATAAATGTGTAGCCAAGTTTTTTTGCCGCCGCCGCAGCTATTTCGTCTCCAAGAGCTGCCACCTGTCTTGAAATTGCAATGATTGCCATAATGCGCCTCCTGTTTTAAATATTATTTTTGATAACTAAATTATAAATCCGTTTTTTGAAATTTGCAATTTTTTATAATTGTGTTCTTTGTTATTGTCAGAGCAAGTTCGGCAATCTTATGTTGATATGAGATTGCCTTGTCAAGCAAGGAAATGACAGTTATTGAAAGTTTCTTTCTTGCTAAACTTTCAGAATAATTTTAGTATAAAACTTATGGATGACAAAAAACTTATATGGCACGAAAAATCACGCAAGGAAGCTTTTAAAACCCCCGTTTTTACTGTTACTGAACGAACCAGCGTCAGCCCCGACGGAACTGAAGGCGTTTATATTGTGAACGAAGCTCCTGACTGGGTGATTGTGATTCCAGATGATGGTGAAAATTTTCTTATGGTAAGGCAATGGCGGCACGGAGAAAAATCTTTGAGCATTGAATTTCCGGGCGGTGTAATAGACAAGGGCGAAGTTCCGCTTGAGGCTGCAAAGCGTGAACTTTTGGAGGAAACCGGCGCAACTGCAAAGAAAATGACTTTCCTTGGCTCAATGAATCCTAACCCGGCTTTGTTTGCAAATCACGTTCATGTTTTTCTTGCTGAAGACTTGGAGTTTTCCGGCAAGCAGAATTTGGACGCTGATGAATATGTAAACTATTTGGAAATTCAAAAGTCCGAAGTGATAAAAAAAATGGGCAGCCACGAATATTGCCATGCTTTGATGGCTTCAGCAGCTGCCCTGTATTTAGCTAGGAATTTTTAGCGTTTCTGGAAAGGCTCGTAGTCTTTGTCTGGGCTATAAACTCCATCGCGGTATTCGCCAGAAATTGAAGGAATTTCCATTTTCATTCCCGGACGAATCAAGTTTGGATTCTTTGGGTCTGGAAGGGAATTCTTGTTCGCTTCGTAAAGGTTTTCCCACAAATAAGGATTGTTGTAAACGTAAGGTCTTCCAGAAATATTCCAAAAGCAGTCTTTGTCTGATTCCCAAGGTTTTACAACATAGTATTTTGGAAGCGGAGTAACTTCTTTTATTTCTGCCAAAGCGTCAAGAACCTGCTTTGAATAGCTTGAAGCTGCGTCCCATTCTTCTTTTGCAAATGCGTCTTCTGCCTGTGCAAGAGATTTTGATGCTGAATCATAAGCAATCGGGAAATTTTCTTTTCCGTTGATGCTTTCAACATAGGCGAGCCTGTTTCTTGCAAGGTTAAGATCTTTTTCTGCGCTTTCCTTTGAAAGCATGTGGCTTATGTAAGTGTCAGAAAGCTCTGCATTTTCCTTTGCTTTTGCGGCGTATTCTTCAGCAAGAACATATTCTCCTGCGTCCAAAGCTCTTTCTGCTTTCTGTGTGTATTCCTTTGCAAGTTTCTGGTATGTGTTGTTTGTGTAGCTGGCTGCAAAAACTGAAAGTCCCAGAACAGATGCGACTGTGCAAGCAAGTAATTTTTTCATTATTCAGCCTCCTGTGCAGATTCTTCGATAGTTTCTTCGATTTCAACTTCTGAATTTTCTGCCTTTGTAAAGTCATCCGCTTCAAGAAGCTGTGTGTCTGCTTCCTCGATTCCTTCTACCGGCTCGTCTCCAAGCGGCTTTTCCTTGTCTGCCCACTGAGCGTTTGTCTCGCTTTCTGCAACACGTTTCTTTGCTTCCTCAATTGCTGCCTGAGCCTGTGCTCTTGCTTCGGAAACCTGTGTGTAAAGAGAAGCGAACCCTTCTTTTGCTTTTGTGTAGTTTGCAAGCGCGCCTTCTGGATTTCCTGTAACGTAATTTTGGTCGCCGGATTTGAAGTTTGCAACAAATTTGTCGTAGTCAGCTTTTCTTGAAACAGAACACTTTATGCTGTCTGCGTTTCTCTTTGCTTTAAAAGCTTCTGTGCGTTCAGCCTGTGCAAAAGATTTGTAAGCCGCTTTAAGAACGAAAGTCATTTTTGCATCTGCGGAAACTGCTTTTTTGTTCCAGTCGCTTCCGTAGTCTTTTGAAGATGCAAGCTCGCTGATAATAGAAGAGCCGTCATTGTATACATTCTGCGCATAAGAGGCAAATCCGTTTTCGTCAATCTTTGCTTTCTTTGCAACTGCGTCTGCATAAGCCTTTAAACCTTGGTAGCGTGCAAGAAGATCTTTTAGTCTTGCGGAAACATCTTCGCCTTGCTCCATTGCTGCTTTTACAGAATTATATTCTTCTTCCGCTGCGTTAAATGCGTCTGGGGCTGCATCTTGAGCGCCGGCATTTATTGCGTCCTGTCTTGAAGACTCAATTTTGCTGAGTGTTGCTTCATTTGATTCCGCTGTGTCTTCGGAAACCTGCTGCTGGTCTTGAGTTTCTTCTGTTGTGTTTTCAGAAACATTCTCTTCCTGAATTTCTGGCTCTTCTTTTGGTGATGAGCCGCATGAAATCAGAGCGAGCGACATGGCTGCAAATGCCGCCAATACAAGTTTACTTTTAATCATTTTTCCTCCATAAAGTAAAAAACGAAAAGCTTTGTTTGCCTTTTGAATTTCAGTTTTCATAAAAGCTGTTTTGCTTACTATTAATATATAATACTAATTGTATTTCGGCAATAAACAGACTGCGCAAAAGCCATAATACGTTTTGTTTTAGAATGGAATTTTATTGATGACAAAAAAAGCAAACGGCATTAATATAAAATAGATTGAAAGCGTCTGTAACTTTTTGCTTTGCAAACGGTTGTTTCTATAAAAGCGCGGCGCATATTTTATCGGAGGATTTTATGGCAATGTCTGAAGGTTTTACTCCGCCGGATATACAAAAAAATATCGGTGTTCTTTCCACATCAAAGTCTGGCTGGAATCTTGAGCTGAATTTTGTGTCTTGGGGCGGCCGTCCTGCAAAGTACGATATTCGTTCTTGGGATTCCGAGCATGAAAAAATGGGAAAAGGCGTAACATTCACAAAAGATGAACTTTGCGCTTTAAAGAATCTTCTGAACGGAATGGAAGAGCTTAATTAATAGAGGAAAATATGAAAAAGAAAATTTTGTTTATAATGGTTGGAACAATGGCTGCGTTGTCGTTTGCGGCAAGAACTCCAAAAGTAAAGCAGGAAATCGAAACTGTAAAACTTGGAAAATTCGATCCTGTTGAACTTGGCTCTGGAACTTTCAGGCTAAGAAAAATTCTCTTGAATGAACTTGAAGCGAAAGATTTTTCTGTAATGCTTTTTCCAAAAAATGGAACTGCCGGAATTGTTTACAAAAATATGCCGAACAAGGAACGTCTTCTTTTGGACAAGGATGCGCGCAAAGCCGTTATCACTTCTTACAACGCATATTTAAAGGACTTTGAAGAAAAAAAACTTGACCGCAATCAGAAAAAATACAAGGCGACTTATGAATATGCCCGCGCAAAAATTGAATGGGGTCCTTTTCAGTATTCTTCTTATGCCGACCCTAAAATTTCCATGGGCTATGTTTTTGTCGGAAAATCTCCTTATTTCTGTATAAAAATTCCTTCTACAAAATCAAATCAGAGAAAGGGCGATACACAAATTGAATACGGCGGAAACCTTTTGTACTTTACAAGGGCGCAGGCAAAGGATTTGGTTGATGCAATAACAGAAGAGGAAATTCAGAGCGCGGTGCAGTCCCAGATGGTTGTTCTTCCTGCTGATGATGAATATGACAGTGGCGAATATGAAGAGCCTGATTTGCCGGTGGAAGAAGTTCTAGAAGAAAACCTTGACTACGAGGAAAACTAAGCGGCTGAATAATTTTTATATTTTATAATAAATGAAAGCAGGCTGAAAATGTCTGCTTTTTTATTTTGTAAAAAAAATAACAAATTTTATCTTTTTTTGAAATTTGCTATTGACAATATTTCTTCACAGCTATATATTCTATCTCACCCTTTGAAAACAAAGGAACAAAATAAAAAATGTTAGGCAGTATGACTGCTAGTTTATATCGCCGTTATTTGACAGTTTAAGGGAAGGAAAGAAGAAACGACAGAAGAGCGTA
>CAVKBG010000066.1:0-9877 GCA_963654755.1 Desulfovibrionaceae bacterium
GCATATTAAAAAGCGTCCCCAAAAGTTAGAAATAATTTTTGGAGGCGCATTTTTTTCCCAAGTGTCATTCCCGCACTTGATGCGGGAATCTGTTGGAAACTTTCAATAGATTATCGGGTCAAGCCCGATAATGACATTAAATTATAAAACTCGAAATTAAGGGTAATTAAAATATTTTATTCCACAACAACTTTTGCATATTCTTCATCAAGAACATACAGAATCAGCGTTGTATTTTTCTTTACATCGTAAGGAACTGTAAAGTGTTTTCCGGGATGGCAGAATTCAGCAAGCGTAACAAGTTTTCCGTTCTGATCCTGAGAATCAAGTTTTACAGGAACGGGGTATGGATATTCTGGAAGCTCCGCGGAAAAAATTCCCTGCGCCGTTTTAGCTTTTTCAGATGCAGGCTGAACTTTTAACGTTGCCTTTACTCTTGAAAAAAGCTCAACTTGACTTGAAGGCTTTTCTTCGCCAGAAATAATTCCTTCCGCAGGACTTTTTGAATCCTCTTCAACTTCAAAATCAAAGACAACTTTATATTCGCCAAGTTTTGAAAGAAGCTGCTTTATAGAAAGTCCTTCAATATTAGGAACTTCTGTCTTTGGAATTTCTGTTCCGCTGCTTACAACAAACTGAAGCTTGATTTTTTCTGAAACTGGAGTTCCAGCTTCTGGAAACTGCGCAAGAATTGTTCCAGCTGGAAGCTCGCTTTTTTGGTAAACTGGAGGCGGAAGTTGCACAAGGGAATCGTCTCCGCTGAATAAAAGCTCCAAAGTATTCAAAACTTCGTCCACATTTTTTCCAGAATAATCTTCAATATAATCAATCGGAATTCCGCGGCTCACAGTCAAATTCACTCTGCGGTAAGCTTTTACAATCGCCCCGGAAACTGGATTCTGCTCAAGAATAGTTCCTTTGTCGCCCGGAAGCTCTGAATATTTTAAAAGAATTTTTGGATAAAGCTCCTTCGCCTGAAGCTCCAAAAGCGCGTCTGTAAGGCTTTTTCCAGTAACATCAGGCACAAGAACTTTTTCCGCGCCCTGAACCGACATAAAAAAAACAGCAAGACAAGAAGCCGTCATTATAATAAAAGCAAGAAGCACGGTTATAACAACAGTTTTTCCGCCGTTCCTTAAATCGTCAAGTCCGCCGTTAAATTGAACTCTCGCCTTTTGAAGAATGTCCTTGAATTTATTTTTGCTCATCGTTTACTCCAAAACAGTGCCTATAAAATTTCTGGCTCCGTTCATAAAAGATTTATAGTCCATGGCTTTTTTTGCCTGCCACTGAAGCTCTGTAGCAATCAAAACTCCACTTCCTGTCTGAATAAGAATTCCTCTCTGCTTATTGTACTCAAGCACTGTGCCGGGAACTGCCGAAGTGTTCTTTACAATTGAAGGATCTTGAGCCGCAATTTTGCTTGCTGCCCGCGCCTTTAAAATCCTAAGCTGAAGATTTCCAGAAGTTGTAAAGCAGCCCGGCCAAGGCGTATATGCTCTTATCTGCGCATCGATTTTTTCCGCACTGTTGTTCCAGTTTATTTTTCCGTCTTCCTTTTTAATTATGGAGCAATAAGACGCTTTTCCTTCCTGCGGAAATGAATCTGGAAGCATTCCAGTTTTTGCAATCTTGCGCAAAATTTGTGTTATGTTCATTCCGCCGTAAAGCGCGCTGTTCTTTAAAACTTGCTCCGCTGTTTCTGTTCCAGTCAGGCGTTCTTTCTGTTGATATAAAATGTCTCCTTCGTCCATGCCCAAAGCCATCTTCTGAATTGAAAAGCCGGTTTCGTCATCACAATTTAAAATCGCGGCATTTACAGGAGTTGCGCCCCGGTATTTTGGAAGCAAGGACGGATGAAGATTTATTCCGCCGAATTTAAACAAAGAAAAAAACTTCGGGCCAAGAATATGTCCATAAGCAAAGCAGACAAAAATATCTGGCTCAAGGCTTGCGATTTGCTCGCGCTCAGGTTGCTTTATATGTTCTGGAGAAAAAACTGCGACATTGTCATTTCTTGCCCGGTTCCAAATAAGCGCGTACTGCTCAACTTCTGTTGGAATAAGCTCCTTGTGCCTTCCTTGAGCAGACGGAGGATTTGTAAGAACACCGACAATTTTATATTCTTCTTCCGGCACTGAATTTGACATTGCGCTGTCTTTTAAAATAAGTTCCAGCGCTTTTGCCGCACAAGCCGGACTTCCGCCAAACAAAACTTTCAGCATTTATTTTCCTTTCTTTGCATTTTTAGCCGCAAGTTTCGCTTCAAGGCTGCGTTTTTTTGCTTCTTTTTCTGCAAGTTTTTTCTGGGCGCGCTCTGCCTTTTTCTTAAAAAGCTCTACGGTTTTGTTTTTAAATTCCTCATCGCCTCTGTCAATGTAAAGAATTCCGTCCAAGTGGTCATTTTCATGCTGAATAATTCTCGCAAGAAGTCCGTCAGCGTCATCCAGAACAAAACGCTTTCCATTTTCGTCAATTGCGCTGACAGAAATTTTTACAGGGCGGACGATCTTTTCAGACACGCCAGGAAGAGAAAGGCAGCCTTCTTCATATTCAGAATTTTCCGCAGAAGTTTTTATAATTTCAGGATTGATAAAAACACGGCGCACATTGTCATCCGAAATAACTACAAAAAATCTTTTTGAAATTCCAACTTGAGGAGCAGCAAGACCAACGCCGTCCGCGCTAATCATTGTTTCAAACATTTCGTTTAAAGTGGCGCGCAATTCGTCGTTTATCTCATTAGTTTCAACAGGAATACATTTTTGCCTTAAAACATCTTCGCCAAGTTTACATATTCGCATTTTTTCCAGCCTTAAAGTTTTTTATTCAAGTCTTAATCTTGCCGCTTTTGCATGAGCCGCAAGTCCTTCCGCATCTCCCAAGCAACCGGCAGATTCAGCGGATTTTCTTGCGCCGGATTTTGTATTGTCTGTGCGCAAAGTTGTAACAGTTTTTATAAATGAGCGGACGCTTAATCCGCCTGTAAATCTTGCGCTTCCAGAAGTCGGCAACGTGTGGTTCAGTCCCGCGGCATAATCTCCGAAAACTTCCGCAGCACCATGTCCAATAAAAAGCGAGCCATAATTATGAACCAGCGACTGGATTTTTTCGCGCTCAAGGCTAGATTCCATTGCAAGCTCCAAATGCTCCGGGGCTTTTTTATTTGCAAGTTCCGCCGCCTGCTCAAGATTTTCAGTAACAATTATGCGGCCAAAAGTATTTATGCTTTGTTCCGCAGTCGCTTTTGTAGGCAAAGACTCAAGCTGCTTTTCAATTTCCTTGGAAACTTTTTCTGCAAGCTCCAGGCTGTCTGTTGCCATTACCGGCTGAGCCACAACATCATGTTCCGCCTGCGCCAAAAGATCCGCCGCAACCCAAACAGGATTCGCAGTTTTGTCAGCAATTATAAAAACTTCTGTAGGACCTGCAATCATGTCGATTCCAACAGTTCCGTAAACAAGCCTTTTTGCTTCCGCAACATATTTATTTCCCGGGCCGACAATAACATCCACGGCAGGAATTGATTCAGTTCCAAAAGCCATCGCCGCAATTGCCTGAGAGCCACCGCAAGCAAACACTTCTTTTATTCCGCAGATATAAGCCGCCGCCATTATGTTTTCGTCAGCATAAGGATCGCCGCTTCCATCTGGATTTTTCCGCGGAGGAGTGCAGAGAATAATTTCATTTACGCCAGCAGCAATCGCAGGAGAACTTGTCATTACAACAGTTGAAACAAGCGGAAATCTTCCTGCAGGAACATAAAGTCCAGCTTTTTCAACAGAAATATTTTTCTGGCCTGTAAAAATTCCCGGCTCAAGCTCAATTTCAAAATCATCAAAAGATTCCCTTTGCTTTTTTGCAAAACGCACAGCCAAATCCCTGGAATAGCACAGCGAATCATAAAGCTTGGGATTTTCAGACTGCATTTTTTCCGCAGCAGCTTTTAAAGTTTCCTCTGGAATTTTTAAATTATGTGGAGAAGCCAAATCAAATTTTTTGCTGTATTCGCGCAAGGCTTCGTCTTTTCTTAGCTTTACATTTCTTAAAATATCGCGGACTGAATCTATGGATTCTCCGAAATTCCGGCTGCAAAAAAACTCTTCTTCAACTTCATCAGCTTTCTGAATTCTTATCATTAAAATAGCCTCCTCTCCATTTTTAGCCGTTTTCATACTGATTCAAAATCAAGCCTAAAAATAGAATTCAATTATATCAAAAAGGCGCGAACTTTACAATTAAGACAAAATCCGCGGCGCAATTTGACAGCTAGCGAAATTCGATATAGTATTTGAGTATCTCTAAAAATATGTTTTCTGGAGCGCATGACATGGATAACAACGACTTAGTGCCAGGCTTTAATGATGAAAAAGACGGAAGCCTTGAGATTTTCCTTAGCAAAATTGAAGGAGCCTCAAATTCTATCCTTGTAACGCTTAGCGGATACATCGATACATACAATTCAGCGTATTTTCAAACGCAGACAGCAAAAATTATTTCAGCGGGATTTAAGAACATTGTTTTTAACTGCCAGAATCTGACTTATGTTTCTTCAACTGGAATCGGCTCGCTCACTTCAATTGAAAAAAATGCAAAATCAAACGGCGGCGAAATTGTTTTTACAGGAGTTCAGCCAAAAGTCTTTGAAGTTTTCCAGCTCTTGGGATTCAGCCAAGTTTTCAATATGAAAGAATCCGTGGAAGAAGCGGAAGAATATTTGAAAAAAGAAAAAGACGGAAATGTTTCTACTTTCCCAAAAATTTTTGAATGCCCAGTTTGCTCCAAAAAACTAAAAGCCGTAAAAAGCGGACGATTTAGATGCTCCGACTGCAAAGCGATTATCGTAATAGACCAAAACGGAAATGTTTTTTTAGGCTAGATTGCAAATTTTATGAATTTAGACAACATCGTTATAGTTTTATCGCGCCCGGAAGAACCCAGAAATATCGGAGCCGCTTGCAGGGCAATGGCAAACAACGGAATCCATAAACTGCGGATTGTAGGAAAAAAAGAAGAAATCGACTTGGAAAAAGTCCACGTTCTTGCAATCCATGCGTCATACATTTTTGACAATGCCGAATATTTTTCTTCAATAACCGAAGCCTGCTCTGACTGTGTCTGCTCATGCGGAACAACACGCCGAAGAGGAAAAAAGCGCAAAGGCAAGCTTCTTCTGCCGGAAGAATTCGCAAAAACCGCAGACAGAATTTCAGGAACAGAAAAAAACGGCGGAAAAGTCGCAGTTGTGTTCGGCAACGAAAGAACCGGTCTTGACGACAATGAAATCCTTGAATGTGAAATGGGCGTTACAATTCCTTCAAGCGAAGAATTCGGCTCGCTGAATTTAAGCCATGCAGTTCAAATTATGTGCTACACTTTGTTCCGATACAACGAAAAAAACAAAATCGGATACACGCCAATAGATTCAAAAAGACTAAAAGAAACCGTAACTACAATTGCAGACAATCTTCAGAAAATCGGATTTTTTTCTGTTACAGGACGCAAGGACATGGAAATTTTCTGGCGCGATATTTTATCTCGCTCGGCATTAAGCGAAGGCGAAGCGCAATACATAGAAAAAATATTCGACAAAGCGGCAGGACTTTCTAAAAAAAGATAATATCATCGGCAAAGAGAATTTCTTTTTTTGCGCTGACACAAGAACGCTCGATGCAGTTTTTCAGCTGCCTGATATTTCCCGGCCAGGAAAAATCCAAAAGTTTTTTAACCGCGCACTCAGAAAGTTTTTTTCCAAAGACTAAAGCGCACGCTTCTGCAATTTTTACAAGCTCGTCCTTGCGTTCTCTTAGTGGCGGAACATTTATAACCAAAACGCTGATTCTGTAAAAAAGCTGCTTTTTAAAAAGATTTTTTTCCACAAGCTCTGAAATTTTTGAATCCGTTGCAAAAATAAGACGCGCATCAAGACTGATTTTTTTGCTGCTGCCAACTTTGCTGAATTCCCTTGAATCCAAAACTCCAAGAAATTTTCCTTGGCTTTCAAGGCTTAACTCGCAAATTTCGTCAATAAAAAGTGTTCCATTAGAAGCCTCTTCAAAAATTCCAGAAGTTTCTTCTGCGCCAGTAAAAGAGCCTTTTATAGAACCAAAAAGCGAGCTTTCAATTAAATTCGGATTTATTTCAGCAAGATTAAAAGAAGTAAATTTTCTGTTTTTCCTTGATGAATTTTCATGGATAAAACGGGCAGTGTGATTTTTCCCAGAGCCGCTTTCGCCGAGCAGCAAAACTGTGGAATCACTCTTGCAGGCAATTTCAATTTGCGATTTAAATTCAAGGCACAAATCATTTTCCGCACAAAAACATTCTTCCGTTTTTTCAGCGCAAAACAAATCTTTATCAGATGAAGAAACTTCGTTTTTTAATTTTACCAGCTCAGAAACATATTTCAGGCAGTCGGATTCTTTAAAGCAAACAAAAACAGGACGCTCAAGTGTATTTTTGAAAAATTTAGAAATGTAGGAAGATTCGCCAGAAGAAAAGCAAGAGCCGTCTATTAAAACTGCCAAGACCAAAAAAAATTCCGGGCGGATAAAAGAAATTTCTTCCGTATGCACACAAAAGAAATCAAAGTCCCGGTCAAAAACAACTTTGCAAAAAGAAATAAATTCCTTTCGGCTTGAAACTATTAAAATTCTCTCCCTTGACAAAAGCCCCTAATCCTTTTTAAAAAGTTTTGTCCAGACAAGAAGAATTATATACCACAAAAATGGAAAAATCAAAAAAATTTTAAGCGGATTTCTGATAAGCTCGCCCCAAATTTCGTGTCCTTTTTCAAAAGTCTTTGGATTTACACGCTTGATTCTTTTGCTCAAAATTCCAACTGCATCCCGGTAATACATGAAAATTCCAGAAGAAAATCTGTCTTTATTTGAGTAGCTCCAGAAATCTTTCTTTTTAATTCCTTCGCTCACAAGAACTAAAGACGGAGATGCTTTTGAAATCGCCTGAATAATATTTTCTTCGTCCTGCTTCTGGTAATAGCCAACGCATCTTCCCACAATTTGAAGTCCGCGGAAAGTAGAGCGCATATTTTTTTCCGCAGCGGCAAGAGCCTTTTTTCTTCCGCCGAAAATATAAAACGACTTGTAGCGGCTTTCAAGAATAGAAAGAATGCTTATAAACGCGTCAAACGGATTATGCCTGAAAGGAACTGTCTTGTTAAGAAACTTTGCCCCAGACAAAATGCTCTTTGAAATAGGAAGAATCAAATCGGCATTTCTTATGCTTTCAGCATATTCATTTTTGCGCCGGATTTTCATAAAGTCCCAGATTGTTATAAATGAAATTTGAGAAGGACCTTTTTTTTCCAAAAGCTGCAAAATTTTTTCTTCCAAATCCTGCTTAGAACAAACGTCCACAGGAACTCCGAGTAGTTCTATACGTTGAACCGCCATTTTATTCTCCACTTAAAGCAGTCTGCAAAGCCGCAATTCCGTACAAAGAAGCAGTTTCGCATCTTAATATATTTGTATCAAAATGCACGGGAATAAATCCGCTTGCTTTCATAATGCTGATTTCCTGCACAGAAATTCCGCCTTCCGCGCCAACTGCAACTGCAATTTTTGCATTTTCTTTTTTTATAACATCGGCATTTTTTAGCGCATTATAAATGCTCTTTGTTCCATCGCTGCGCTCATAAAGAACAACCGCCGCTTTATGTTCCGCCTGCAAATTGCTCCAAAAACCGCAAGCCGCTTCCACCGAAACCGAAGAAAAAATTTTTGTTTCAACAGGAGAACCGCTTTGCTGCCTTGCTTCCGTTACAATTCTTTGCCAGCGTTCATCTTTTGATTCAGATTTTTTCCGCGCGGATTCGATGCTTCCTTTTTGGCAGAACTCACCTTCCACTGGAATTATTCCGCAGATTCCGCATTCAGTTGCCTGTCTTATAATCAAATCCATTTTCGGAGGCTTTGCTTCAAACTGAAAAAGATAAATTTCCGTCTTTGGCTTCTTTAAAACAGGAGCAGCTTGCAAAACATAATCACTGCAATTTAAATCTCCTGCCGCCTGAAGAATTATTTTTTTTCCGCAAGAATCAATTTTTGCAACAGTCATCTGCTGAAGCGAACCGTCCAAAAGCCTTGCGTAAATCATGTCGCCGCATTTTACTCTCAAAACGGAATTAAGATAATGATATTTTTTTCCTTCAATGCAAATGCAGCCATTTGAGTCAAGCGGACTTTCTACAATAAATTGCCTCATTGTTCCTGCTGTTCTTTTAAAGTTTTTGTTGAAGCCATAAGCTCCGCAAAGTTTCCGCCTTTAATAACTTCAATCGCCGCATTAAGCTGGCTGTCATAGTCAAGATCGTAAAGGCGCGGAGGACGGGTTCTGTCAAGCTCGTTGCGTATCATTTTTCTAAGAATGCGCTCTTCAAGCTTGTATTTTTTCTGCAAGGTTTTCGCATAGGAAGCAATTTCCGCTTCTGTCATGTCCTGATGAGAATCCACGTAATCTGCTATTGCGCCCGATTCTTCAAGAGCGTGCCAATCTTCTTCCTCTTCTTTTGTAAAGTCCGGGTAAAGAACTTCCAAGTCAGGCTTGATTCCAATTTTGTCAATATTTGTGTCGCTCGGAGAATAATATTTTGCCACGGTGATTTTAAATCCGTCGTTGTTTACAAGTCCGCGCGGAACTTGGACGCTTCCTTTTCCAAATGATTTTTCGCCTACAAGATACGCAGTTTTTGTGTCTTTTAAAGCTCCGCTCAATATTTCGCTTGCGCTGGCAGTCGCCCTGTTTATAAGAACAACAATCGGAATGCCGCGCACAACAGTTTTTCTTTTTACAGCATGATAAACAGCATTTTCATAAGCAAGACGGCTTTTTGTGGAAACAATTATTCCTTCATCAATAAATTTATCCGCAATGTCCACCGCGCTGTCCAAAAGTCCGCCGCCATTGTTCCGCAAGTCTATAACAAGTCCGTTAAACGAAGCTTCCTTGAATGAATCCAAGGCTTCCTGAACTTTTGCGGCAGTGTTCACAGAAAATTCTGTAAGGCGTAAGTAGCCGATTTTTTCGCCTTCAATCATTCCATATTTTACAGACGGATTTTGAATAACAGCGCGCACAAGAGTCCGCTCAAATTCAAGGGAATTTCTTCTGCGGATTTTCACAGTAACACTTTCGCCGACAGTTCCGCGTAGCATGCTCAAAACTTCATCCATTGTGATTGTAGAAGTGTCCACGCCGTCAACTTCAATAATCAAGTCTCCTGACTGAATTCCAGCTTTTGCGCCCGGAGTATTTTCTATAGGCTCGGCAACTTCAACATAAGCCGGCTTTTCTTCCGTGGAAACAAGAGGCTTTGTTATGGAAAGTCCAACGCCGCCAAAGTTTCCAACAGTTGTGTCGGTAAGGCTTCTCCATTCAGACTGCGCCATATAAACTGAATAAGGATCGTCCAGCGCGCCAAGCATTCCCTTTAACGCGCCTTCATACAAAATCTGAGGATCAACTTCCTCCACATAATTCTGCTGAATAAAATAATAAAGCTGATCTATAACCTTAAGAAACTGACGCTGCTTTGCTGAATCTATGTCTGAGCTTGAAGAATTCGACTGCGAAAAACACTGTGAAGCAAAAATAGAAAACAATATAAACGCTGAAAAAATCCGCGTAGCCTTTAATAATTTCTTTGCCATTTTCATTGCTCCATTTTAAGCCCTTTTAAGGCAGTGTTCAAGGGCATATTCATATTGAATAAAAACTGCTTTTTTAAACTAACAATAGACTTTAACTAAAAGCTGATATATAATGGAAACGATAGTTTTATAGTTTTCAAGATGTTTTCACTGTCGTTGCGGGTGGGCTTCGGCAGTTTTTTTTGTTTTAAATTGAAATAGATTCC
>CAVKBG010000067.1:0-9539 GCA_963654755.1 Desulfovibrionaceae bacterium
CTAACGCAATTTCTTTGAACGGAATCATTCCGAGGGCTGGCAAAATGTTTTTTCTGTCTGCGGAATTTTATTTCCATTCAATTTTTGCATATCTTGAAATAAGAAATAAATATTAGATATATCATAACGCATAATGTATATTTGGAGCAGAAATTGGGAGTTTGCGGTTTTGTTGGGCAAAACTCGTGGAGCAAAGTGTAGGTTTGCGGCGTGAGCAAAGTCTGCATGGCAGACGGCGCGAACGTGCGTTAGCGCTGGTAGGGGCTTGTAAAATAGGAAATGCGTTAAGAAAAGTTGCGAATGCTTGGAGCAATTTTTTAGCATTTACTATTTTATGAAGCGATAGCGGAACCCCGAACATAGCGACCCGAACCTGAATGCCGGTAGGCAGGCAGAGTGAGGGGAACGCCCAATATTTTTGGAGGATAGGCATAAAAATCTGCCTGATTTGCGAGATGGAGGAAATATGAAAAAAATTTTGCGTTCTGTTTTGGCTGCGGTGGTGGCTGGGGGTTTGGTTTCGGGGGCTTTTGCGGACGGTTCTAGGTCGGTGAAAAAGGCGTTGTCGGCAAAGGCGATGAAAAATGACCGTTACACTTTTGAGCTTGCGGAAAATGTTATGCGGGAGCGGGTGGCTTTTCACAACAGGTTCGGGATTACGCTTGTGGGTGATTTGTATACTCCGAAAAATGCGGCTGGAAAAATGCCGGGAATTGTGGTTGGCGGTTCTTATGGTTCGGTGAAGGAGCAGGTTGCGGGTTTTTATGCGAATCAGATGGCTTCGCGCGGTTTTGTGACTCTTGCGTTTGACCCTTCTTTTACCGGGGATTCTGGCGGCGAGGCTCGGAATGTTACTTCGCTTGATATAAACACGGAAGATTTTTGCGCGGCGGTGGATTTTCTTTCGACTTATGGCGGTGTTAATCCTGAAAAAATCGGGGCGATTGGAATTTGCGGCTGGGGCGGAATTGCCTTGAACGCGGCTTCGATTGACACAAGAATCAAGGCGACTGCGGCAATCACGATGTACGATATGCACCGGGTTATGGCGAACGGTTACAACGATGTGAATGACAATGCGGAAGCGCGAAAAAAGACGAAGGAAGCGTTGAGTGCACAGCGGACAAAGGATTATCTTGCCGAAAAGCCTGAACTGAACGGCGGCCGGGCGGCGAAACTTACGGGGAACGAGCCTCAGTTTCAGAAGGAATACTGGGGTTATTACATTCAGCGCGGCTACCACAAGAATTCTGTGAATAATCCGGGTCAGGGTTGGGCAAAAACTTGGGTTCTTGGAATGATTAACACACCAATTCTTGCTTATGTTGATGAAATTGAGGCTCCGGTTCTGCTAGTTCACGGTGAAAATGCTCATTCAAGATACTTTAGCGAGGATGTTTTTAAGCGGCTTAAGGGCGACAACAAGGAACTTTACATTGTGCCGGGCGCAGTTCACACGGACTTGTACGACAACTTGGAAAAGATTCCGTTCGGGAAAATCACGGATTTTTTTAAGACGAATTTGAAATAAATGCGAGATGCGGAGTCGTCAGGCTTGAATGTATATCATTGAAAGGGCTTGGTTTTCTGTCATTGCCGTAAAGTATGCTGAAAGTTCGCATTGATACGGCAATTTCTTGGAAAAAATAAATAGATTCCTGTGTCAAGCACAGGAATGACATAAAAAAATAAATTAGTTTGGAGGAAGTAACAAAAACTTTGCCTAAAATAGCGTCAAAGTTTTTGTTCACAAGTTTGCGTTGCAAACTTTAATATTGACTGTTGTTTCTCACTGCGTTGCGAAACAACTTAAAAAAGTCAAATCGAAAATTGATATTTTCTCATTGACTTTTTTGGAGGAAACATGAAAAGATTTTTTGGCGTAATTATGGCGGCAGTTATTGCGGGAGGTTCGGTTGTGTTTGCGCAGGCAAAAACTGGAACATCGGAATATCCTTCTGAAAAATCAGTTATGAAGGATTTGAAAAAAGAGAAGGGCACGATTTTTCCGATTGGCAGCCCGAATGTGAATCTTGAAAAATATTTCACCGGCAAGACATTTATCAGCCGGCAGGCAGCGGACAGCATAAGCGTTTCAAATGTGACTTTTACAAAAGGCGCGCACACTTTTTGGCACGTTCACCACGGCTCATGTCAGATTCTTGTAACGGAAGCCGGGCGCGGATATTATCAGATTTGGGGCGAAAAACCAGTTGAACTGAAACCCGGCGTAGTTGCAACAATTCCCGAAGGCGTAAAGCACTGGCACGGAGCCGCACCGAACGCAACAATGCAGCACCTTTCCGTAATGCAAAGAAACCCCGAAGTTTCAACAGAATGGCTTGAAGAAGTTGCCCCTGCGGAATATGCGAAACTGGGAAAGTAGGGAAGAGTAAATTTGTAAAAACAGAGTAGATTTTGATATTTTTCAAACTCCACTCTGTTTATTTTTATATAAAAAAATTCTCATTGGTAAAATTATAATAAACAAAACTTATTGCTTTTTGCATGATTATAATGTAATCTTTGATAAGGTTTGATAAGGTTTTGTTGTTATGGATAAGTTTGATCAATATTTAACAGTGAGAGAAGCTGCGGACTATTTGGGAGTTTCTTCATCAACACTTAGAAATTGGGATAATTCTGGAAAATTAAAGCCACAGCGGAATCCTTATAATGCGTACAGAATGTATCACAAATCTGATATTGATAATATCCTCAAAAATCTTTCAGAAAATAAAGCTGAAGAAAGTCAAATCAAGCCGGAAATAAAATCTTTGGATTTTTTTAGGAACAAAGTTATAAAAGGTGATTGCCTTGATGTGATGTCTCAAATCCCTGACCATTCAATTGATATGATTCTTTGTGATTTGCCTTATGGAACAACACAGAACAAATGGGATTCTGTAATTGATTTGAACAGACTTTGGAAAGAATATAAACGAATTATAAAAGAAAATGGAGCTATTGTTTTAACTTCGCAAGGAATTTTCACTGCTAAATTGATTTTAAGCAATGAGGACTGGTTTAAATATAAAATTGTTTGGATAAAATCAAAAGCGACAAATTTTTTGAATGCAAAAAAACAGCCTTTAAGGAAGCACGAAGATATTTGCGTTTTCTATAAAAAACAGCCAACTTATAATCCTCAAATGACAAAAGGAGAAAGCTACGACAAGGGAATTCGTAAAAATCAGTTTACAGGTAGTTATGGAGATTTTAAACCCCGCCATGTAAAAAGCGATGGAGAACGTTATCCAAATGATGTTGTTTTTTATGAAGAATCAGACGATTGTGTATATTTTAAAACAGCGGAATCAGAAGGAACTGTTTATCATCCTACACAAAAGCCTGTTGAATTAGGTCGTTATTTGATAAAAACATTTACAAATCCTGGAGATATTGTACTTGATAATGCTTGTGGAAGCGGTAGTTTTTTAGTTTCCGCAATTTTAGAAGATAGAAATTTTATTGGAATAGAAAAAAATGAGCAGGCTATGTTACATAAAGTTGAGCCAACCGATTATATAAAAATTTGTAACGAAAGAATAAAAAATGCTCAAGAATCAAAGAAAACAGTTATAAAGCAAGTAAAGACAATAACACAAACTGCAATGTTGTTTTAAGGAAATCATTATGCACATAAAGTTAAAGGAAAACGAAAGAAGCTGGGCAATACAGTTAATACAAGACATTTCTTCTTATGTGTCAACAAAACCGGATTTTGCAGTAAAAAAGGCAGGCGGCGAAACTACAATAAATACCGGTTCTAAAGTTATGTTTCCAGATGTTTTGCTTTTTGGAGATGAAGATATGTCTCTAATTCTTCAGGGCTGGGAACTAAAAATGCCTGATGTTTCAATAAATGATGATACATTTATAAAAGATTCTTGGAGAAAAGCAGAAAATCTTGGGCTGAAAAGCACTGTTATCTGGAATTTTCGTTATGCTGTTTTTTATGTAAAGAATGAAAAAACAGAACAATTTGAAATAGTCAGAAAATGGGATAATAGCAAGATTATTTCTAGTCGAGATGATGTCGAATTGCAAAAATCTATTTGGAAAAAGACTCTTTTTGAAGTAATTGATGAAGTCAATAGATTTATTTTGCTAAAGACTTTTAAGCCTATAAGGACTGAAAATGCTTTTTTGAATAATATATTTGAAGCTTTTATTATTCAGAATAAATCAATCACATCAGAGTATTTAAAAGAAAAGGCAAAAGAAGATTCTGTTTTTGCTAATTTTATAGATTTATGGTGGGATTCTGCAAGTACTGAATATATAAAAGATGAAAAGGATTCTTGTAGTGCTTATTCTAAAGTTTTGCTTCTTGATTGGATAAATAAAATTACATTTGCACATATTATACGTAGCCGGTATCCAATAGCAGAAAAAGTAACTGATATTACAATCGGAACTTCAACAAAACAGGCTTTGTCAATCTTTGAAGAAATAACAAAAAGATGTGATTTTTATTCAGTTTTTCACAAGGTTGAGTATCAAGAATATATCCCTGATATTGCATGGAATCAGCTTATCGAAATAAATTCTTTTTTATCAGAGGCAAAACTTGATTCTATTGAACAAAAAGATATGCAGACTTTTTTGGAAAATGCAGTAAAAGTTTCTCAAAGAGTTGTAATCGGACAATATACAACAGATTACAGATTAGCTGCTTTTTTAGTAAGAATTGCTGTAAAAAACGCAAGAGGCAATTGCTTAGACCCATGCTGTGGCACAGGAACTTTTGCAAGGGCTTTGTTGGATTATAAAATTGAAAGAGGAATTTCTGTAGACGAAACTTATAAAACAGTTTACGCAGAAGACAGACAAAGCTTTCCTTTGCAGATTACAGGATTTGCAATGGCATCTAAAGAATCTGTAAATTTGCCAGCAATTGTTTTTCAAAAGAATGTTTTTGAATTGAAAGTAAATGATAATATTTCAATTGTAAATCCAAAAGACGGAAAACTTATGCAAATTGCTATTCCTGATTTTGATACAATTGTTTCAAATCTTCCGTTTATAGATTTTTGCCGACATAATACAAAAGATAGTTTTGATGTCTTAGCAAAGAAAAACATATCAAGGCAAGTATTCAAGCAAACAGCCATAAAACTAAGCGATAGAAGTGATTATTATATGTATATAATTTTCTATATTTGGAATTTGCTAAATATCGGTGGAACCGCGTGTGTCTTGACTTCTAATTCTTGGATGGCAACAAATGCTGGTGAATTATTTATAAATGCGTTGCTGAAGTATTTTAATATAAAGGGAATCATTCAAAGTGGAAATGGTCGCTGGTTTTATAATGCAAAAATTGTCGCAACGGCATTTTTATTGGAAAAGAAAGATATTTCAGAACCAAATTTTAAAGATTGTGTAAATTTCTTTCTGTTAAATTCAACTTTAAAAGATTTGGAAAATAAATCTGTTTTGACAAGGGCTGTTGGAACTGTTTTGCAGAACAAACAAATTGATGATTCCATAATAAAAAAAGAGACTTACACATTGGAAGAACTGGCGGAATTTATAAGACTAAATTTGTCTTTTAATGTTCCGTTTTTTGGAGCAAAGTGGATTCTTCTTTTTAAAGACAAGGTTATAAGCATCAATAAACTTTTTACTATTTTTCGTGGAGCAAAAACAGGACAAGATGAAATCTTTATTCCAAATTCAGCGGACGTTGTTGATTCAGAATATGTTTTTAAAATGCTAAAAAACTCTAAAGGATGCAGTTCATTGATTGCAAAGCCTGATAATATTTTTGTTTCATCGGACAAAAGTTATGAAGAATTAAATAGGTTAGGACACATAAAAACCTTGAACTATTTTAAGCAGTTTGAAGGAAAACTAAATAAATCAGTTTTACAGAATGGTAAAATTTGGTATGACTTAATGAAAACTACTAAAAAAGCATCGATTATAACTGGACTGAATCCTGATAAAAAACTGTTTTTTGCAAAATTTGAAAAGCCGACATGTATAAACCAAAGATTAATAGGTTTAGTTCCTGAATCAAAAAATGTTGATTTGAATATATGTCATGCACTTCTAAATTCTATAATCGGAATGTTTTTTATAGAATCTACAGGATTTGGAAGAGGCGAAGGAGTTTTGGATTTGAATAAAGACAAGTTTGCAAATTCTTTTATGCTGAATCCTAAACTGCTTTCTGAAAAACAAAAAGAAAATATATTGAAATCTTTTGAACCTTTGAAAAACAGAGAAATCCTTTCTGTTGAAGAAGAGTTGAAACAAAACGATAGAATTGCCTTTGATACAGCAGTTTTAAAATCTTACGGAATCGAAGAACTTTATCCTCAAATAAAATCAACGTTGTTATCAATGATGAAAGTTCGTCTGAATGTAAAATAATATCTTTTATTCACATTTTGCATATCTTGAAATAAGAAATAAATATTAGACATATTATTTTGGGTGATTTATATTTTTTAGGGAATTAAAGTGCGAGTTTTTGCATTGAAAACTCGTGGGGCAAAGTTTAGGTTTGCGGCGGGAGCGGAATCTGCGTGGCAGATGTAGCGAACGTGCGTTAGCGCTGGTAGGGGCTTGTAAAATAGGAAATGCGTTAAGAAAAGTTGCGAATGCTTGGAGCAATTTTTTAGCATTTACTATTTTATGAAGCGATAGCGGAACCCCGAACATAGCGACCCGAACCTGAATGCCGTAGGCAGGCAGAGTGAGGGGAACGCCCAATTTTTTTGGAGGAAATATGAAACACTTAATTACAACATTGTCGATTTTTGCTTGCGTGCTGGGGGTTTGCGGCGCGGAAGGTGGGGCGAAAATTGGTAGGTCAAAGCTGGATGATTCGCTTTTTAGGACGGATGGGGAATTTATGCAGACTTTCCGCAATTTTTCGGATGGCGAAGTTCCTGATTATGCGGCTGGGAAAATCGGCGAGAAGGAGCGGAATCTTGCGGTGCTGGCGGCGTTGGTTGGCGTTCAGGGAAAAGAGGAATTTGAAGTTGCGCTGGACAAGGCTCTTGATTCCGGCAGCGTGACGGCGGTTGAGACAAAGGAAGTTGTTTATCAGGCGACGGCTTATCTTGGATTTGGTAAAACCCGGCCGTTTTTGGATGGGGCGAACCGTATTTTTAAGGCTCATAAAATAAAACTTCCGCTTGAAGGTCAGAAAACCGTGAACGATGAGGCGGATGGCAAAAATTCAAGGCTTCGTGCCGGAAACCAGAAGCAGATTGATTTTTTTGGCGAGAGGACGCGCGAATCTTGGCTGAACGGGGCGGAAAGCGGCAGAATCATAAACTTTTGGCTTGCGGACAACTGTTTTGGCGATTATTATACACGAACCGGGCTTACAGACCGCCAGCGCGAGCTGATTACTTTCTGTTTTCTTGCAAGTCAGGGAGGTTGCGAGCCTCAGCTTTCAAGCCACGTGCGTGCGAACATCAACGTTGGAAATTCAAAGGAATATCTGATTGCCACGGTGAGCCAGATTCTTCCATATATTGGCTATCCACGCAGTTTGAACGCAATCCGTGTTGTGAACGAAGTGAATTAATTTTGCAAGGCAACCGAAACGCTCATATTATATAGAATAAACAGGAGAAAAATCATGAAAAAACTGATTCTTTCGCTTGCTTTGTCGTGCGCGTTGTGCGGCTCGGTTTTCGCTGAGCGGGTAAAAATCACCGGCGGCGGACAGACTTTTAACGCGCAGATTGAACGCACGGAACTTTCCGCTCAAATGCTTGACCGTCTTCCGCTCGAACTCGACATGACAAAACTTTACTCGTTCCTGATTTACGGCGACCGCGCAATCAACGTTTCGGGCATGAAAGGCTTCCGAGGCGGCCTCAAAAAAGGCGACATCACGTACTGCACCTACGGCTACCTGATAATTTTGACCGAAGACCAGCCGGCCGGACAGTCGTCAAGATTCGTGAAAGTCGGGCAGATTGCCAGCAGCGATATTTCAAAACTGAACGCAATCTCCCGCGGCGGAAAAATCCGGATTGAGTACGAGGAATAGAATCTCTTTATCAATATAGAAATTTTACTAAAAACCATGTATAGTAATTGTATGCAAAGCATTGCACATCCTTTTGTAAAATGGGCGGGCGGAAAAACTCAGCTCTTGCCGGAAATCAGAAAACATTATCCTCATCGAATCAAAAAATACTGTGAGCCGTTTGTGGGCGGCGGAGCAGTTTTGTTTGATGTTTTACAGACTTTTCATCCTGATGAAGTTCTTATTAATGATATTAACCCTGAATTAATAAACCTATATTTGAAGATACAAAATAACTGTTCAGAACTTATTAAAATATTGTCATTTCTACAAGAAGAATACCAAACGATTCCAAAAGATGAAAGAAAATCATTGTATCTTTCAAAGCGGACTAGGTATAATCATCTTATTTTAGATAAAAATCCTGAAAATAATTTAGAAAAAGCAGCTTTATTTATTTATCTAAATAAGACTTGCTTTAATGGTCTGTACAGAGTTAATGCAAAGGGCTTGTTTAATGTACCTTTTAACAATGCTGCAAATCCACCAATTTCTGATTCAGACAATCTTGAAACTTGTTCAAAATTGTTGCAAGGCGTGCAAATGCATATTGGAGATTATTCTTACTGCAAAGATTTTATTGATTCAAAAACCTTTGTTTATCTTGACCCGCCGTATCGACCTCTAACAGAATCTTCATCATTTACTTCATACAATGAAAGTGGATTTAATGATTTGAAGCAAATAGAGTTAGGAAAGTTTATTTCAGAAATTTCCAACAAAGGTGCAAAGGTTCTTGCAAGCAATTCCGATCCTAAAAACACAAACAAGGAAGACAATTTTTTTGATGATTTATACTCAAATTTTGAAATCGAAAGAATCTCTGCTTCAAGAATGATAAATTCAAACGCAAAAAAGCGTGGAGCAATCAGCGAGCTTTTAATAAGCAATATCGCATCAGTTTTTTAGGAGAGAATAAAAATGAAACGAAATTTTACAGACTGGCTTTCAACTTTTCGAGATAGCATTGCGACTTATTCCTATTATATTGATTTTGAAAAAGTTTTTGGAAATGTCGAGAATATTAAAATCGAGCTGAATATTTTGAATTCCTTAATTGGTTCAAAAACAATTGAAAAAGATTTTGAGAATATTCTTTCAAAATATCCTGAAACCTTAAGATGTATTCCAATTCTTTTGGCTGTCCGCAATTCTGAAATTTCAGTTTCTGATGAAAATGGAAGTTTCATTTTTGATTTTGCGGGTTCAAAGCAAACTGTTTCTGAGTATTCCAATTTTATGAAAAAATCTGGACTTTTTGACCTTTTGCAGAATCATCTTGTGAACAATCTTGTTGATTATGTTACAGGCGTTGAGACTGGGCTTGATTCAAACGGCAGAAAAAATCGTGGTGGCCATCTTATGGAAGATTTGGTTGAAAGTTATATAAAAAAAGCCGGATTTAAGAAAGACAAAAATTATTTTAAGGAGATGTACATCCATGAAATTACGGAAAAGTGGAATGTTGATTTGTCCG
>CAVKBG010000068.1:0-9279 GCA_963654755.1 Desulfovibrionaceae bacterium
CGCTAAAGCTGTAAAGCCCGTGGAGCTTATAAGAAGCGGATTTGTGCCGCAAATAAAAAGATATGCGACATAGCTTAAAACCAAAGAAAATTTTTGGATTCTTTCATAAGATTCATTTTTGCAGATAAAAAACACCGGTAAAAGCAATATTCCAACAATTAAAACTGACTGAATAAGTCCGAAATTTTTTATAAGCTCAAGATATGTAAGCTCCGTTAAAGTTACCCATTCATTCCGGGCGGAAGTATACATATAAGATACAGGTCCGTTTCCAATCAGTAAAAACTTCAGCGGATTTTCATCAAACATATTCATAAAAGATGAGAGATGTCCTGACTTTATATTTGTTGAATAGTCATTTGCAGTCAAAAGAAATGCGACCGCCAATAAAAAAGCGCACAAAAACGCGGATGAAAAAACCGCCGTAAAAAAAACTTCTTTCTTGTAATAAAAATGATAAAAAAGCGCGGCGGCAAAAATCAGCGTTATGCATGAAAGCATATCCGCCCGCGTGCCGGAAACAAAAAATCCAAAGGCAAAAACCGCAAAATGCAAGAAATTTTTAACGCTTTTTTTCTGCAGGAAATTTGAAACTGAAATTCCCAAAGGCAAAACAAGAAGCGGACAAGTCTTGTAAAAAACCATCGGAAGGTCAACGCCGTAATAGTTTCTTATTCCAATTAAAAGAGTCGCCTCTTCTCCTTTATTCAGAAAAAGCGTGAAAAACATCAGCGATTCCGGGAAAAAAATCAAGACAACAAAAAGCGCAATCTGCAATATTGCAAGCAAAAAGCAAACGCAGTAAAAAACTTTGCTCGTCTTTAAATATTCGCAAGGCATCCAAAATATGTAAATCAAAAACAGGAACGACTTTAGCATTGCCATTGTGCTTTCATTTGAAAGATTCTGTTCCGTGAGAATTCCAAAGCTCAAGGAAACAAAAAACACCAAAAGAAAAGCAAACGGAACATAATAATATTTGCATTCAATAAACGGCAGGCTTGAAAACAAAAAAAGCACGAAAGCAATATTTTTTATATGAAACAAATAATTGTACGGGTCGAACACAATCGAGAAAAGCAGCAGAATATTCAAGAAAAACGAGATTTTTTTTATAAAAGACATTCTCACCCCACAATACAAAGCCAAACGCTTCTGATAAGACCGGTCTTTAAAAATCCGTTTCTTAAAAGAAAAAGAAGCCTTGAGATTTTGTTTCTTTTTTCTAGTTTTGAATAAGAAGCGAGGCAGCTGTATTCTTTTTCAGACAACTTCTCCTTGAAATACTCCGCAAAGAAGCCGGCGAAAATCTTGTGCTGAGAATATGAAATCTTGTGCTGAGAATATGAAAAAACTTTCTTTATAAAAGATTTCAAGTTCCAGCCCTCTCCGCTTCCGCAGACGTTTGTTCCATGCTGCCTGTATAAAACCGTCGCTTTTGGAACAAAAATCTTTTTTCCAAATTCCGCCGCGACTGCTGCAAAAAAATGGTCGTGCATTAAAACTTTAGAAAGATTTTCTTTCAAAATTGAAACATTTTTTAGCGCGTATTTTTTTAGCTCATTATTTATCATGCAGGCGCAGCCAGTAACATTGTTTAGCTGGAAATAAAAACGGTTGTTCGGATTTTTTGGAAGATGAGAATATTCAAAAAGTGAAGGCGAAATTACATTCAAGTCAGAATCAACAATTTTCAAATCAGAATGAACTAAAACAGGAAGATTTTTTTCTTCGCTAGAAAGGCTTTCGTATTTTTCAACAAAAATTCCGATATGGTCGCTTGTCCAGACATCGTCTTGGTCGCAAAACAAATACAAGTCGCTTTGAATATTTTCGAGCATATACAAAAAATGCCTGCACGCAGACTTGTTCGGCTCATGCTTTGGAAATTTTTTTACGCGGTTGTCTTTTGACACATATTCATCGATAATTTTCAAAGTTCCGTCAGAGCTTCCGTCGTCTGAAATGTAAAGAGTAAAATCCTTAAAATCCTGATTCAAAACAGAATCCAACTGCTCGCGAAGATATTTTTCTCCGTTATAAGTGGCTAGTGCAACTGAAATTTTCATTTTGAAACCTCCGTGATTTTGTTCCACAGCCTTTCACAGCACTTTCCGTCCAAGTATTCAGAAAACTTTTTCCGTGTTTCCTCGCTTACTGGCGAACAGCTTTTCTCTTCAAGAATCCTGTAGAATTCATGCCAGTTCTTTGCCTTTGCGCCTTCCATGTTCTCAAAATAATTAAAGTAATGACCGCGCGCATATTTGATGTAAAATTCGTAGTCAAAAGGAAGAAGAATAACCGGCTTTTTTGTCGCGATAAAGTCAAAATAAATGCTTGAATAGTCGGTCATCAGCATATCAACCTGACCGGCAAAATTGTAAAGCTCGTCGTAGTCAGAATCATTTATCGTAATGAGCCGTGAGGCTGAGCTTTTCTGACTTACGGTTTTTATAAAGCGTAAGTCAGAAAAGTGTGGCTTGTAAACAAGCACACTTTTATGACGCTCCAGCGTCGCCAGAAATTCGTCAAGGTCAAAGCCGTATTTTTCATCAAACGGATTGAAAACCTCACCAGTCCATTCCGCAGTTCTAAAAGTGGGCATATAAAGAATTATCTTGCTTTCAGGAAACTGTTCGCGGATTTTTTCGATTAAAGGCTCTTTTCTGTGCGCAAAGAGAGCATCGCATCTCGGAGAACCAGTGCGAAGAATTTTCTCGTCCGACAGATTGAACGCAGTTTTCAAGAATGGAACAAAAAATTCAGAGTTTGCAACTGTAAAAAGTTTTTTCTGCTCCAGAAAGATTTTCCACGGAAAAAGTTTTCGCAGAATCAAAGAAGTTTTTCTTCTAAAAGCCGAGTTTGCAGACTCGCCTCCGGAATTTGTGTCGTCATTCAAAATTTTTTTGAGCGGCATTCCGTGCCACAAAGCGTAATGCTCGGCGTTTCTGCAGAAAAAAAGGCTCATCTCGCCGCCTGTAGTTGAAAATATTTTCGACGCGCGCAAAGAACAAAACAGTCCGGCAATAGAATAAGATGAAAAAGTGTTTCTGCCTTCTGCACGGAGCTTTTTCACAACATCGTTGTTTTTTGAAAGCCAGACAGTTTTTATCTCCGGGTGATTCTTGTTCACGTACTCAAAAAACATACGCGAGTTGTCGGAATACCGCTGTCCGAACCAGGAGCAGAAAATCCAAAGATTTTTGTTGCGCGGAAAAAGTCCGAAAAGATAATAAAACGGCAGCTCCAGAATATTGAAAAGCGTAATAAAGCCGCGCCGCACAATTTTCATCGGCAAAGGAAGATTTTTCTTATTCATTTTTTGCTCCAGTTTTTTGATTCTCCGAAACATTTTCCTTATTTAAAATCGCTTCATAAACTGTATTTTTTGTATTCTGATGTTTTGGAAATTTATATGTAAGTTTATGGAAATCACTCATTTGAACATAATGGGCAAAACGTTTTTCAGAGTATTCATCAAACAGTTCATTCTGCATTATATGAGGAGGAATATTTGAAAATACAGGAACTTTTTCAGCTATCTCAGGGTATTTTTCCAAAGCCATTGATCCAAAGAAATGATAAATAAAATAATGATAAAGATAATTGTGATTTTTCCAATACAAAAATAGCAAATCGCGGATAGTCATCAGAACAGGCTCTTTCTCATGTGCAGAAATCAGCCAGCTTGAAAACGAAATTCCTTTGTCTCCCCGCATGGTATTTGAAAAATAAAACAGTTTCTCAGAAAAAATCTCATTATGCCAACCTGTGCAGTAGACAGTTGAGTCAATCCAAATGCCGCCATGCTCAACCAAAAGGCAGGTTCTCAAAATATCAGAGAAATGAGTTCTTGAAATTATTCCTTTCTCGTACTTATTTCTGATATATTCAGGAACTGTCACTAAGCTCCACATATTTTTTTCAGTTACAATATTAATCTTGAAGTCAGGAAGATTCCTATGTAAAGATGAAAGACAGGCTCTGCATAAATCGGGAGCACTTTCCTCCCCCTGAAGCCAGCACCACCAGATGATTTTCTCATTCGGAAAGGGATTCTCCTCATAAACTGGAAGTCGGCTTAAAATTCTTTGAAATCTTTTTTTCAGCACGTAATAAAATTTGTAATTCGAGTAATAAACTTCATTTTCATGCGGTCTGATTCCAAGAAAAAATCTGAACGGAAAAGAAATCAGAAATGACTGCAATTTGAATTTAAAAACACAGCTGATTTTTTTGAAAAGAATTCCGCTCCGCATATACAACTTGATTTTCCCAATCATACTCATCTTTTGCCGCCTTTCAGATTTTTCAATAAGTTTTTTACCAGCCACATAAAATCGGCAAAAAAATCCAATTTGCGGTATATACAGAAATACCAGAGCCTTGCAAATGCGGAATCAATGTTTTCCGTCAAGTCTTTATAAGAAATCTCAGGATATAACTCTCGGAACAATCTATAATCAGGTTCTTTCATCCAAAAAAGAGCCTGCATTTTAGCGTTTTTCTTTATGTTTTTTAAATAGCCATAACCGCCATTCCGTTCCGCCAAAAGTGAAATTTTCTGAATAACTTTTTTTTTCCCGAGAATTTTATCTTTTGTAACATTGTGGGTAATGGAAGCAGGGTTCTGCCTGAAATGATAAAAGCATTTTCCAAGATAAAAGCAGTTTTCCGCCGCAAGATAATATTGATAATTAAAAAGTGCATCCTCAGAAAGAAACGAGTCTGTCGGAAAACGGATATTATTATCCTCTATTATTTTTCTTTTATAAATTGAAGCATAAACAACGGAGCGGTAATAAAGACCAGACTGCTCTGCCGTAAAAAATCCGTCAGGCTTGCATATATTAGGAACAGTCTTGTCCTGATATTCCATGACAAGTTCCCATTGAACCAAATCCGCTTTTTTTTCTGAGGCAATTCTTAACGCCTCTTCATAACTCGATGAATCAATCCAGTCATCGCTGTCGCAGAATCCAATCCACTCACCGCAAGCCGCATCAAGCCCCGTATTTCTAGCCTTTCCAGGTCCGCCGTTTGTTTCCTGAATAATTTTTACTCTTTTATCAGACAAAGCGTATTTTTTGCAGATTTCATAGGAACTATCCGTTGAGCCGTCATCAACAAGAATCAGCTCAAAATCATTGAATGACTGGGCGAGAATCGAATCTATACATTCAGACAAATATTTTTCTGCATTGAATACAGGAACAATTATGCTAAGCGTAGGCATTTCAACTCCTCCTCTTTACAAAGGTGAAAAACGAAAGGGCATACTCATTTTTTAAGAGCACCAGAGAAATCACATAGACCGCAACTCCAGCAATAACGGAAACAAGCAGATTCCATGTGGCAGAAAACTGAACCAATGAAATTAAAAACAGAACAAGTATCATAAGCAGTGCGGAAATAATGTACTGATACAAATTCTTAAAAAAGGAAGAGAAAACCTCTGTCAGTTTTTTTGACAAGAACAACTTTATAATCCAAACAGAAAATTCCGCCACAACAGTTGCAATTCCGGCTCCAAAAGCATAAAGTTTCGGAATCAAAATCAAATTCATTATAAAGTTAATGCCTGCACCAATCAAAACAGGAACAAGTGAATACCTGTCTTTTCTAAGCGGAGTAAAAATCAGATTTGTAAAAAACTGACCGAATGGAATAAAAATTATTATTGGTGTCATAATCTGCATAGTTTTTACAGCAGGATAAAACTCGTTTCCGCAGAATAGCTGAATAATAGATCTTGCCAAAAAACATAACCCGATTGCACATGGAATTGTAAGGAACAAATAAAGATTATAGGTTTTCAGAAGAAGTCTATTTCCGGCATTTCTATCAGTCTCAACAACATTTGACATCCTCGGTGTGACAACAACTCCAACTGCAACAATAAGACCTACAACAATCTTGTTGATTTTTGTAGCTGCATTATAAAGTCCAACCTGAACATCTCCGCATAAGATTCCAAGCATTGTAGAATCAAGCACAGTGTAGACACTTATTGCAGCTGTCGTTCCGAATAGAATCAAAATCGGTTTCAGATGTTTCTTAATCTCCAGAGCATATTTTTTCGTGATGAAAACATATTTTCTGCAATGCAAGAAATTAAGAAGATTTGAACCGACATTTGTAACTACAGAAATCGCCGCATACGGCAGAAAATCATTTTTGTCTTTTACGAATACGAACAGCAGAACAAGCCCGACAATCTGGAAAAACACCGACCTTAGAGTTATGTATCCATAATCCTCAACCGCACCATAAAGCCACTCTACACCGAGTGTTGTAAAAATAATGGTCGCAGAAGTTACAAGCAAAAGCTGTCTATATTCATAAAGATTTCTGAAAACAAAAATGGCAACAAAAAAAAGAATATATGCAATCAATGTTGAAAAAAGCGTAATCACCATCATTTCATGATAGAATTTCGAGAGGCTCTTCTTGTCGTCCCGAATTTTTGCGGCCTCTCTTAATCCGTATGTATTGATTCCAAGCAGTGCAATCATTGAAAAATATGACACAATTGACTGTGCATAATGAACTTTTCCTGTTCCTTCCGGACCAAGAACACGGGAAACATACGGAAAAGTAATAAGCGGAAAAATCAGACTCATTAGAGTTCTAAATACATTAAGAACCGCATTTCTCTTTACAGACAGCATTTATTACAGTTTCTCCAAGTCCCTCTTTATCTGCGTTGTACTCAATATCGCCTCCCGAATCTGCGTGCTGCTTGTCCCTTTTGTATACGGAAGGTAGACAATCTGCACATCCTTATCAGAAAAAAACTTTTCGTATTCTCTGAAACGTTCCGTACCTTTGTAGTCGCTTCCCACAAAAAGCTTGTTATAGCGGACTGTTTTCCACGCCTCACTGTCTTCGGGAAAAGACTTAATAACTTCATCAACATATTTAACAGAAGCAACAATAGACTTTCGCTCGTCAAAAGATATGAAAGTTTCCTTGCCCTTGTGCGCGGCACTCGGGTGCACCCCGACGACAAGATAATCGCACTGCTCTTTTGCACGTTTCAAAAGATTAAGATGTCCGACGTGAAACAGGTCGAAAGTCCCAGACAAATATCCTACACAGCCTTTAACATCATCCCGCACACGCCCGCTTTTCATTTTATAGTCATAGCTTTCCAAGCCGAACTTTCGACTGTCCGCAAAATTCCGTTCCAAGACAGACTTAAAAACAGTGTCATATTCAGGAATAAAAAGCGTTTTTTTAGAAAGAAGTTTTTCAGTGATTTTCTCTGCAAGATTCTTTGATTCGCTTAAATCATTTGTTTTTTCGCCGTTAAACTTTGTGCCCTTTATTGAGCCTGGCGAAACATTCAGAATTCTGTTTTTTGTTCCTTTTTTTTCAAGCTCGACATTCACGCTTTCGATAAATCTGCATAAAGCCGCTTTGGAAGCCGCATAGACAGAGAAAAGCGGAGAATTTATGAATCCTGCAATCGAAACCATCGCGCCGCAGCAAAAAGACTCTGCACTAGAAATTCTCTTATAAAAATATCTGATGATTTCTATTGCGCTGACTGCATTTATCGTCATTGCGTTTCTGATTTCACCGAAATTCAAGTTTTCAAAGTGAGCACAGCGACCGATTCCAGCAGAGATAAATAATACGGAAAGCTCCGCGTCATCTGCAAGAACAGCAAAATCATTCAGATTCAAATCGAGGAGATTGCATTTTTTATACAGAATTCTTCTCATATCCATTATATTTTGGAAGTCCGGCTCGGAGCGGTCATAAATAAAAACAAAGTATCCTTTCTGAAGCAGTTCGTTTACAACCGCAAGTCCGATTCCGTTGCTTCCGCCAACAACAAGTGCTTTTTTCATGCCGCAACCTCCACTTTGGAAGCTGCACCGAAAATCACTTTACAGTTGCCCCCCCCATTAATTTTCAAGTCCCTCTTTATCTGCGTTGTGGAAATTTCAGGAGTTCGCTCAAGATAGACAACCTCGCATTGCTCGTTTAGGAAATCAAACTTGCCTTTCCAGTCATCGCCGATAACAAACGTGTCAATTTTATAAAGGTCAACATCGCTTTTCTTCTGCTCCCAGTTCTCTTCGGGAATAACCAAGTCAACATAGCGGATTGCCTCTAAAAGCTGCTTGCGTTTTTCATAGCTGAAATAGCACTTTTTGTGCTTTGAGTTCCAGTTAAATTCGTCCGTTGAAAGTCCCACAACAAGATAGTCGCCCAGCGCCTTAGCCCGACGCAGAAGATTTATGTGTCCGTAATGGAGCAGGTCAAATGTCCCGTAAGTTATTATCCGTTTCATTTCACTCTCCCATTTTTGAAAATGAAAGCGAAGTTATTTGTCTTTCAAAAACGTTTTCTTCTTCCAATTCCATCTCTTCATCGCTCACAAATTCCCTGCCGCAATCATAAATCACCTGACCGTAGCCATCCGCATAGAACGCCTCAATCGTACCTTTCCGCACTTCATCTCCGCCAAGCCACACGGATTTATCCTCATCCGCAACCGGCGACAAAGTGCATATATATAGAAGAATTTGTTTAGTTTTATCCGCTTTTAGCCGTTCAAGCATAAAAGAAAGCATCGCCTCGTCCACGCCATTCGGGAAAATCGTTATTTCTTTTTCAGACCAAGAACCGCCGGCTTCACTTGTGAGAAAATCGTGCATTTCGTTTATTTTTTTCTGCGTGAATCCGCTTGGCGCGGAACCGCAAAGAATGGCGTGTCGAGTCAAAATATAAACACCTCTAAACATTTACAATCTTTAAGATTGCATAAGTATACAACTTTATCTTACAGATTGCAAGTTTTTAAAATCAACATCTTAAAGTATGTATAATGAATACAGAAAAAGAATCAGCGAACAAATATAGCAGTGAATTTTCAGACAGATTGCGCTATTTACGGAACAAAAACAAAATTTCCGCCCGGGAAATGAGCATTGCGCTAGGGCAAAATGTGAATTATGTAAACCTAATTGAAAATGGAAAACGCCTTCCGTCTCTTCAAGGATTTTTTGCAATATGTGAATACTTGAAAATTACACCAGCTGATTTTTTTGACTCTGAAAATTTTTTCTCAGAATATTTTGAAAAAGCAAGAAATATAGAAAATGAGAAAAAAGAACTTATCTCTTTCTTTGAAACTCTGTCCATTGAACAAATTTCTTCTATTTTAAATTTGATAAAAGCTTTCAAAAGCTAAATAACTTTCAGTCCGTGCCACGGACATTTACACATCCGCATAGCGGACACGCACATATCCGTGGCACGGAC
>CAVKBG010000069.1:0-9131 GCA_963654755.1 Desulfovibrionaceae bacterium
TTTGAGTCGTAAACGCGCTTCTCGTAGATTGTCTTGTCAAAGAAATATTTTTTCTTGCTGAACTCGCCGTCCGCCAAGTCTGTGGCAGCTGTAAGGAATCCCTTGTTTGCGGCAGTTGCTGCGATTGAACGCGCGTCCATAAGCGCAACAGAGGCAAGCTGTCCGTTCTGGATTTTTGAGCCTTCGCGGTTCGGGAAGTTTCTTGTTGAATGACGGATAGAGAACGCGCCGTTTGCAGGAGTGTCGCCCGCACCAAAGCAAGGCCCGCAGAAAGCAGTCTTGATGATTGCGCCCGCGTCAACAAGCGAGGCGAACGCGCCGTTCTTCATAAGCTCCATGTAGACTGGCATGGAAGCAGGATAAACGTTCAAAAGGAATTTTCCGTTTCCAGTATCCTTTCCCTTCAAGATGTCGGCAGCCGCGCAGATGTTCTCAAATCCGCCGCCCGCGCAGCCTGCAATGACGCCCTGGTCAACGTAAAGCTTTCCGTCAATCACCTTGTTTTTAAGGCTGAAATTCACCTTATCGCCGAACGAGACTTTCGCGCGTTTTTCGGTCTCCTCCAGAATATCCATAAGATTCTTGTTCACTTCCTCGATTGTATAAGCGCAAGACGGATGGAACGGCATCGCAATCATCGGGCGGATTTCGCCCAAGTCAAGCTCAATCGCGCCGTCATAATAAGCGTCTGCCCCCGGATTCAATTCCTTGTAGTCGCCTTCCCTTCCGTGAACCGCGTAGAACTCGCGGATTTTCTCGTCTGTTGACCAGATTGAAGAAAGACAAGTCGTCTCAGTCGTCATAACGTCAACGCCGATTCTAAAGTCAGCGGAAAGATTCGTAACTCCAGGGCCTACAAATTCCATCACCTTGTTCTTGACGTAGCCGTTCGCAAAAACAGCCTTGATAATCGCAAGCGCGACATCCTGCGGACCAACACCCGGAACAGGAGAGCCAGTCAAGTAAACCGCGATAACGCCCGGCATGTTCACATCGTAAGTCTTTCCCAGAAGCTGCTTTGCAAGCTCGCCGCCGCCCTCGCCAATCGCCATAGTTCCAAGCGCGCCGTAACGAGTGTGGCTGTCAGAACCCAAAATCATGTCGCCGCACTTTGCAAGCATCTCGCGCGCAAACTGATGGATTACAGCCTGATGAGGAGGAACATAAATTCCGCCGTATTTCTGCGCGCAAGTCAGACCGAACATATGGTCATCCTCGTTGATTGTTCCCCCAACCGCACAAAGCGAATTGTGGCAGTTCGTCAAAACATAAGGAATCGGAAATTTCTCAAGCCCGGAAGCCCGCGCCGTCTGAATGATTCCAACATAAGTAATATCGTGAGAAGTGATTTTGTCAAATTTAATCTTCAGCTTTGCCGCATCGCCTGAAGTGTTGTGTTTCTGCAAAATAGAATAAGCGATTGTGTTTTTTGCACATTCAGCAGGATTTTTGCCCGGAACGGATTCAACCAGTTTTCCGCCAGAAAGAAAAGCGCCTTTTTCCCAAAGTTTCATAGAGTCCTCGAATTGTTCTTAAGATAAATATTGAATATATAGAAGAGATTAGCACAAAACGCGAATTTTCTCAATTACAAGTTTTGCGTGACTTTGCGGATAATTTTTTACATCTGGGCGTTCGTTTCAAAAATATTATGGAAGTTTTGGCAAAAATTGTGTATAGTAATTTTGTAAAAGTTACTTATTTTTGGAGAACAAAATCATGAATGTTTGGATGCAACGCAGTATTGAACTTGCAAATAATAAAAACTATCTCGACAGACTTTTTGATGTCTATCCTATGACTCTAAACAAAATACGAAAAATAAATGAAGAATATTGGGACAGTATTGTTCAGGCATTCAATAATAAAGATGACAACTGTTTAATAAAATATCTTCTTTATCTTGATTTGTTCCCAATAAAAGATTCTTATATTCCTTTTTTAAGACGAGATACAGCAAACGCACTTAAAAATAATCCAGAAACTGTAAAACGGCTTTGCAACAGACTCTATGAAATGGGCTTAGACAAAATCCGTGAAAAATGCACAGAACCAAAAGAAACAAACAGACAGATGGGAGCCGCATAAAATGAAATATACCCAAAAATTGCTCGATGAGAAGATTGTCTATAACACTGATTATGAATTTCTAAATTCAATCAAAGACAGATTTCCAACAAACAATCCGTATTTTTTAGTTTGCCTTACGGAAGTTATTTTTAATCATGAAGAAAATGATACAAAAGATGTTTTGAACGAAGTTATTGACGAAGCATACGACTTGTATAAAAACGCAAATATTTCAGAATATTTAAGCGAGATTTAGAAATGAAACTAGTTGAGCTTATAATCGATATTTTAGAAAAGTCAGAAATTCCTCTTACACAAGGTGAAATTCTCTCCATTGCCGAAAAGCACGAGAAATATTATGAATGTGAGGAACTTCAAAAAGTTCAAGTTCAACTATCGGCTGTTGCCCGCTGCCTTACAAAATATTCAAGCGGAAGCAATCCAGTTTTTGGAATTCAAAACGAAGGAAAAGCAAAGAAAAGTAAAAAACATTTTTTCCTGAAATCCAAAAATATTCCTGAAGCGACTGTAATACCAGAATCTTCTTTGCATCCATATCTAGTAAAGTTTGCAAAGGAACGTTTCGGAGTTTACTGCAAAACTATAAATGCCTTAAAAGTTCAGAAGAAAAAAGACAAGATTGGAAAATGGACAAATCCTGATATAGTTGGAATAAATCCGACAATTCTTGACTTGAATCCGCTTTTTCAATCTGAAATTGAGAAGCTCGGACTTTTTTCAACAAAGGTTATGCAATTCTATAGTTTTGAACTTAAATTAAAAATCGACAAAAGTAATATCACAGAATGTTACTTTCAGGCAGTTTCAAATTCCGCCTGGGCAAATTACGGCTATCTTGTTGTTGGCGATTTAGATACAGACGCTGCTTTTCTTTCAAATCTTTCACGTTTGAATAATGGCTATGGAATCGGTGTCATAAAATTGAATCTTGAAAATCCTTTAAAGAGTGAAATTGTTGTTTCCGCAAGAGAACGAAGCATTGTCGATATAAATTTTATGAATTTTCTTGCAGATATGAATAAAGATTTTTACTCTTTTGTTGACAACGCACGAAAAGCGATAAAAACAAAAAAAGTCGATGAGACACAATTTGACAAAATAATAGAATAAGGCAGACACTGGCGCACTTCTCCAGCGGAACTTGAAAAACTTGACGAGCAGGGCTTGATTGAATGGTCAAAAAACGGAGTTCCCCGCCGGAAAATTTTTGCAGATGAGCAGAAAGGTAAAAAACTTCAGGACATTTGGGATTTCAAGGATTACCAATATCCAGTTTATCCGACAGAAAAAAATCTTGATTTATTAAAACTTATTGTTCAGACTTCCTCAAATCCTGAAAGTTTGGTTATGGATTTTTTCTGCGGTTCAGGAACAACGCTTGTTGCCGCACAGGAACTAGGCAGACGTTGGATTGGAATAGACAAGTCCGAAAAAGCGATAGAAGTTGCAAGAAAAAGGCTGAATAAAGAAAATGCCGCACTTTTTAAGACCGAATTTGAATTTGTCAGCATTTTGGAAAAACAAGAGCAGAATCTGCATAATGAAAATATTCTTGTTATACAGAAAGCCCAAAAAGTATTGGTAACTGCGTGAGTTTGATTTTATTTTTCCAAACGCATTTTTCCTACTCTCCTATCTCTTATAAAAAACTTGTCCAACCCTTTTTATGTGGTCAATCAAATTTTGGTTTGTGAGTTTTGAGAAAATTGATATGTCAACTTTTATTGGCAGCAAGGAATCGTCAAAATCGTTTACAAGTTTTAAAAGAACAGAAGTCGGGATTTCTTTTTCTTCAACTATTGTTAAGTCTATGTCTGAACCTTCGCGGAAATTTCCTTTTGCGCGGCTTCCGTAAACAATGATTTTTTTTATCTGCGGATATTTTGAGAATATTTCATTTATGATTTTTTCTTGTTTTAAAGTCAGTCCAAAAGCCATTACAATTTTTTTTCCAATGTTTCTTTTAAATCTAAAAATTCCTTATGATAATCCAAAATGCACTTGTCAATTATCTGCTGAACAGAATCTTCATCATAAGCGTGGCTAGATAAATTTCTGCTGGCAATCATATCCATCCAGATGTCGCCGTTTTTTATAAGCCCAACGGAATAGGCGTTTCTTACAGCATCTTTTGAGCCGATTATCTGAGAATCTGCGCCTTTGTATTCCAAATAATCCTTTAAAACTTTCCAGGAAAGTTCCTGCGTAAATTCAAAACTTTGAATAAGTCCTTGTTTTTCAAGCTTAGACAAATCTCTTTTAGATGAAAGTTCTATGGCTTCTGAAAAATTTTCCAGCGCATTGCAATAGTTTTGAAATCTCTGCTTCCAGCGAATGTCCTGTTCCATAAACTCGATTTTACCAAAAACATTTTTTTTCTTCTATAAAAATCTATCAGTTTAACTTTAATTGTCATTCCCATGCTATGACCCGACAATGACAGCGCAACATTCTATCAGTTTAAGTTTTTAATTTAAACTTTGCAACAACAAGAACAAAGTGTTATAATATTTTTCAATATTTAAAGAAGATTATTCTAATCGGAGATTTAATAAAAACTTTGCCTAAAATAGCGTCAAAGTTTTTATTAAAAAGTTTGCGTTGCAAACTTCCTTATCAACTGCAATTTTTCACTTCGTTGCGAAATTGCATTAAAAAGCCAAATCGAAAATTGATATTTTCTCATTGACTTTTTATCGGAGATTGTATGAAAAAGAAATTGTCCCTCAAATTCACTCTTGTATTTTTAAGCATCATTTTTTCAATTGTAATTTCGGCGGCGGTTGGTTCTGTTGGAATTCATTACATCAATAAAACTTCCAAAATGGCTTACACTGACTACGAAGGCGCAATGGATTACGGCTACAAGATTGAAATAAAGTCGCAAGTTCAAGCCGCTATTTCAGTGATAAAAAAAGAATATGACAGATTTCAGGCTGGAGAAATTTCAGAGGAACAGGCAAAATACAATGCAAAAGAAACTGTCCGCGCAATGAGATACAGAGACGATGCCACAGGATATTTTTGGATAGACGACAGGGATTACATTCTTGTAATGCATCCGATTCTTGTTAAAAATGAAGGCGCAAACCGGTTTAATCTTACGGATTCCAATGGCGTAAAAATTATTCAGGAAATTTTTAAGGCTTGCTCTTCCGGCGGCGGATTCAATCAGTTTATGTTCACAAAGTCTGACGGCGTTACAGTTGCGCCAAAACTTGCGTACTCTGGAATTTTTGAACCTTGGGGCTGGATGATTTCAACAGGAAATTATTACGACGACATCCAGAATCAGATTTCCGGCAAAAAAATAGAAATTCAAAATATGTACCGCTCAATGCTAAATATGATGATTATTGTAACATTGGCGATTCTTGTTGTTGTGGCAGTTATTTTCTATTGCATTGTGCTGAAGGCAATAATAAATCCGTTGGACACAGTTGACAAATCTGTATACGACATTGCAAACGGAAACGCGGATCTTACAAAGCGAATCAAGCCTTCAAATCTTCTTGAGTTCAATACAATCGCAGAAAGTTTCAACAGCTTTGCGGACAAACTGCAGAACATTGTTACGGACATAAAAAAATCAAGCAACCAGCTTTCCGAGGCAGGAATTACGCTTGAAAATTCTTCGTCGGAAACAGCGGCTTCCGTTACAGAAATTCTTGCAAACATAAACAGCGCAGGAAATCAGATTGACAAGGAATCTGAGTCGGTAACAGAAACAGCGGTGGCAGTTCAGGGAATTTCTGAGGACATCAGCAAGCTTGAAAAAATGATTGAAAATCAGTCGAGCGGCGTAACTCAGGCTTCGGCGGCGGTTGAGCAGATGATGGGAAATATTAATTCCGTAAATTCTTCTGTTGAAAAAATGGCGGAAAGTTTTGATTCGCTTACGGAAAACATAAGCACAGGAATTCAGCGTCAGAAAGAAGTGAATGAAAAAATCGAGCAGATTGAAAAGCAGTCGGAAATGCTCCATGACGCAAACACAATAATCGCGTCAATTGCGGAACAGACAAATCTTCTTGCAATGAATGCGGCAATCGAAGCGGCACACGCAGGCGAAGCAGGAAAAGGTTTCAGCGTAGTTGCAGACGAAATCAGAAAACTTTCAGAAACTTCTTCAAGCCAGTCAACGGCGATTGGAAAACAGCTGAACAACATAAGCGATTCAATCCAAAGCTGCGTTTCAATGAGTGAAAATTCAAACACAGCGTTTACGGCGGTCGCAGAGGAACTGAACGGAACAGACCAGCTTGTGCGCCAGATAAAAAGTGCAATGGAAGAACAGACTTTAGGTTCATCGCAGATAAGCGAAGCCCTGCACACAATGCAAGACAGCACAAATGAAGTACGCGACGCGGCAGGCTCAATGACAGAAAAAAGCGAGAAAATTCTTAATGATGTTCAGGTTCTTCAGAACGCAATGACAATGATAAAAAGCAGCATGGAAGAAATGACTCAGGGAACAAAAATCATCAACTCAACAACAAGCGCGTTGTCTGATGTTTCCGGAAAAATGAAAGCGAACATAAGCGAAATCGGCGAGCATATAAATCAGTTCAATATTTAATCTGAAACAAAATCTTCGGGTCAAGCCCGAAGATGACAATATATTTTGTCAAAGCACTCTTATTGGATAAACCGCAAATGAAAAAACGCATTTTAATTTTTATTACATTGATTGTTGCCGCAGTTGTCTTTTCCGCCTGCCACTTTGGAACGGATGAAAGTTTTGAACTGAGCATAAAGGACAGCACAAAAGACACTGCATTTGTAATCGGTTTTACATTTGACGATTCAACAAAATCGTATGAACGGATTAATCCTGGAACAACTGTAACAATAAACTGCGAGCAGGAAATTACAAAAGTCGAATTCTTTTCGGGAATAAATTTGCAGACACAACAAATGTATCTAAAGGCAAGCTACAACCGCAGAATAAAACGCACAACCACACTTACAATTTCAGAAACTTCCGATGGAAAATATGTTGTGAAATAGTGCGAATGTTAAGTTTAATAAAAATAGCTACCTTCATGTCATTCTCCAGCTTGACTGAGGAATCTGTTGTATGACATTTAATTATAAAACTCAAAATTAGGAATATTCAAAACCGCAAAGTAAGCGAGGCTGTAATAGGCTGGTCAAAAAGATTTGAAACTGAAATGTTTGGAGCGTCTGTTTCGTAGTCTTTAGGCGAGCCGGTTGTGTTTCCTTCCGGATTCAAGGAAAGCTGCCTGATATACGAAGTGCCAATCTGGAAAACCGCATTCTTGTTCATTTCGGCTTTTAGCCCAAGAGCAAATCCTGTTTCGTTTACAGTTCCGTGCAGATTTTTTCCGCCGGTATGCTGTTCACTCATGTGGTCAAAATTCGACCAGTAAAAGCCGCACTTGAATCCAACGATGAGCTGAACTTTTTCTGTAACATCATAAACCGCTGAAAAAGGAACGCTCACGCGCCACTCTGTGTTTCCATTTTCTGGAATCCAGTTAAGATTTTCAACAAGGCTTCCAACTCCGTCTTGGTCAAGTTCTGACATCCGCTTGTTCACGGAATAGTCGGCAGTGTTTATGCAGTTGAAATTTATCATAAATGACGGACGAAAGCCGAAGCTCAAATTGTCAAAAATGTTCCACTTCCAGCCACCCCAGACAGAAAAGCCCTGCATAGGAGCAAGCCCCGAAACTTCATTCACTGCGGAAAGATATTTTAAAGTCGGCATTACGGTATAAGTTCCGCCCCCCCCACGCATTCCGTCCGGCGAAAAATCAAACTTAAAAGTAAAAGGAATCTGCGCCACATCAAGGTGAAGAGATTTCCAGTATCTGAATTTTCCTTCTGCCTCAAATCCAATTTTAATAGGAACGGATTCAAAAGTTTTTCCGATTTCAACTTTAGGAGCGGCAGTGCCAAGCCCCTTGTAAACATTTTTATCGTAATAGCTTGCGCGAACTCCAAGTCCAAGAGACGGAATGCCTGCCATAATGCAAACGTCCATATCGGTCAAGTTGTGAGGCCAAGCCTTGTGGTTCATGATTTTTGCGTTGTAGCCCGCGCCCCAGTAGATTCCAAGAAAATTTGCAGCCCAGGCAAAATTAATCGCATCGTCATAAAGTCCTGTGTGAAAATAATAATTGTCATCAAGCTGATTCTGCCAGTAGCGCACATCGAACATATCGCCGTACTGCGAGCGGAAAACACCAAAGGAACACTCTTCTACAGTTCCAGAAACTTGCGAAAAAACTTCAGTTCCAAAAACAAGTAAAAATGAAAAGACTCCTGCGGTCTTTAAGTTTTTTAATCTCAATCCGAACATAAATTTAAAACACCGAACCTTTTATAATTTAGAAAACAGTCCAAAGCAAGCGTGTCAAAACGAAAAACAATCAGCACGCATTTCAGTCATAAAGTGAATGCAACTTCTGGACAATTTATTCGCTCAATATACTACACAAGATTTCTTTCGGCAAGCACCTTCGGATTTTAAGAAACTCAGCGGGCGTGGCGAAACTGCAAAAAATTCATCGCAAAATGCGAAAGCATAATCATTCCGGCGGTCATTCCCAAATATTCCGCCACGCAGACAAAAATATTCGGCGCAGAAATTTTCCATGCGTTCATCCAGAAAAGATAAACGTAAAACTGGCTATGAACAATGCAGAAAATTCCGAGCGCGAAAATCAAAATCCATAAAATCTGCAAAGCCACAAAGCGCGCTGATTTTCTATCACTTGCAGATTTTTTGCCATTTGCCGCTGTTTCAAGTTTTTTCAGTTTTGAATGAAGATGAATTCCCAAGTGAAATCCCATCACCAAAAATCCCCAGGAGCAAGAAAAAGTATGCAGCGGCCGGCTCCAAGAAGTCATATTAATAGAAGAAAACGTAAAAACCGCGCCACTCATCATAACCGAGCTGAACGCCATCAAAATCATCAGAGCGAACAAAAGCCACGCAGTCGCGCTAAGCAAAATCCGCACGGAATTGTATTTTCCACGCAACGCCGAACGGTAAAAACCGCCGTTCAAAA
>CAVKBG010000070.1:0-8836 GCA_963654755.1 Desulfovibrionaceae bacterium
GTATAAGCGAAATCCAGCCCGGATGATCAGCTTCAACAAGCAAAATTCCATTTTTCAAGTCAATTACACGGCTATGTCCTGCCATGTTAAGGCCTTCATTCGGATTTGAAGAATTTGTCTTTATGCGCGAAAGAATTTTTTTCCATTCGTCATAAATATTTACAGAATTCTGCGCATTTTCAACTTTTATAGAATTAAAGGCATTTGAAATTATCTGGCTAAAAGAAAAAATTTCTTCGCTCATTCTGAATCTTCCCATTTTCCATCTTGAATTTTGTAAACTCTTGTGCTTTCCCGTTTGTAATTTTTATAAGGTTCTCCCGGAAGAAAAGTGCAGAAAAGCTGGTCATATTCAGGCAAAAGAGAAGTTACTTTTTGTCTTTTTTCAGGATCTAGTTCAAGAAGAACATCATCCATAAGCAAAACTGGCTTTCTTGAAGTAATCTGCTTATAAAAAACAGCTTGTCCAGTTCTTAAAATCAAAGCTATAAGCCTTTTTTGACCGGTAGACGCTGTTGGAACAAATGGAATTCCTTCTTTTTCAAAAACAATTTTATCTCGGTGAGGTCCGCTCATTGAAGAGCCGATTATTTTTTCCTGCTCCCTTGTTTTATTTAAATAATCAACAACAAAATCAACTGACGGAATATTTCTGTCAAAAAAAGGAGAATTTAAATTATCTGATTTATTTTTCCAAGACGGAATATATTTTATGGAAACTCCAGAAATTCCAGTTACCTGCTCGTAAAGTTTTCCAAAAATCTGATTAAAACCAAAAACAGCATCTTTTCTTTTTTTTTGAATTTCAAGTCCATTTTGAGCAAGCTGAAAATCATAAGTTTCAAGCAAATCGTAATGCTTTTCTTTTAAGCTTAAATTTCTGTTTTTTAGAATTCGCTTATATTTTCTCATAATATCAATGTAAAGAACATCGTACATGCTCAGCGACTGATCTATAAAAAAACGTCTTCTTTCTGGAGAGCCTATGGCAAAATCCAAATCTTCATGGCTATAAAGAACGCACGGCATTGTATTTATAAGTTCTTTTCGGTCGTGAAGAATTTTTCCGTCTTTTTCTATTTTTTTAAGCCTTTCCTTTAAAATAATTGAAGTTGTGTGGGAAGTTCCATTTTCTTCTCTGAACAAACAACGAAGGCTCATTTCATTTTCATTTTTTTTTATAACTTCTGAATCAACATGAGTTCTAAACGATGAGCCATAAGCAGAATAATAAAGAGCTTCTAAAAGATTGCTTTTTCCCTGTCCGTTTTTTCCAACAAAATAAATTTCTTTTGAAGACAAATCTATGTTTTGATTGCAGAGATTTCTAAAATTATATGGAGACAGAGAAAGAAAAGGCATTTTTTATGCTTTATTTTCTATTCTTTTTGCATCGGCATTATTATGTGGAAATAATCTTCAGCTGGCTCTGGGCGCATTGTAACAGCCTTCATTTCTTCTGTAAATTCAAATGCGATTTTTTCAGAATTTATGCCTTTTAAAGGTTCTTCAATATAGCGGAAATTCAACGCTATTGTATAAGATTCTCCCTGATATTGGCATGGAATTTCTTCATCTGCGCTTCCCATATCCGACTGAGAAGATGTTATTTTTAAAACTCCGTCAGAAATATTAAAGAAAATACGTCCAGCCTTTTTGTCAACCATAAGAGCAACACGTCTAAGAGCATCCACTAAATCAGCTCTGTAAACTTGAAAACTGTAAGCCTGATGCTCAGGAATAACACGCTCATAATTAGGAAACTGTCCTTCCAAAAGAGCCGCGCCAAATCTGTAGTTTCCAAATTTAAAGAAAATCATTTTATCAACAACAGCTACAAAAATATTTCCTTCTTCAGGAGCGTGCTTCAATATAATATTCAAAATTTTTGGATGAACTATAGCTGAAGGAAATTCGCTTATTCCGGCAAGAATTGACTTTGAAACAAAACTCAAACGGCGTCCATCTGTGGCAACCATATTTAAATTGTCTCCTTTTTTCTCAAAGAAAACGCCGTTCATAAAATAGCGGGTTTCATCTTCGCTTACCGCAAAAGAAGTCTGTGCTATCATTTCTTTTATGTCTTTTGATGAAACTTCAAAATAAGGAACATTTTCAGCGGAATAAAATTCAGGAAATTTTTCCTGAGACATGCTTTTCATCTGAAATTTGATTTTCTTATCTACAGGCTTGATTATTACATTTATAGATTGTTCTTCACCTTCTTTCTTTTCCTGATTAAATTCAATTTCTCCAGAAGGAAGAGAATTTAAAATTCCCATGAATTTATCGCAATAAACAGTTGTTGTTCCTTCTTCAGTTATTTGGACAGGAACTTGAGTTTCAAAATTAACTTTTATATCAGTTGCTTTTATAGTCAGCTTGTTTTCCTGAGCTATAATCAAAATATTTGAAAGAATTGAGCCCATGTTTTTTGTTGAAATGATTTCCTGGGCAATTGAAATTTCTTTAATCATTGTGTCTTTGTCAAATGTGAATCTCATATATTTCTCCCAATAAAAAGTCAATGAGGGAATCTCAATTTCCGATTTGACTTTTTAGCGCAATTTCGCAACAAAGTGAGAAATTGCAGTTGATAAGAAAGTTTGCAACGCAAACTTGTGAATAAAAACTTTGACGCTATTTTAGACAAAGTTTTTATTGTAATCTCCTAGTTTTACTATACAATTTTGCATAATTATTCGCTTTTTAAAAGCAAATGAATTTTTATACACAAGCTATATTAAATTTATAAATTTATAAATTTTAGTAATAGTAGTAATAGTGCTTGTGGATTTATGGAAAAGTGATTTTTCTTTTTGTATTGAAAGAAATTAAGTTGTGCAAAAATCAATGAAATGAATTCACTTTTTTTCCACAAATTCACTTTTTTTATAAAATCCTTATTTTTTCCACAGGATTATAACATATTTGAATATAGTTTTCCACTGAAATTAAAGCCTCTTGTAATCTTTTATTTCTTTTATAAGAAGTTCAATTGTTGAATTTAAGCTTTCATCTGTTTTAAGCTGAAGTTCAATTGTATTGTAGCTGTGCATTATTGTTGAATGGTCTTTTCCGCCGAATTCAGCAGCGATTTCATTGAATGAAGATTCAGTTAAAATCCGTGAAATATAAATTGCTATGTGGCGCGAATATGCTATTTTTTTATTGCGCTTTACGCCTTTTATGTCGCTTAAAGAAATGTTGTAATGATTTGCAACAACTTTTTGAATTGTGTCTATTGAAATTGAGCCGTCGGAAACTTTGCTTATGTTGTCACTTAGAAGTTTTTTTGCAATATCGATTGTAAGATTTTTCTGCAAAAGTTCAGCATAGCCAATCATTTTGTCAAGGCACGCTCCGAGTTCACGAACATTTGACTGAATATTTTTTGCTATGAAGTCAATTACATCTTCTGGAACTGATTTTTTCTTTATTTCAAGTTTTTTTAAGAGAATGGCTTTTCTTATTTCGTAGCTTGGCGGCTGCAAATCGATTGTAGTTCCCATTGAGAATCTTGATTTGAGTCTGTCTTCAATTCCGTTCAGTTCTGAAATCGGACGGTCGCAAGTAAATACAATTTGAGCGTGAGTTCTGTAAAGCTCTTCAAATGTGTAAAAAAGTTCTTCCTGAGTCTGGATTTTGTCTTCGAGAAAGTGGATGTCGTCTAAGAGAAGAACATTAAGTTTTCTGTATTTGTTTTTAAATTTTTCAGAAGTTCCGTCTCTTAAAGAAAAAGTAAATTCGTTCAAGAAATTTTCTGCGCTTATGTAGCAGATTTTTATGTTTTCTTTTCCTTCAGGCGGATTGTTGTAAATATAGTTTCCGATTGACTGCATTAAGTGAGTTTTTCCAAGTCCAACTCCTCCGTAAATTAAAAGAGGATTGAACCTTCTGCCTGGCTCTTTTGCTGCTGCAAGAGATGCGCTATAGGCAAATTCACTGTTTTCGCCTTTTACGAATTTTTCAAATGTATAATCTTCGCTTAATTGAGGATGAATTTTAAAAGTGGGTACAGAATTTTTTTCTGAATCGATTTCTGTTTCGTTTGAAATATTTGAATTGTCAGAATCAATGGTTACAGTTTTGGGTACAGAATTTATGGATTCAGATTCTTTTTGGGAATTTCGTTTTTTCAATATATAAGTTAAATTTATATTTTGTCCTGAAAGTTCGGCTATTTTTGATTCTACTGCGTTTACATAGCCTTTATTTACCATGCTGATCCACATGAAATCAGAGGGTACAGATACGGTTATAGTTTCAATTGTATCTTCTACATATTCCATATTGAACCAAAGCTTGAATTCTGATTCCAATCCTTTTAGTTTGTATTCGTCGTGGATTTGTTTTAAGGCTTCATCCCAAAAAGCACGGTAATTCTGTTCACTCATAGCTTACAATTATACTCTGTCTTTACTTTTTTCTTCAATATGAGTATACTTATTTTTCAATTTATTTCTATTTTATATACATTTCATTTTGCGGAAATTTCGGAGTTTTTCATGTCTGAAGAAAATAATCAATACGGAGCAGGAAGCATTCAGGTTTTAAAAGGGCTTGAAGCTGTAAGAAAAAGACCTGGAATGTACATAGGTTCTACAGGACCAAATGGACTTCATCATCTTGTTTATGAAGTTGTGGACAACAGTATTGATGAAGCCATGGCTGGTTATTGTACGCAAATTACTGTGGCTCTTGAAAAAGATGACATTTGCCGTGTAGAAGACAATGGACGTGGAATTCCGGTTGATATTCATCCTACAGAACATATTTCAGCGCTTGAACTTGTTCTTACTCGTCTTCATGCTGGCGGAAAATTTGACAAGTCAAACTATAAAGTTTCTGGCGGACTTCATGGAGTTGGAGTTTCCTGCGTAAATGCGCTTTCTGTTTGGATGGAAGCTTTTGTAAATAAAGACGGGAAACGTTATCATCAAAAATACGCGGAAGGAATTCCTAAATCCAAAGTTGAATGCATTGGAGAAACAGGACTTCATGGAACTACAATCCGCTGGAAAGCAGACGCTTCAATTTTTACAGAAACAACGACTTATAATTTTGATGTTCTTTCTACAAGGCTTAGAGAACTTGCATTTTTAAATCCTGGAATAACAATCATTTTTCGTGATGAACGCCTTGAAAATACAAAGGAAGTTGTCTTTAAATTTGAAGGCGGAATCAAGCATTATGTAAGCTATTTGAATGAAGGGAAAAAAATAATTCCAGAAGAGCCAATTTATATTAATGGCGAAGAAAATGATGTGATTATAGAACTTGCGATGCAATATAATGACAGCTATTCTGAAAATATTTTTTCTTACGTCAATGATATTAACACTAGAGAAGGCGGAACTCATCTTGATGGATTTAAAATTGCGCTTACTGTGGTTTTGAATAAATTCCTTGAAAAAAATGAAAAGCTTCTTAAAAAACTTGATAAAGACGAAAAACTTACAGGAGACGACGTTAGGGTAGGACTGACTGCTGTTTTGTCATTGAAAATTCCAGAGCCACAATTTGAAGGCCAGACAAAAACCAAACTTGGAAATTCAGAAGTCCGTGGATATGTTGATTCTCTTGTAAAAGAAAAACTTACACTTTTCTGTGAGCAAAATCCGCAGATTACAACAATGATTCTTGAAAAAGCTGTTGGAGAAGCCGCCGCCCGCATTGCCGCCAGAAAAGCTAAAGACAGTGCGCGCCGTAAAAACAACATAGACAGTTTTGGACTTCCGGGAAAATTAAGCGATTGTTCTTCAAAAAATGCCGCTGAATGTGAAGTTTACATTGTCGAGGGAGATTCTGCGGGAGGCTCTGCAAAAAAAGGACGCGATGCTAAAACTCAGGCGATTCTTCCTTTGTGGGGAAAAATGCTCAATGTTGAAAAAGTCCGCGCAGACAAAGTTGTAAATAACGAAAAACTTCAGCCTGTAATTGCTTCTCTTGGAGCTGGATTCGGAAAAGATTTCAATATTGAAAAGCTCCGCTATCACAAAATTATAATAATGGCTGATGCCGATGTTGACGGAAGCCACATTAGAACTTTGCTTTTGACATTTTTCTTCAGATATATGCCTGAGCTTATTGAAAAAGGCTATGTTTATCTTGCAATGCCGCCTTTGTTTAAAATTGAAATTGGAAAACAGAAAATTTATGTTTATTCTGACGAAGAGCGCGATGCTGAGCTAGAAAAACTTGGAGACAAAAGAGAAAAAGCGGATGTTCAGCGTTATAAAGGTCTTGGTGAAATGGACGGAAACCAGCTTTGGGATACAACTATGAATCCAGAAACACGCAGAATGAAAGTAGTTACAATTCCAGATGCAGTTGCCGCAGATAGAATTTTCAGCATTTGCATGGGAGAAGAAGTAGAACCACGCAGAAAATTTATCGAAGAAAATGCTGTCTATGCAAATCTGGATGTTTAGGATAAAAAATGGAAAACACAGAAAATACAACAAATCTTATAAAAATTCCGATTGAAGATGAAGTAAAGCAGGCTTTTATTGACTATTCAATGTCTGTTATTGTAAGCCGTGCTCTTCCTGATTCCCGCGATGGTTTAAAGCCTGTTCACCGCCGAATTATTTATTCCATGGAAGAAAATCATCTTTCTGCAGGCGGAAAAACAAAGAAATGCGCTACAATTGTCGGTGATGTTCTTGGAAAATATCATCCTCATGGAGACGCTTCTGTTTATGATGCTCTTGTTCGGCTTGGTCAGGATTTCAGTCAGCGTTATATTGTTGTTCATCCGGGCGGAAATTTCGGAACAATAGCCGGAGATCCTCCAGCCGCTTACCGTTATACCGAAGCAAAAATGACAAAAATTGCCGAGGAAATGGTTGAGGATATAAACAAAGATACTGTAGACATGATTCCTAACTATGATGACACAAAGGAAGAACCTACAGTTTTGCCTTCAAAATTTCCGTTTCTTTTATGCAATGGTTCTGTTGGAATTGCTGTCGGAATGGCTACAAATATGCCGCCTCACAATCTGCGTGAAGTTGCAAGCGCCATAAGCGCATATATTGATAATCAGGATATAACAGTCGATGAGCTTTTAAATCATATAAAAGGACCTGATTTTCCTACAGGTGGAATTATTTTTGGAAAGCAGGGAATTGCAGATGCTTACAGAACTGGCCGTGGAAAAATACTTGTCCGCGGAAGATTCAATATTGAAGTAAGCAAAACAGGTCTTGAATCAATTGTATTTACTGAAGTTCCTTACGGAGTGAATACAAGAACTCTTTGTGAAAAAATCGGTGAGCTTGCGCGTGATAAAGTTATTGATGGAATCAGCGCAATAAATGATGAATCTTCCGACAGAAGCGGAATGAGAATTGTAATTCATCTAAAACGTGGCGCGATAACAAAGGTTGTAATAAATCAGCTTTTTGCAAAAACAGCGTTGCAGTCAAGTTTTGGAGTTATAAATCTTGCGCTTGTAAAAGGCCGTCCGCAGATTTTAAATTTAAAGCAGATTATAAAATGCTTTGTAGATCATCGTGATGAAGTTATAACTCGCCGCGTAACTTTTGACTTGAATAAAGCTCGTGCGCGTGAACATATTCTTAAAGCGTTGATTACAGCTGTTGATGCAATCGATGAAGTTATAAAGATGATTCGCTCTAGCCGTGATGAAACTGAAGCCAAAGCCAAGCTTATGCAGCGTTTTGAATTTGATGAAATTCAGGCTGAAGCAATTGTTGAAATGCGCCTTGGTCGTCTTACAAATTTGCGTATCGACGAGCTTCGTAAGGAAATGGAAGAAGTAAAGGCTTTTATTGCCCATTGTGAAGATTTGATTGCTCATCACGAAAAAATTCTTGCAATCATAAAATACGAAACAAATGAGCTTTCTGAAAAATATGGCGATGACAGAAAAACTGACATTGTTGCTGGCGAAGTTGAAAGCATAAATGTTGAAGACATGATAAAAGAAGAAGATATGGTCATTCTTGTTTCTAAGCTTGGCTATATAAAAAGAGTTTCTGTAAGCCAGTATAAAAGCCAGGGAAGAGGCGGAAAAGGAACTATTTCAGCAAAGCTTGTTGAAGAAGATTATATAAATCAAATGTTTGTTGCTTCAACGCATGATTATTTGATGTTTATTACAACTGAAGGAAAAGCTTACTGGATAAAAGTCCATGAAATTCCTGAAGCGTCCAAGACAAGCCGCGGTTCCCATATAAAAAGCCTTCTTGCTGTCAGTGCGAATGAAGATATTACAACAATTGTCAGCTTAAAAGAATTTTCAGAAAACAACTATTTGTTTATGGCTACTGCAAATGGCGTTGTCAAGAAAACTCCTACAAGCGACTTTAGAAATGCAAAATCCCGTGGAATGCAGGCGGTTCGTCTTGATGAAGGAGATACTCTTGTAAGCGCAATCCTTTCAACAGGAAAAGATGAGCTGCTTCTTGTAAGCCGTCGCGGACAAGCTTTAAGAATCAATGAAGAAGATGTGCGTCCGATGGGAAGATCTAGCCGCGGTGTTGCCGGATTGAAGCTTTCTGAAGGCGATGAGCTTTGTTCTGCTATAAGAATCCATACAGAACCTGATTCAAAAATTCTTGTAGTTACAGAAAAAGGCATAGGAAAAAGAGTTGATTCCGCAGAATTTAATGCGCACGGAAGAGGAACTGGCGGTCAAAAAATATTTGGCAATGTTGATGACAAAGGTGAAATTATAGGAGCTTTGTGCGTCCGTGATTCAGATAGCATTATGTGTATTACAAGCCAAGGAACTTCTGTCCGTGTAGAAGCAAAAGATATAACAGTGCAGGGCAGAGGAGCAAGCGGAATAAAGGTTGTTTCAATC
>CAVKBG010000071.1:0-7375 GCA_963654755.1 Desulfovibrionaceae bacterium
AAGGGTTGCGATAACTGCACTTGCAACAGCAGCGATGCAATTTATAATTGCCACTGCTGCCAAAACAAGTTCTAAAGTCATACGCAAGTCCTCCCGGCTTTCAAGATTCCAGCAAGCTGGTTTTAATTCGGGAGACGCCGCCTTAGAAATCAGGCACTTCCAATAAAACTATTATAGCATATTTTATTACTACTGTATATATGTAAAGTTTGAAAGGTTAAAAGAATATGCGTTAGGCTATGGAGCACTGGCGAAGGTTGTTTAAACAACCTTCGCCAAAGACCGCAGTCGTGCGATTTGCACGGCGAGGACTTAGAGCGTTTAGCGAAGTGCGGAACAGCCGACCTTTGTGAATGAGTTTTGAAAAAACTTGTTCACAAAGGGAACGCCCAAATTCTTTTAAGAATTGATGTTTCTTCCTTTATAACCGCTGAACGTGATATAATGCAAAAATCTTTGTGATAATGGAACAACAAATGGATTTTTTTGCGAAAAGATTTGACGAGCTTAGCACAAAAGAGCTTTACGAGATTCTGAAGGCGCGGGCTGAGATTTTTGTGATGGAGCAGAATATTCATTATCAGGATATGGATGGCATTGATTACAGAAGTCTGCATTGTTTTTTGGCTGACGGCGGAAAGGTTTGCGCATATTTAAGGGCTTTTTATGCGGATGAAACTTGCGGCGTTGTGAAGGTTGGAAGGATTTTGACTTTGCGGCATGGAAACGGTGCCGGCAGTGAATTGATGGAAAACAGCATTCTAGCGATTCGGCAAAAGATGAAATGCAAAAAAATCTGCATGGATGCGCAGAAACACGCTGCTGGTTTTTATAAGAAATTTGGATTCAAAGAAGTTTCTGGTGATTTTTTGGAAGAAGGAATTGTTCGCGTGGGAATGGAGTTGGAGATATAAGTTGCGGGTGTATGCAAATGCGTGAGGGATTGGAGTGGCGGCGAAGCCGTTCCGAAGCTTTGCGGAGGAATGGAGGCGAATGCCGGAACCACGGAAAGCCCGACCGCCGCAAATGTCAGTTTGTGGCGGGCACGCCCGAAAATGGCAGAAAATCTTTCTTATTAAAATCAGGCGTCTAAAAACTCCACGGAAGGTATGCGGCGGCAACTGCGAGAATCACGGAAGGCAGCATATTGGCGACTTTCAGTTTTTTGCCCCAGACAAGGTTCACGCCGATGCAGAAAATCAGGACTGAGCCGATTAGCGAAAGGTACGCGAGCGCGGCCGGAGTCATCAGCGGAGAGACAAGTTTTGCAAGAAGCGTCATTGCCCCTTCAAAGACGAAAACAGGGATTGCGGAAAAGACCGCACCATTTCCCATTGAGGAAGTCATCACCGCGATGATTATAAAATCAAGAACCGATTTGACCGCCAGAGTTGAAAAGTCTCCGAGCAAGCCGTCCTGAATCGCGCCAACAATTGCCATTGCCCCGATTGAAACCGTAAGCGACGCCGTAACAAATGCGTTCACGAAACTTGAGTCGCCGCTGTTTCCGGTTTTTCTTTTGAGCCAGCCGCCGAAATTCTCAAAGCCCTTTTCAATGCCGAAAAGCTCGCCAAGAATTGTTCCCAGAGCAAGGCACAGAACCACAAGCATCGACTTTCCACTGACAATTTTTGCGCCGTCAATTTTCAGCATTCCCTGCATCGCTCCTGCGACCGCAATAAAAATCACGCTGATTCCGCAGGCCTTGTTCAGGGATTCCTGCTGCTCCGGCTTGAAAAATTTTCCGGTAAAGTGTCCGACCAGCCCGCCCGCCACGATACTTGCGCTGTTTATAACTGTTCCAAGTCCTATCATTTTCCGCCCGCGTTCTGCAAATTGACTTATTTTATATTTTTAATTAAAACATAGCTAGCAGTCCGGACAAAAAATTCAGGCTGAAAAATTATCAAAACGTTTTCTTCGGAAGAGGAATATATTCAGATGAAAGGGAGAATAAAACCATGAAAAAGATTTTTGTATTTTTAGTAGCTATATTTTGTAGTGACATTTTTGCTGTGGAATTAAAACGAGATTGCTATGCAATAGATGAAGAGAATGGAATCTATATGAAGAAAAAAGATTCAAAATTCTATTTTTCAAATCTAATTTTGAACTCAGAGGAAGAAATAAAAAATTATTTTTATGATACTTATGGTTATTTACAAATTGAGATGAATTCTGGTGGGTATACATTAATTGACGGCTATTTTAATTATTTATTTTTAAATGATAAGACTATATATGCACCCCTGCAAAAAACACCAGATGGAAAAGACTTGTTTATTCCAGATGGAAAGTTAAATGGTTATAATATCTTTAATGTCAATGCAAGCTCTGTGTTGATTGATAAATATCATATATATAAACCTGATGGGATAAAAAAGGTTTGGGCAAAAGGTGATATTTGGTGGTGCTGGGTTAAAAATAATATACCTTGGGTAGAGGGAAAAACTGATGATGGAATAGATGAGTATATAGAGTTCGATGTTGCTAAATCTGATAAAAAAGAATTGGTATTATCTATAATAAATGGGTATGTTAATCCTGAAAAGAAGCATTTATTTAAAGAAAATAATAGAATAAAAAAGGCAGAGTTAATATGTGATAACAAAGATAAATATATTATTAATTTTAATGATGTCGTTGAAATGACAGAAATAAAATTAACTAAAAATTATAAACACATGAAATTAATAATAAAAGAAGTTTATCCAGGAAAAAAATATTCTGATACTTGTATAACGGCAGTTATGGTTAAATAAAATATTTTGCATCAGGAATGGAGGATTTTATGAAAAAATTTAAGGAAAAGGCAAATCTGATTTTTTATTTTCTTGTGCTGGCGGCGGTTTTCTGTTTTTCTTCATGCGTGTCGAATCCGCAGAAAAATGCTGCGATAAATATTGCGAAAAATGCAGAAACGGAGAACTTGATTTCAATTGAGTTGGAATCGAATCCGACTACGGGCTGCTCCTGGAAGACGGAAATTGCGGACGAAAAAATCGCGGTTCTTGAAAGCGACGAATATGTTCAGGACGAGGCGGAACCTGAAATGCTGGGCGTTGGCGGAGTTCAGACTTTGGCTTTCAGAATTTTAAAGGAAGGAAAAACTGAAATCGAGCTTGTTTACGGCCGGCACTGGAAAGGTGGCGAAATTTATGAAAGGCGCACAGTTCTTCTTTTGGCGGACAAAAATCTGAACGGAAAAATCGAAACCTTGAATTCGGAGATTGCGGATTAGGCTGCGAAGTTTTGCAATGTCATTCCCCGGCTTGACCGGGGAATCTAATCAAATGCTTCGCAAACAGATTGCTGGATCTATGCCCGGCAATGACAGTAGTCAAGCCCGATAATGACGGCTTTGTTTTGTGTCATTGCCCGACTTGCCACAATGTCATTCCCGTGCTACGACACGGGAATCTCTGCATGGGATTCTCTGGTCGAGCCAGAAGATAACGTTTTAGAAAAGAGAGAAAAATGCTGATTAGAAAAGCTGAAAAAAAGGATTTGTCCCGAATTGCGGAAATTTTTGTGTTCAACAACCGGATTAATTATTTTCCGATTTTCAAGGATGCGGAATATTCGTTCGGGACGCTGCAGGTTGTTTCGGCGACTGACATTTATTTTGGAAAGGCGGAGACGCTGGGCAGTCTTTTTGTGGCGGAAGAGGGCGGAATCATAAAGGGATTTGCCGAAATCCGGAAAACGGAAATTGTGAAGCTGTACGTGGAGCCGTTTTTTCAGAGCTGCGGAACAGGCGGCGCGCTGATTGAATTTGCGGTTCAGAATTTTCAGGCGGATTTTCTATGGGCGTTGGAAAAAAACACAAGGGCGATTTCCTTTTACAAGCGGCACGGATTTTTCCCTACCGGCACAAGAAAGCACGAGGAAGGCACGGCGGAATTTCAGATTGAACTGCGGCGAATGTGAGAGAAATTCTTCAAATATGATTATTGCCCGGTAAGTATTCTGTGTCATTCCCGCACTTGATTTCATTGTCATTCCCTTGCTTGACAAGGGAATCTCTGCATGGGCTTATCCAGTCAAGCTGGATAATGACAATCAGAAACTTGCGGTTGCTGTTTTTGCAAAGTCTGGCTGGTGGAGCTGCGGAAAATTCTGTTTTATAATTTCTGAATCGGCTCGTGCGGGCAGGATTTTGATGTCACGCCGGAATTTTTTAGCTATGTTTGGAGGTGCGGATATGTCTTTGGCGGAAAAAATCGCGTGTTTGAGGAAGAGGAATTCTCTGTCGCAGGAGGAGCTTTCGGAGCGGCTTGGTGTTTCGCGGCAGGCGGTGTCAAAGTGGGAGGCGGCGGAATCCGTGCCCGACATTGCGAACCTTGTGCGGCTTTCCGATCTGTTCGGCGTTTCGGTGGATTTCATGGTGAAGGATGGTTGCGGAACGGCGGAAGACACGGCAACTGACAACGCTTTTGCTGAACGGAATTTTTCCGCTTTGGAAACTGAAATGATGAACGGAACGGATTTTTTTGATTCCGCTGAAATAAGGGAATTTCTGTGCCGGGCAAAACGCGCCACTTATGCCGGAAAAGGAAGCGAGGTTCAGCCGTGCCGAAAAAATTCGCACGACCTTTTTTATTCGGAGGACTTGGGCGCGGATTTCAGAACTCTTGAGTATTACGACACGTACTTGGGCGGAAGGAATTTTACTGGCGAGGAAGCTTTGTGGAAGGACGGAATTCCGTTCTGGGCGATGAACTACAACGGGCGCGTGCTCGACGAGGCGTTTTCAGGTGACTTTCTGAAAAGCGCGCTCCATGCGGTTGAGCCGGAACTGCCTTTCCGCGGACCGGAATTCTTCCGCGACGGAGAGAGGACATACATCTGCAAGGTTTGCGGCGGCTTTGACTGGTTCAGCGGAAGCGAGGCGATTTTCCACGGAGCAAGGAAAGTGTACGAATGCATTTTTCACGGCGGAATACTACGATAGAGCGATGGGACTTGTTGAGTGCGCTTAAAATTTTCCGTCCAACACGTTTTCTGCTTATGAAATTTCTGCGTTTGTTGGCAAAATGTTATTTTTAGCCGTGCGAAAATTTCATTCACTATCCAAACACGTTTTTTGACTGTAAAATTATTGCATTGCCCGGCGAAACGTGTTTTTTCGTTGTGAAATAATTTCACGACCTGCCCAACGCATTTTCGGGTTATTCGGAAATTTTTACGGCTTGAACTGGCGAAATTTCTAGTCATGCGAAAAGTTTAACGCATCGCCCAACGCACTTTCTGTCTTTTCGAAAACTTTCACGGCTTGCCCAACGGAATTTCAGTCTATTCTAAAACTTTTTCGGCTTGCCCCCACGCACTTTTTATTCATTCAAAAACTTTTACGAGTTTCCCAATCCATTTTCTCCCTCGCAAAACAAAAAATCAGTGTATAATAGAAAAATGAACAATTTGAAAATTGCACTTTTGCAGATAATGCCGGGCAATAATATAGAAGAAAACCGACGGATTGGCGAGGAAGCTTGCCGAAAAGCGAAACTTTTAGATGCGGACATCGCGCTTTTTCCTGAGATGTGGAGTTGCGGCTACAGTTTCCCGGAAAATGCGGCAGAACTTAAAGAGCTTGCGGTTAGCGCAGACGGAGAATTTGTTTCGTTCTTCGGGAATCTTGCAGCCGAGCTTGATATGGCGGTCGGAATCACTTTTTTGGAAAAACACAGCCCGCAGCCACGGAACACGCTCCGTCTTTTTGACCGGCATGGAAAATCCGTCCTCACTTACGCTAAAGTTCACACTTGCGACTTTGGTGATGAAAAAATTCTTTGCGCTGGCGATGATTTTTACGTCTGCGACCTTGATACGAAAAACGGCGTTGTGAAAACCGGTGCAATGATTTGCTACGACCGCGAATTCCCCGAAAGCGCGCGAATTTTAATGCTTAAAGGCGCGGAAGTGATTCTTGTTCCGAACGCCTGCCCGATGGAAATCAACCGTCTTTCCCAGTTGCGCGCAAGAGCCTACGAAAATATGTGCGCCGTTGCGACCGCAAACTACCCCGGCGGAAAACCCGACTGCAACGGACATTCTTCCGCATTCGACGGAATAGCATATCGACCTAAAGATTCAGGCTCACGCGACACGCTCGTTGTGGAAGCCGGCGAAAGCGAAGGAATCTACATTGCGAACATCAACCTTGACGAGCTGCGAGACTACCGAAGCCGCGAAGTTCACGGAAACGCCTACCGCCACCCGAAAAAATATTCGCTCCTCACAAAAGAAGAAATCCGCGAACCGTTTATAAGAGGGGATTACAGAGAATAAGGAAATGTGCATTTTTTCAGAAAGATTCTGCCATTGACAAGAAATAACTTAGTTAGTTTAATGTATGGAAAAAATTTGGAGGGCAAGAGAGAAAATGAAAATTCTTGTAATCAACTGCAGCCCGGTAAAAAACGGTGCGACTGCAGAAATTGTGAATATGGTTTCTGATTTTTGCGGAAAGGGAAATGAGGTTCGGGAGGTTTGCATTGACGACTACGAGATAAAATTGTGCCGGGGCTGCCGAAAATGCCACGAGACCGCGAAGTGCTCAATTTTGGACGACACAAAAAAGCTGATGGCGGAATACGAATGGGCGGACAAAATCGTTTCCGTTTCGCCGTCGTACTGGGCGGATATTCCGGGACAGTTCAAGGTTTTTATCGACAGATGCACGCCTTGGTGCAACACCCACGAACCGCACGCGAAAATTCCAGGCGGCAAAAAGGGCTACACAATTGCACTCAGAACCGGACCTTCAATGCCGGAATGCGAAAAAATAATCGGCAGCATCGAGCATTTTTACGGACATCTTGAAATTGAGGCAAGCGGAAAACTCGGACTTTGCAAAGTTGAACGCAAGGAAGATGTTGCGGCACGAGAGGAAGAGATTCGGGAATTTTGCGAGGGAATTTTAGCAAGTGCATGAGATTTCATTTCCCCGGCCGGCAAAACTGAAATAAGCTAAAATGAAGCGGTGGCATTATGAAAATTGAACACGTTGCTCTTTATGTGAAAGATTTGGAAGGCGCGCGGATTTTTTTTGAAAAATATTTCTGTGCAAAATCGGGCGGACTTTATCACAACAGGGCTTCCGGCTTCAAGTCGTATTTTCTGACTTTTGACAGCGGAGCAAGGCTTGAGATTATGACGCGGCCTGAAATTCAGGATGTTGAGAAAAATCCGTTGTGTGCAGGCTACGCCCATGTTGCTTTCAGCGTGGGAAACAAAGCGGCAGTTAATGAACTTACCGAAAAACTGAAAGCTGACGGCTACAAAGTTGCAAGCGGACCTAGAACAACCGGCGACGGCTACTACGAAAGCTGCATTGTCGGAATCGAAGGAAACCTGATTGAAATTACGGAAT
>CAVKBG010000072.1:0-7309 GCA_963654755.1 Desulfovibrionaceae bacterium
ATCTTTAACAGTAGATATTCAAATTTTTAGACTATCTGTAATTACTCCATGTTTTATAATTTTAATAACTTCGTTTTTGGTAAAGAAATCTTATATTAAAGAATTTTTATTTAATTGGGAATTAGTATTTTATATTTGTATTGCAATGGGAGCTGTATTTACTTATTTTTATAAAGTAACAGTCTTTGAAAGATTAATAAAGTTTCTTGACTTATGTTGGCCTTGTTATGCAATTATTATTGCATTTATAGCTTTGTCAATACGTATTCTAAAATATCGTGTTCACTTACTTAAATGAAAATAAATTAAATGAGTCACTTATTTGTTTTTTACTAATGGATATTAAGACTTGCTTAATAATTCACATAAAAAACGTGTAAAATGAAATTGTAATCTAAGGAACTCCATCATGAACCTGACCCAACTTCTAAAATCAATCTTTGACTACGACCCGGACGGCCCTGACATTCATCACCTGATGGCGGTGCATGGCTACAGCCGGCTTATCGCGCAGATGGAAAATATGGACGAGCATACGCTTTTTATAACGGAAGTCGCGGCGTATCTTCACGACATCGGCGTAAAGGTGAGCAAGGAAAAATACGGAAACAGCCAGCCGCAGCATCAGGAGGCGGAAGGACCTGCAATCGCGCGGAAACTCCTTGAGCCGCTCTCGCTTCCCGCCGCAGATGTTGAGCGAATCTGCTTTATAATCGGCCACCACCACACGTACAAGGCAATCGACGGGCTTGATTTTCAGATTCTTGTTGAGGCAGATTTTATCGTGAACGTGATGGAAGGCTATTGCAAGCGCGAATCAGTTCCAGCGATGAAAGCAAATGTTTTCAAGACCTCAAGCGGAAAATATCTTCTGGAACAGATGTTTGAAAAGTCGGCACGTTGAGCAAAATTAACGTCTGCACTTTGTTCTGTTATGTCGGAAAAATAAAAAATTCTACTGCGACATTCTATGTCGGCTTAATGTTATATGATTCTAGGGAATAGAATTCAGTTTTTACGGAGTTTTTATGGGTGACAGAATCGGAAGCGGAAAAGAAGTTATTTTAGTTTACGGAAATGAGTTAAGCAATTGCGGGGAGTCGGAATTTTATAAATATCTGCGTGAAAATTATAAAAATGTTTCCACAAAAGGCATTTTCAGTTCCTGTCCGTGGGTTTACATTAATCTGAAGGAGAAAACGTTTTTTCCAGGAATTCCGGGAATAAAAATAACGGAAACTTTTCACGAGCACGCCGTAACAGTCGATGAGTTTTTCACGATTGAAAAGATTTATAAAGAATCAAAAGATAAATTTTGTAGAAACAAGAAAGTCAAGGATATTTATTCAAAATACAAGGGGAAGGATGTATTTGTTTTCAACAAGGAAAGATTTGATTGTGATGAAGGCGCGGAGGTTGCGCGTCAGTTGATAAAAGAGCGGGAATTGCATGAACAGCTTGAAAAAGAAAAAGTTTTTTGTTTTATAGAACTGGACAAACAAAAAATATTGCAAAGAGAGTTTATTCTGCTGAAATCAGAAGAGACTAAAAACTTGCTTCCCTCATCTGGAATTTATGAAGGCATGCTGCAGCAGCAAAGTATTCCTGGCGATGAGTATTATAAATGCAAAGTGGAGTTTACCGATACGGAAATGATCATAAGAACCGACGGATATACAAACGGTCCTGATTATTTTGAAAATTTAAAGATTTACAGACATGATTAAATAAGTTTGAAAAAACGGAGAAAATTTAAGAAGAAACTAGAATTTTTTTTGTGTAAAAATAAAATTTATTGATTTTGATTCCTATAATAAATAGGAGTGAATGTATGAAATTACTTTGCAAGAACTTGGATTCAAATGTTTATGCTGATGGCGATTTTCACATAATTAAAAGCTCAAAAGTAGAATTCAAAATAAATAAAACTGAGCATCCTGCTTATCCGCTTTCCTGTTGCTTGAAATGGGGAACGACACCTGTTAATGTTGATTATCTGAATAAACTTTCAGAAAAATTGTATGATGAAACTGAAGTTTAATAAGGAGTTGGAATTATGGAAAAAAATGATAATATCAGATTTTGGTTAATAAATCATACTTATAAAGAAGCTACAGATAAAAATAGAGATGACCTGATTAATCAGGCTGAGAAAAACAATTATGCATTTATGCAATATGAATATAATAAGCAGGAAAATCAGGTCGTTACGCCAACATATAAAAATGCGATGCAGATAAAGGCTGGCGATTATATTTTTCTTAGGGCAAAAGATTTCATTTATGCTTATGGAACGGCAATAATTCCAAGAAAAGTTTCTACTAAAATTCTAAGTCTCAAAAAAATAATTGATGAAAGAGATTGTGAGTATTCATCTGAAACTTCTAAAGATATAATTTTCTTTGACGACGCTCCTGTTTTCTATTTTGATTTTTCTGAAGGAGAAGAAAACTGGGGAGAACGTATTGATGTTGAAAAATGGATGATAGGCAAATCTCCAGTTTTGATTGAAAATGTAAAATATTTAGACAGCTTGCCATATCCGCCAATAAGGGAAATAGATAAAGAATCAGCGGAAAAAATAATTGAAAAAATAGGAGAAAAAACAATGCCAAATAATTCTCTTGCCGACCAACTCACCGACCTTCTTCTGCACACTCACAACCTGATTCTTCACGGTGCGCCGGGAACTGGAAAAACTTTTCTTGCCAAACAGATTGCGGAAAAAATGGGCTGCTCACAAGATGAGATAGGCTTTGTTCAGTTTCATCCGAGCTACGACTACACGGATTTTGTCGAAGGCCTTCGCCCGAAAAATCAGAATGGTGGCGAAATCGGGTTTGAACGGAAAGACGGCGTGTTTAAGGAATTCTGCAAAAGGGCGTTGCAAAATTTGATTGACAGCAAAAAATCAGTTGAAGTTTTGGAAAAGGAAAGTTCCATAAAAGACAAAGTTGAAAATTTTCTTGAAAAGGCGCGAGATGAAAAAATAACTTATGAAATTACACGCGGAAATAAATTCTTTGTTATTGATAATTCTGAAAAAAATATTTTCATTGAAATTCCTGCGAATGAAAAAGTGAAAGAACTTGCGCTTCCCAAAAATGATTTAATTGAATTGTTGAATTCTGATGCTGAAATCAATTCTGCGAACGAAATAAGAGATTTTTTCAATAGAAAGTGGGGAACGCAACAAGATTCATACATTTTAACTTTATATAAAAAGATTCGTACTGAAACTCAAAGTTCAAATGTTCAAAAAGTTGAAAAAGTTCAGGAAAAAAAATTTGTCTTCATCATCGACGAAATAAACCGTGGTGAACTTTCAAAAATCTTCGGCGAATTATTTTATGCGGTTGAGCCGGGGTACCGCGTTTCTTATGACGACTTAAAAAATCATCAGTCCGGCGAAAAAATGATTTCAACAATCCTCACCCAGTATGCAAATCTTGAAACTGACGGAAACGAGTTTGACAAGGCATTGCACATTACAAATCCGTCAGATTACGGTCATTTTTTCATCCCCGAAAACGTCTACATCATCGGCACAATGAACGACATCGACCGTAGCGTTGACACAATGGACTTTGCATTTCGCCGCCGCTTTGCGTTCAAGGAAATCAAGGCATCTGAAAACCTTGAAATGTTCGATAAACTTGGCGAAATCGCAGACGAAGCAGAAAACCGCCTTGTAAAATTGAACAACGAAATCTCAGAAATCCCTGAACTTTCTTCGCCTTCGTCATATCACATCGGCGGCGCATATTTCCTGAAACTGAAAGATTTTGAAGGCGACAACAACGAACGCTTCCAAAAACTTTGGAATTACCATCTTGAAGGGCTTCTAAAAGAATATCTTCGCGGAACAGAAAATGCGGAAGAAAATTTTGAAAAGCTTAAAAACGCGTATTTCTTAAACCAAAATGAAGAAGGAACTAAAGATTTTTCTTGATTTATGCTAGAATATAAAAGACGGAGTATAAAATGGCTAGTAAAAATCAATCTAGTAGACTTACAAAACAACAAAAAGAAAATGGGGGAGAAATTGGAATTTTCGGAGATGAAGCGATAAAACACGATCATTTGGTCGGCAATGTTTCTAGAAAGGTTATTACAGAGTTGGAAGAAAAGTTTCCTGCTTTAAAATTTAGATATAGAACGAGTATAAACAAAAGTGAAATAAATTTAGCTCTTCAAAAGTTAGATAAGGATTTAGGACAAACTTTGTATGTTGCAGATTCTAATATAAAGCCTGATGGTGGTTTAATTGAAGTTTTAGATGACAAGAATAATTGGAGGGTTATATTAGTTTCAGAAGCAAAGCATCAAGGTAAAGATATTGAAAATATTAAAAACGGAATTTTAGTCGGAAAGAATAATAATCAAGATTTAATGGTAGCAGGAAATGCTATAGAACGCTCTCATAAGAATATTTGTGAAATTGCAAATTTAATGCTAGGTGAAAGTTATTTTCCATATATTTTATTCTTAGAAGGAACTAATTTTTTGACAGAAGATATTTCTATTACGCGCCCGGACGGACGAGTTGTAAAATTGACATATAATAACGGAGCATTAAATAGACTTGACCGTTTAACTGCTGCAAATTATGGTTTACCAATAAACACAAATCTTTGCAGAAATAGATTTGTAAAATCAAATAATAAAATGATAATGTTACAAGCAGCCTAGATTTATACATAGGGAAATGGAAATCCTTGGAGTGAATCAGAAATGTTGAATATTATGCTGGAAGTAGCAGAAACTTCAATACAAATGCTTGCTTGCGATTTATTTAATCAAATAACAAAAATATAAAGGATTTAATCATGGCTATTCATAATAAATCTCATTTCAATTCTGGGTTAATGCAACTCAATAGAATGAGTAAAGATAATATAAAACATAAGACTTCTGTAGATTTTAAAGTACCTGAAAAGACAAATTGCATTTTACTGAACAAAGACTGTCTTGAACTTCTAAAATCTCTTCCTGATAACTCGATTCAATTAATCTTGATTGATCCTCCATATAATTTGGATTTGGCAAATTGGGATACGTATGAAAATTATATTGAGTGGGCGGCGAAGTGGCTTGATGAATCTTATAGGGTTCTTTCTCCAAATGGAAACATTGTTATTTTTGGTGGAACTCAATTTCAAAATGTAAAAAGTGGAGATTTGATTGAAATTATTTATTACTGTCGACATAAAACAAATTTCAGACTTGTTAATACAATTATTTGGTATTACAAGAACGGAATGTCTGCTCATAGATATTTTGCAAATCGTCATGAAGAAGCAATTTGGCTTACAAAAACTGATAAGTATTATTTTGATTTAGATTCTGTTCGAGTTCCGTATGGAGAAAAAGAATTACGTGATGCATTAAAAGATAAACGTCTAAATCCTGAAAATGTAAAGAAAGGAAAGAATCCTACAAATGTTTGGGAAATTGGTAGATTAAACGGTAACTCTTTAGAGCGTGTCGGACATCCAACACAGAAACCTCTTGAAATTATCCGCCGTTTTGTAAAATCTCTTTCATATCCAGATTCAGTTGTTTTAGATTTCTTTGCAGGAAGTGGAACAACAGGAAGGGTATGTATTGAAGAAAAAAGAAATTGTATAATGTGTGATACAGATATACAGTCAAGAACTTTTTTCAAGAAACATATAGAAAAAATGCAAGAAACTATTTTTTCTAATTCATTCACAGAAAACGAAAGCATTGATTCATTTTTTGAAGATATAAATAAAAGAACTGTTGATTCAGCTGATTAAGAAAATTAGATAAATAAAAATCATGCTCCACCTAAAAACAACCGACAACAACTGCTCTAAAAAAATCACCAACCTCATAAAAAATTCCTCTAACGCTGATGATGACACTGAAACTTTTTCCGCCGCGCATTATTCTTCTCTTTCAAGCATTGCGAACGTTCCGATAAAAGAACTTTCGGCGAAAAATCAGAATCTTCTTGCCTTTCCGTATGAAATTGATAAATCTTACGGTAAAATCGGCGAGCTTCCAATCTTTGAGATGTGCGGCTGCCCTGAAAATCTTTCCGAAATAAAAATCAAAACTGGAAACTTGATGGGCTTTGTCGGAGTCGGCGCGGGTAGAGGCGCGGTTCAGCTTGAAATTGACTCTCGCTTTTCCAAGGCGGAAAATGATTTTTTTCTTCATTATATGCTTGGAAAAGTTTTAGGCGAGAATCTTTTCAATCTGAATTACAACGCATCGAGCGGTAGCGTTTTTGAACTGCTCTGTTTTATGTTTCCGCTTGTGCTAAAGAATGCGGTTCAGCAGGGAATTTTCAAGACCTACAGAACTTTTGAGCGGAACGACGCGAACGTAAAAGGCGCGCTGAATTTTTCGCGGCACATCAGGCAGAATATTCCGTTCAGCGGAAAAATTGCGTATAAGGAGCGCGCACAGGTTTTTGACAATCCGCTTACGGAGCTTGTGCGCCACACGATTGAATTCATCAAGACAAAACCGTTTGGAAAATCAATCTTGAATTCTGATTCCGACACAAAATCCGCTGTCAGCCAGATTGTTGAGCTTACGTACAACTACAGTTTCCACGAGCGGCAGAAAATAATTTTCAAAAATGCAAAGTCCATGAGCCATCCGTTTTTCACAAAATGGAAGCCGCTCCAAAAAATTTGCCTTGCGATTCTGAACCATTCAAAAATAAATTATCATTCAAGCGAAAAATCTGTTTGCGGTCTGCTTTTTGACGGCGCGTGGCTTTGGGAAGAATATCTGAATAAAATTTTTTCTCCGCTCGGCTTTGTTCATCCGGAAAATAAAAATAACAAAGGCGGAATTAGAATGTTTTCGGACGGAGATGAACTTACTTTCGACAAGGACAATCGCAGAATCTACCCGGATTTCTACAAAAAAGGCAAGTACATTCTGGACGCAAAATACAAGCCGCTTCAAAACGGTATCGGTCGAGAAGATTTGTATCAGGTTGTCGCATATATGCACACGATGAAAATTTCCCGCGGCGGATTTATTTTTCCTGACGACGGCAGAACGGATTTTGAAAATCGCCGTTATAATCTTGCGAACAACACTGGAACACTCGATGTAATCGGTGTTAAAATTCCGCAGAACGCAGAAAACTTGCAGGAATTTTGCAAATTTATGAAAGCTGAGGAAGAGAAAATTTTAAATTCTTTCTATAAAATTATTTTTTCTTCTTGCAGCCAAAAATAAAAAACAATCATAAAGGAGCTCCCAAAATGCCATTGTTAATCCTCGAACTCATAATCTTATGCCTTATATTTTGGGGAAT
>CAVKBG010000073.1:0-6906 GCA_963654755.1 Desulfovibrionaceae bacterium
AACAATCCGCAGAGCCGCCTCAATGTGCATTATCCAGTGGCGCGAAAACGGCATTTGAACAAGTCCGCGAAAATCCTTGCCGCACCAGTAGTCAATCAGCCAAGCAGCACTTTCGTTCGGGCTAATAACGTTCAGCGATTCAAGTTCTTTTCTGCGTTCGGCGGAAACTTTTTTCTTTAGGTCGGAGTAAGAAAGGGCGCAAAGGATTTTTTCACTTTGGGCTTTGACTTCGTGAATATAATTTTGAAGTTCTACAAGGTTCAGCTGGCGCGAAAAATTTGCAATTTGCTGTTTTTCCAGCTCGTTTCCGGTTGTGATAATCGGGCTTTTAGTGCGTTTCTTGTAATTTCCGCGGAAGAAAACCTGTTCTCCGCCTGAAATCAATGTGTTCGCCACGATGTCCTCAATCCTGAAAATGTGCCAGAGCGAATATGCGACTGTTTTTGAATGGTAGCCTTCCGCGTTCAAAAATGGAATCGCGCAGAACTCCTCGCGGCTCAAATCGCGGAAAAATCCGTCCGCAACCTGCATGAGTTCTTTCCGCAGTTCAAAAAGCGTCTCAATTCCGTCCGCAAAAGTCGCTTCTTTTTTCAGTTGAAGTTGCATTTTCTTGTTGAGTTCTGACCATTTCTTGTTCATTTTCTCTTTCCTTAAAAAAACTAACTTTATTAGTAATTGTATAACAGACAGCAACCTCACGTCAAGAAAAAGAAATTTCTACTTTTTTTCTATAACCACTTGACACTCCCCCCCCCCGATGTAAAATGCCCCATATTTTATTATTTACAAGGAGGCTTTTTATGAAAGCTTTGAAAAAAATTTGCACAGCGCTTATGCTTCTTGCATTTGCGTTCGTATTCGCATCATGCTCTAGCGGCAGCGATTCAGATGATGATGACAATGGCACAAACGCTCTTGCCGGAAACTCTTACAAGTATGTAAAGGCAGACACAAAAGAAACAGTAACAACTACTTATGCATTCAAAGATGATACTGTTACAACGACAAGAACTGTACAGCCAACCGGCTACTTAGAAGAAACACCAGACACAGAAGTAATGGAATACAAGTACACTTACAATGCAGATGCAGGGCTTCTTTCTCTGCAATGCGTTTCTTGGACAGCCGATGACATAAAAATGACTTCAATGGATGATGTGTACGAATATTTTGCAAAAGTTGAAAGCTGCGATGTTGAAGAAGCAAAAGAATTCTTCGGCGATGAAGATATGTTTGCAGAAAATATTTCTATGTGCTATTTCGTAAAGGACAACGGAGACATTCTTTTGGGCAACTACTTTAATGAAGGAAAAGTTGATGGCGATTCTGAATTTGAATATTGGATTAATGGCAACAGAGTTAAATTAGAAGAAGAATATATAGAGTCGAAAGACTATGAATGGAATATTGAACTCGACTCAAACGCAAAAACTTTCTCTGATGATGATGATGAAATTGAAGCTTCATACACAGCAACAAAGCCAACAAAAACTTTGAAAGAATTAAATGGTAATGGCAACCTAAATGAAGCAAACGGATATATCATGGTAAAATTCTCAAAGCTTCCTAGCAGACTGACATCAGAGCCTTACAACATGGAAACAGGCAAAGAGTACAAATTCATTTTTGTCCTTAACTGCAAAGAATACATAAAACAGTAAGTTTTAACAAATAGCATTTTATAATTGCTAAAACAGGGCTGTCCAATCGGGCAGCCTTTTTTGTTTTTATTGCCTATCTAGCAATTTGTCATTGTCGGACTTGTTCCAATTTCCTCTGTCATTATCCAGCTTGACTGGATAATCTTCTGCAGTGAACAAAAATTCCCTTGTCAAGCAAGGGAATGACAGTAGAAACAAGTAAACGAATGCCAATTTGCAGTTTTTTACAACCCATTTTTATTTCCGTCTTCCAAGATAGCGTCGGACGCGGTTTTTATAATTTCTGTATTCATCGCCGAAGACTGTGGGCAGAAACTTTTCTTCCTGAAGAATCTGAAGATGAAGCATGACTGCGGAAAAAACTGAAAGCACAAGAAGCGGAATATTAAAAAGAACCAGCAGAACGCCAATGTAAACAAGATCAAATGCCAGAAACGCAGGATTCCGGCTTACGCTGTAAATTCCGTCTGTAACCATTTTTGTGCGGTCGTTTTCGGGAATTCCGGCACGCCAGCTGTCTTTCATCGTGAGAACTGCGCACAGAAAAACTGCATCTCCTAAAAGCCCAATCAGAATTCCTGCAATTTGTACCGGCATCGGCAGGACTGGACGCACAGCAAAAACGCTCACAAGTTCGGCGGCAACAACGGAATAAGTTGCAATCTTCATCAGAAGTTCAGTCCAAAAAAGAGTTCCTTTTTTCTTTCCCACTGCAATCTGGTCGGTGCGGATTCCCTTTTTACGCTGGGCAAGCATTTTCCCCAGATAAACCGAATAAAAAAACACAATCACAAAAAGCGCGGTAAATCTCATGCGCAGATTATAGCAGAAAATTTGTTTTTTGGGTGAACCTAAAACGAAAAAAATAACAATGTTAGCTTGTCAAAATCCGTCGCAATGAAATATACTGTAAAAAGATTTCAAGGAGACAGGAATAAAAGCTTTCAGGGAGATAGAAATGAACAAAAAACTTTCAATTTTATACTATTTGGTTGCAGTGGGATTTTTCATCATTTTTATAATAAGAATGCTCAGCAGCAGTTTTTCTAGCAGCGTGGTTTGGCTTTGCTTGGGCACTGCAAATTTCTGTTTAGGCACGTTCTACTTAACAAGAAATAAAAACGATGACAACAAAGATAAGGAAAGTAAAGATTTAAATTAACGCACTTTGTCATTCTCCGACTTGATTGGAGAATCTATTACAGGAGATCTTCGGATTAAGCCCGAAGATGACAATAAAACTATTCAGCAATAACGCAATAAATCAAACATAAAAACAGGAGAAAAACATGACCTCAAAATCAGCAGAAAATCTTACAATAAAATACAACGAACTTACGGCATCGCAGTTTATCGAACTTTGGGAAACGGTTTGGGGCGCAGGTCCTTCACCCGAACAAACGGAACTTGCGATGAAAAACACACTGTTCCGAGTTTCAGTTTTTGACGGCGAAAAAATCGTGGGCATGGCGCGGATGCTCGGCGACTTGGGGCTGGACTACTTTATCAAGGACGTTGTCGTTCGCCCCGAATATCAGAAAATGGGAATCGGCAGGCTTTTAATTGACGGGCTTTTGAACTTTGTCAGAAAAAACGGTGTGAGCGGAACAAACATTTTCGTGGAACTCTGTGCAGAACCGGACAAAATTCCGTTCTACGAAAAATTCGGCTTTGACTACGACGAATCGCAGCGGCTCAAACTGATGTGCAAGGCGGAGTAAATGAAAATCAGAGTTATGAAAAAACGCGACTGGAAAAAGTGCCTTGAGCTTTGGCAGAACATTCCGGGAATGGGCTTAAACAGCATTGACGACACAAAGGAAGGCATTATCCGTTTTCTGCGCAGAAATCCAAAGACGTGCTTTGTTGCAGAAACAGACGGAACTTTTGCAGGAACAATCATCGCAGGGCACGACGGACGGCGCGGCTACATTTACCACACGGCGGTTCTTCCACAATTCAGAAGACGCGGAATCGCAACCGCGCTGCTCCAAGCCGCAACAGACGCGCTCAAAAAACAGGGAATCGCAAAAGTCGCCCTGCTCGTCTTTTCCGACAACGAAAGCGGCAACGCATTCTGGGAAAAACACGGCTTTATAAAACGAAGTGACATTACCTACCGCAACAAGGTAATCAGCGACGAGGAAATGGTAAGGAACAGGGAAGAAAAATGAGCGGGGAAAATATTTGGCTTGACTGGGCAGTGAAACTTCAAAGCATTGCGCAGGCCGGACTCACTTACGGAAAGGACAAGTTCGACAAGGAACGCTACGAGGAAATCAGAAAAATCTCTGCGGAAATTATTGCGCACAAAACTGAACTTCCGCTTGAAAAAGCAACGGAACTTTTCTGCAATGAAACCGGCTACCAAACTCCGAAGATTGACACGAGGGCTGCTGTTTTCAAGGACGAAAAAATTCTGCTCGTAAAGGAAAACAACGGAACTTGGTCTCTTCCCGGCGGCTGGTGCGATGTTGACTGCTCGGTAAAAGAAAATGCGGAAAAAGAAGTTTTTGAAGAAGCCGGAATCGAAGTGAGCGCAGAAAAAGTGATTGCGGTTCAGGACAGAGAAAAACACAACAAGCCAATCTACGCCTGGAAAATCTGCAAAATCTTCATTCTCTGCTCAATAAAAAAAGACGGAAATTTTACGGTAAACATCGAAACAACAGAAAGCCGCTACTTTTCGCTTGAAGAAATTTCCAGCCTTAATCTTGCGGAAGAAAAAAATAATCTTGAGCAGATAAAAATGTGCTTTGCCGCTTACGAAAATAAAAACTGGCAGACACAGCTGGACTGAAAAATTTTCCTACTCCCCTCACCGTTTTTACTTTTTGTAGTCGCTTGGAATTGTGCCGTAAAATTCCTTAAAAACCGCGCTGAATTTGCTCTGGCTTTCGTAGCCCACGGCCGCGGCAACTTCGCTTATTCCCATCTGGGTGTTCGCAAGAAGCTCCGCGGCCTTTTCCATGCGGTGTTCCTTGATGTGCGCCGCAAGAGAAGTTCCGTACACATCCTTAAAAACCGTCTTGAGCGTCGTCGTGTTCATGCCGAATTTTCGCGCAAGTCCGTCAATCGTGAACCTCTCCGAAATATGCTCGCACATAAAATCGTGGACTTCCTGAATTTTTTTCACCTGGCTTTCCATAAATTCCGAATTCCTGTTGATTCTCTCGTTCCGGCTTTCAAAATCCGGGCATGTTACCGACATCAGCTTTTCAACAATTCCGTGCAAAGCCTGACTTTTTGCGTCCTTGGAAGCGGCGTAAAAAACTTCCTTTCCGTCGCGGTAGCTTTCAATCAGCCCGGCTTCCTTGAGAATTTTCAGATGATGCGAAACGGCGGGATTCGTCATTTTCATGGCTTCGGCAATGTTGAGCACGCATTCCTTTGAATGGCAGAGAAGCCAAAAAATCCGAAGGCGGCTTGTGTCGCTGAGCAAGGAAAAAATTTCGGCGACGGTTCTAAAATCGTCCTCATTTTCAAGCTCGCTGTAAAGAAAATCCTTTCTGAAATATTCATGATGAAAATGCGACAAACTCATAATTTTCTTGTTCCATTCGGAAAAAAATTTCGCCCGAAAGGAAATAAAAACCTCCAAAATCTTGCAATGATTCTACATCGATTATATATTCATTATGAAGATTAAACAAACGTTTAATTGAATGACTAAACAGATTTGAATGAAATTTTACAGAAAGTCAAACTGAAATTTCTCATTGACTTTTTTGGAGGACATTATGAAAAAAACTTATAAGATTGAAGTTGACTGCGCAAGCTGCGCTCTTAAAATGGAAGACGCGGCAAAGACTGTTGAAGGCGTAAAGGACGCCAGCGTGAATTTCATGCTTCAGAAAATGACGGTGGAATTTGACGACGGACAGGACGACAAGAAAGTTATGAAGGCAGTCCTCAAGGCGTGCAAGAAGGTCGAGGACGACTGCGAAATTGAGCTGTAACAAAACATTGCCGTTCTAAGATTGTCGGATCAAGCCCGACAATGACACAAGACTTTGTCATTCCTCGACCTGATTGGGGAATCTCTGCTGACAACTAATTAAGGAAGAATTATGAAAAAGAAACAGAAGAAAATGCTTGCAAGAATCATTGTGGCGTTCGCGCTGCTTTTGGTTCTGAACGTGCTTGACAAGCTGAATGTTTTCGCCGCCATTCCGGGCAAAGTTCCGCTCAAGATGATTCTCTACGTAATTGACTATCTGATAATCGGCTACGACATTCTCAAGAAAGCCGGAAAGGGAATCTGGAATCGTCAGGTCTTCGACGAGAATTTTCTGATGGCCGTTGCAACCGTGGGAGCGTTCGCACTTGAAATCTATAATGCGCACGGAAATCTTCTTCTGATTGACGACTGCAACGAGGCGGTCGCCGTAATGCTTTTCTATCAGATTGGCGAATTCTTCCAAAGCTATGCAGTCGGAAAAAGCCGCAAGAACATAACTGACCTTATGGACATCCGCCCGGACTACGCGAACATCGAAAAGGACGGAAAGCTTGTTCAGGTTGCCCCTTCTGAAGTCGCGCCCGGCACCGTGATTGTTGTTCAGCCCGGAGAAAAAGTTCCGCTCGACGGAATTATAATAGAAGGAAATTCAACGCTAAACACAAGCGCGCTCACAGGTGAAAGCCTTCCGCGAGAAGTCGGCACAGGAATGGAAATCATCAGCGGAAGCATAAACATGACAGGCGTCCTCAAAATCAAAACGACAAAGGAATTCGGCGAGTCAACCGTCTCAAAAATTCTTGAGCTTGTGGAGAACGCCAGCTCAAGAAAATCCAAGTCGGAAGAATTCATCTCAAAGTTCGCAAGAATCTACACGCCTGCCGTCTGCTACAGCGCGCTAGCACTTGCCGTTCTTCCGCCTCTCGTCTGTATCATCGCAAAATCAGCTCCAAACTGGAGCGACTGGATTTACCGCGCGCTCACATTCCTCGTAATCAGCTGTCCGTGCGCACTTGTAATCAGCATTCCGCTCAGCTTTTTTGCAGGATTGGGAGGAGCAAGCAAGGAAGGCGTACTTATAAAAGGCTCGAACTATCTTGAAACGCTCTCCAAGTCAAAAATCGTTGTGTTCGACAAAACTGGAACGCTGACCCGCGGAGTCTTTGAAGTTACGGCGGTTCACCACAGCAAGATTGACGAGGCAAAGCTGATTGAATACGCGGCGTTCGCGGAGTGCGCGTCATCCCACCCAATCAGCAGAAGCCTTCAGGCAGCCTACGGAAA
>CAVKBG010000074.1:0-6562 GCA_963654755.1 Desulfovibrionaceae bacterium
TTGAATGGGGAGCAGATATTGTAACTCATTCCACAACAAAATATATGGATGGACACGATGCGACTATTGGCGGCGCGATTGTTGATTCTGGAAAATTTGACTGGCTTGCAAATGCCGAGAAGTTTCCGGGACTTTGCACTCCGGATGAAAGCTATCACGGCGTGGTTTATGCAAAAAAATTTGGAAAGGAAGGCGCGTTTATCACAAAGGCAACCGTTCAGCTTATGAGAGACTTTGGCTCTGTTCAGTCCCCGATGAATGCTTACTTTTTAAATCTCGGACTTGAATCTTTGCCGCTTCGTGTTGCCCGTCATTGCGAAAACGCCTTGAAAGTTGCAGAATTCCTTCAGTCGCACAAAAATGTTTCTTGGGTGAACTATCCCGGATTAAAAGGGAACAAATATTACGAGCTTGCAAAAAAATATATGCCGAACGGAACCTGCGGAGTTATTTCGTTTGGAGTAAAAGGCGGAAGACAGGCTGCTGAAAAATTCATGTCGAATCTTAAGCTTGCGATGATTGCAACGCACGTTGCGGATAGCAGGACTTGTGTTCTTCATCCTGCAAGTTCGACTCACAGGCAGATGTCCGATGAAGAGCTAAAGGCAGCAGGAGTTTTGCCAGACATGGTAAGACTTTCTGTTGGCGTTGAAAATGTAAATGATATAATTGCTGATTTAACTCAGGCACTGGAGGTTTAAAATGCCGCATATTACAGTTCAGATGTTTCCCGGAAGGAATGACGAAATCAAGAAAAATCTTGCAGAAAAACTTGCAAAAGTAGCGAGCGAAGAACTTGGCAGAGGAATCGAGCATTTTTCTGTTTCTGTAGAAGATATTCCGCAGGACGAATGGAAAGCTCGTGTTTTTGACAAGATTGTAGACCCGGACAATAAAACTGTTTTTGTAAAGCCTGGCTATACAATGTAGCTGGACATTTAAAAATGTTTTTGTTGACAGTATCAGTTTTGCATGATATATTTTTTACTATGAAAAACACAACCCGTTGGGCAGTAATTATCAATATCTCATCGTTGGCTTACCTTTACTTTAGCTTTTATTGGTTTTCTCATGCCTTGCGGAAGTTTCGCTAATAGCGAGCATTGTGTTTGCCGTATAACTGGTAAAATAATGGAGCCTTCCGCAGTGGAAGGTTCTTTTTTTTGCCCTGCGGTTTAAATTTTGGAGGTTTTTGTATGATAGTGATTTTAAAGAAAGGCGCATCAGAGCCGGCAATCAATGAGTTTGTTGAAGAAGTTAAGCAGAAAGGTCTTGGCGTTCATATTTCAACTGGCGTGGACAAGACAATTATTGGTCTTTTGGGCGACACTTCAAAGCTTGTTCCAGAGGATTTTCTTGCAAATGATATAGTTGAAACTGCGGAACGTGTCAGCGCGCCGTATAAAATGGCAAGCCGTTCATTCCACCCGGAAAACACAGTTGTCTGCATAGGAGCAGGACAGAGCGGCGTTATTGAATGCAAAATTGGAGACGGAAAAACTGTTCCTGTAATCGCAGGTCCTTGCGCAGTCGAAACTGAAGGTCAGATTATGGATGCGGCGTTTGCTGTAAAAAAAGCCGGAGCAAGAATTTTACGTGGCGGCGCATACAAGCCAAGAACTTCACCTTATAGTTTTCAGGGACTTGGAAAAGAAGGCATAAAGCTTCTTGAAAAAGCAAAGAAAGAAACAGGACTTCCAATTTGCACAGAACTTATGGCAATCAGCGAGCTTAAGAATTTTGAAAATGTTGACTTGATTCAAGTTGGCGCAAGAAACTTTCAGAACTTTGATCTTTTGAAGGAACTTGGAAAATTCAACAAGCCTGTTTTACTCAAGCGCGGTCTTTCTGGAACAATCAACGAGCTTTTGATGAGCGCGGAATATATAATGGCCAACGGAAACGAAAATGTCATTCTTTGCGAGCGCGGAATTAGAACTTATGACGGCTACACACGTAACTGCCTTGACGTGAGCGCAGTTCCTTATCTTCATAAAGTTTCCCACTTGCCGGTTGTAATTGACCCAAGCCATGCCTGCGGAATCAGATGGATGGTTGGAACTCTTGCCCAGTCTGCTGTTGCCGCTGGTGCAGACGGACTTGAAATTGAAGTTCACTGCTGTCCAGAAAAAGCATGGAGCGATGCAAGCCAGCAGCTTCCGCCTAGCCAGTTTGAAGAGCTTATGGTCAAGCTTGGAAAATACGCAGCTGTTGAAGGAAAAACTATGTAAAAAAAACTGCCGGGTGCTTCATAAAAAAATGAAGTTCCGGCTGTTTAACAATAGAAGGATTTCAAATTGAAAAATTTATCAGACTTGACTTATGGAATTGTTGGATTCGGACTTATGGGCGGCTCTCTTGGAAAGGCAATCAGGGAAAATGTGCTTTCAGTTTCTTCTGCCAGCGGAAAAATTTTTGCTGCGGACATAAACGAAGCGTCCCTTTCCTTGGCGAGAGAACAGCACATTGCGGATGAAACTTTTCTTATCAGCGAAGTTGGTTCTATGCTTTGCCAGTGCGACTTTGTTTTTGTGTGCCTTTATCCTCATGCGACTTTGGAATTTTTAATTCAGCACAAAGACAGTTTTAAGCCTGGCTCAATTGTAACGGACATAAGCGGAGTCAAGTCTGAAATATTTTCACATTTGAATGAAATTCTTTCCGGCGGATTTGATTTTATTCCGGGGCATCCGATGGCTGGCAGTGAAAAGGAAGGATATGCAAATTCCTGCGGTTCAATTTTTAAAAATCACAATTATATTTTAATGCCGCTCAAGCAGAACAAGAGCGAAAACTTAGAGCTTTTTAAGCAGCTTATTTCGCTTATGGGATTTACCCGGATTGTAGAAACTGACGCTTTTGTTCACGACCACAAAATTGCGTTTACTTCCCAGCTTTGCCATGTTATTGCGAGCGCGCTTGTTGACAGTGCGGAAGATTCCAAGATAACGGCTTTTGGAGGCGGAAGTTTTGAGGACTTGACTAGAATCGCTATGATTAATGCGCCTTTGTGGACGGAACTTTTTCTTGCAAATAAAAAAGAGCTTCTGCTTCACATTGAAAACTTTGAAAAATCCTTGAATGGACTAAAAAGTTTTATAGAAAAAAGCGATGCTTCTTCATTGAAGTCTTACCTTGAAAATGTCCGCGAAAAACGCATTTCCATGAGCCGCATAGAAGTAAAAGTGTAGAGCGCAATAACAGCTGGCACAAAACACTTTACTTCTGAAGCAGTTTGAAAACTCCGTCATCTGGATTGAATTCAACTCCTTCGTCATCACTTTCTTTTGGAAAAGTTCCTTTAAGAAAATAGTCGTCAAGAAGATGAATGTAGTATTTTGAAACATTGTCTTTGCTGTCTTTTTCCGCAAGTGAAGAAAATAATTCTTTTGCTTTTATATAATTTCTTTTGTTGAATTCAGCCATTGCATTTTCCCAGCTCTGCATATAATCAAGAAGTTCTGGAGTTGCAAGCGATTTTTCTTCAATCAGCTCATAAAGTCCAATCGGTGTGTTGATATTTACAACCCGCACACGGTCAAGTGAACGCACAACAAATCTGTCGCCAAGCAGTTCTTTTGTGCTCTGGCTGATAAGAATTCCGTTTGTGTGATACTGCTTGTTGACACCTTCAAGACGCGATGCAAGATTTACATTGTTGCCCATCATTGTGTAATTCTTTTTCTTTTCTGAACCAAAGTAGCCTGCAATCATTTCGCCGGAATTAATTCCGATTCTAGTGAAAATTGTCTTGCTATTTGCCACAAGAGTTTTAAACGCCGAATACAAAGCTTCTTCCATCCATGAAGGCTTAGGATTTTTGGAATAGCGGATAATATCTTGGTTCATTACTTGCTCTGCTTTTTTCATTTTTATTGCGGCGGCACACGCATGAACTGCATGATCTGGCATTGCAACTGGCGCGCCTACAAGAGCAACAATCGCATCTCCTTCGTATTTGTCAACAGTTCCTTTTTCGTCAATTATTATGTCAGACATTTTTGTAAGATAAAAGTTTAAAAGACAACCAAGTTCTTTTGCTGTGAGCAGTTCGCTAAAGGAAGAAAATTTTTGAATGTCTGTAAAGATTGCTGACATTTCAAATTCTTTTCCTCCCAATGTAAATGAAGATGAGTCGTTTATAATTTGATTGACGACATCTTTTGAAAGGCACTGGCTGAACGCAGAACGGATAAAGCGTTTTTGCTTTCCTTCTACAGACAAACTTACAACAACGCTTGCCATTTCTGAAATAAGAAAAGCGAACAATGGCGCAATCATTAAAATCCAAATTCCATTGTTGAACAAAATTACAGGCACAAAAATTGAAACTGTAATTCCAGCAATAATTCCCGCTGAAATAAAAAATGCAGAAAACCGCGGAGAAATTTTTTCACTGATTACAGCAAACAAAGATGCAAAGAACGCAAGCGCAACCAGCCACAAAAGAGAAATGCAGAATGGAAGTTTTTTTATAAAGCTTTCTGTAAGGTAATTGTCCAAAGTTGTAATATGAATTCCGACTCCCGGATAAACTTGCGAAACTGGCGTTGAGCAAATATCAAAAAGTCCCGGAGCATAATATGCGCAGAAAATATAAAGGTCATTAAAATCCTCTGGAGACAAAACGCCTTCCTTTCCTTGCAGCCAAAGCTCATGGCTTTCAAGAATATCTTTTGCGCTGTATGGAAAATAATCGTCAATGGATTTTGTAAAACGAAGAAGGGCAGTGTTATTGTCCAGTACAGGAATAGAAGAAAAATCAGGAGCTTCTTCATTTAAGAAAAGAGGCGCAAGACCGAGTGTGGGATATTCTGTTTCATTGAATGTGTCAAAAAGGCGAGTGCGGCGGATAATGTCATCGCTGTCTTTCGCGCTTGTAATGTTTCCTAAAAGGGCGGCGTTGTCATTGATTGGCTTTACAGGCATTAAAGTTTTTCCGTAGTCATCCGCGGAATAAAAAAATGTCTGGATAACTTTTTTGCTTCTTGATTCCGCCATGCCTAAAGCAATGTCATCTTCTTCTCCATATACAGAAGGCTCTGTGTAAAGAATATCAAACACAATTGCATTAGGATTTCCGGCTGAAATAAAATCAATCATTCTTCCATAAGCTTCTCTAGGCCACGGCCATGACCAGTTGTATTTTTCTTTCGCCCAGTCAATGCTTTCTTGGTCAACAATAATTAAACATATTTCTTCGCAAGGCTGCTTGTATTTTGCTGCATTCATCATGCGAAGGTCATAGGATTTGTTTTCAAATGTATTGAATAATCCTGAAAAATGAAAAACTAAAGTTATCAAAATGCTTGAAAGGGCAATGATTATGGCTCTTGTCCAAAGCTTATGTTTTTGGTTCATTATTTTATTCCTGCTAGAGCGTTTTCAAATCTTGACTGGCGGACATCTCTTCCGATTCCTGTAAAAGTAAAATTTTTTAGAACCTTTTGCACGCTGTTGATTCTGGCTTCTGGCTTTGGATGAGTTTTTCCCCAGCCTGAATCTTCTCCGCTGCTTTTTGTCTTGAGCATTTTCAGAACATCAGTCAAGGCATTTGGATCATAGCCTGCGTCTGACATAAGCGAAACAGCTTTTTCGTCTGCTTTGAATTCCTGGCCTTTTGTATATCCAGTTTCTGTAATGATATTCATCATGGAAATGCTGGAGCTTGTAAGAAAATCCGCGGACTGCTTTTCCTCTTGATTAAGATTTGAAAAACGCTTTGTGTAGTCTTTTGCCATTGTTGCGGAGTTTGAAATTGCTTCTGTTGTTCTTACAGTCTTAATCGCTGTGGTTGCATGCTTAAGCTGAATGTGCGCAATTTCATGGGCAATGATTGCCGCGACTTCATCTTCTGAATTGCAGCATTTCAAAATTCCTGTTGTAATAAAAATGTGTCCGCCGCTTGTAGAAAGCGCATTGATTTCATCTGAATCAATAATAGCAACGCAATAATCTTTGTAGATTTTTGGTGTGTCGGAATTCATTGTGATTGCTTTGCAGATTTTATTAACGTAAGAAGTTGCTTTTGGAGATGCCGTGTAAAGTTTGTATTCAGTCAAGACATTCGATGCAACAGTTCTTCCGATAAAATATGAGTCTTGCGCAGTAATTGGTTCTGCGGCTCTGTCAATTGATTCAACTGTGCTGCTGGCTTGCTCAAGTGTTTTCTTTACATCCTGACTTTTTTGAACAGCGGAGTTGACTTTGTTTAATGCGCCAAAAATATCAGCGGAAAATGCGGCTAAAGAAACTGATGAAAAAACACAAGTGCAAAGGATTTTTTTTGATAGCTTTTTCATTATTCTTCACCTCCGGCATTGAGCTTTCCTTCTTTTATAAAAGCAATGGCGTCTTTTTCTGAACAGGCATTTGCTTCAATTTTATCAACTTGTGCATACGAAATTTCATTTGCCTGGCCGTAAACTTTTTCAAAAGCCTTGTCCATTCCTTTTCCTGCAAGCCCAAGCTCTTTTGCATTTGCGGAAGTTTTTCCGCTGGTATTTACAATCAGCTTTTTCGCTGTTAAAGACGAATTTGGAAGCCAGCCTTCAATTTTTCC
>CAVKBG010000075.1:0-6452 GCA_963654755.1 Desulfovibrionaceae bacterium
ATCCTGTTAATTTCAGGGTGACCGGGCAGAAGGTCTTTTTTTGTGCCTGCTCCACAATGTCATTTCCTTGCTTGACAAGGGAATCTTTGTTCATCACAGGAGATTATCCATTCAAGCTGGATAATGACAGAGAGAATCGGAGCAAGCTAAAAGACGAGGGCGAAATTCAAACTGGATAATGACAATCAGTTAAAACGGAGGTTTTAGAATGGAACGGCTTTTGGATTATTTTTCGAGCGGAATCGGGGCGATGACTTGGCAGAATTTTATGATGATTGCGGTGGGCACTCTGCTGATTTTTCTTGCGGTGTATAAAAAATATGAGCCTATGCTGCTTTTGCCGATTGGTTTTGGAGCAATTCTGGTGAATCTTCCGCTGGCAATTGTACTTGGAACGGCGGAACACCCGGGTGCATTGCAGATTCTTTTTGACTGCGGAATTATGACGGAACTTTTTCCGTTGCTGATTTTTGTTGGCGTTGGTGCAATGATTGACTTTCGCCCTCTTTTGGAGCGTCCTTGGCTTTTGATTTTTGGGCTTGTGGCACATTCCGGGATTTTTATTGCAGCGGCGGTCGCTTACTATGGATTCGGATTCAGCATAAACGAAGCGCTTAGCATTGGTGTTATCGGTGCGGCAGACGGACCTACAGCCATTGTTGTTGCAAGCCGATTCGCAAAAAATCTTCTTGGTCAGATTACAGTTGTAGCCTACTCTTATATGAGTCTTGTTCCGATTATCATGCCACCAGTAATCAAACTTTTAACAACAAAAAAGGAACGGACAATAAGAATCCAGGCGAAAGACAAAAAAATTCCGCAGTGGGTGATGATTGTTTTTCCAATTGTGGTAACAGTTATTGTCAGCATCCTGATTCCAGATGCGGCGGCTTTAATCGGTTTTTTGATGTTCGGAAACTTAATCCGCGAATGTGGAGTGCTTGAAAAACTTTCGCTTGCGGCACAGAACGAACTTTCAAACATTGTGACATTGCTTTTGGGAATCAGTGTAGGCGCAAGTATGACCGCCCAGAACTTTTTAACTCCTCAGACGCTTCTTATTATGCTTTTAGGTCTGATTGCGTTTGTAGGCGATACGGCCTGCGGAATCATCTTTGCAAAATTCCTGAACCTGTTCCTCAAAAAAGGCAGCAAACTGAACCCGATGATTGGTGCGTGCGGAATCTCAGCATTTCCAATGGCAAGCCGCGTAGTGCAAAAACTAGCCCTAGAAGAGGACGACCAGAATTTTATCCTTATGCACGCAGTAAGTGCAAACGTTTCCGGCCAAATCGGCTCACTCATAATCGGCGGAATTATTCTGGGCGTTCTAAGCGGAATGTAGAATGTAAAAAGACTGTCTTGTTTTGAAGTTATATTTTTCATCACGTTATAGCAAAAATCTGATTTTAAGAATATGCTAAAAATATGAGAACGGTAAAAATGACGGAATGGGAACGGTTACAAAACGGACTGATATACAACGATTTTGATGAAGATTTATTTGAACGCAGGGTTGCGGCAAAAAAGTTGTTTAGGACATACAACAAGACTGAAGATGACGAAATTGAACTGCGGACGCAAATTATGCAGAAACTTTTTAAGAAAATCGGAAAAAACGTGTGGATTGAACCGGATTTTAAATGCGAATTCGGCAAAAACATAACCATTGAAGACGACGTTTATATCAATTTTGGCTGTGTGATTCTTGACTGTGCAGAAGTTACAATCGGCTCTCATTCGTTGCTCGGTCCGAATATCGGGCTTTATGCGGCAAACCATTCTACAGATGCACTGGAAAGAATAAACGGTGGCTGCTACGGAAAACCGATTTACATCGGAAAAAACGTGTGGCTTGGCGGAGATGTAAAAATTCTTCCTGGAGTTTCTATCGGCGACAACTCAATTATCGGAGCCGGAAGCATTGTTACAAAAAATATTCCGGCAAACGTTATAGCCGCAGGAAATCCGTGCAAAATCATCCGCCAAATTACTGACAAAGACAAGACCGATTATTTACAACGGATGGGAAAACAATATGTCTGAAAAAGAAACATTGAAATATAGAAAACTCGAACCAGCGGACGATAAAAAGATTGCAGAAATTATTCGGACAAATTTAAAAAAGTTTCATCTTGATATTCCCGGGACAGTCTATTTTGACCCAGAAGTGGAGCATTTAAGCACTTATTATAATTCCAATCCGTCAAAACGAAGTTATTTTGTCGCTCTTGATTCAGAAAATCAGATTATAGGCGGTGTTGGCATTGCGGAATTCAACGGAATTGAAAACTGCGCGGAACTTCAGAAACTTTACCTGACCGATTCTGCAAAAGGAAAAGGCTACGGCAAAGAGCTGATAAAAATTGCCGAAAACTGTGCAAAATCAGCCGGCTACAAAAATTTGTACCTTGAAACCCACACAAATCTTTCTGTAGCATTAAAACTCTATGAAAAAACAGGATTCCAGCAGATTGAAAAACCTCTTACAACTCAACACGGTGCAATGAACCGTTTTTACCTGAAGAAACTGGAATATTGATTTTTCAAAAAGTTTGCTACACGCCCACTCGTTTACAGAATTTTTTTTATAACCGGAAGTTTTCGTAAAATCAAAGTTCCAAAAATGCTAAAAAATATTGTGATGGCAAGAGTTGAAATTAAAGAAACACAAAACGAATAATTTTCTGGCGTGAGTTTAAAAACTTTGTAACACAAATTAACACTAACCGGATGAATCAAATAAATTCCGAATGTAAGCGGTGATAAAAATTTTGTCAGTTTGTTTTCAGATTTTGTGCCGCACAGATTTTTGCAAAGTGAAAATATTGAAAACGCCGCAAGCGCCACAAACGGAGATTCATTTCCAAGAGTCAACAAAGTCGCATTATCTGGCATTAAAACTTTTGGATACAATTGAATCAATCCTATATACAAAACAAAAACAACAATGAACAGAACGGCAATTTTATTCCCCAATTTAAAATTCCATTTTTCAACTGCGTATCCAAGCAAAAGGTAGAAAATATAAACAGAAATTTGTGGCAAATTATTTTTTACTTCAACAAAAAAAGAAATATACGGAACAATGCTAGAAATAATAAACATTACTGCAAGAGTGTAAAGCAGAATCTTTTTCGCCTTATTTTCATCTTGAACTTTTTGTGATTCAATCGCACCTGCAAAACCTCTAAGAAAAGGCAAAAGTGCATAAAGACCAACCGTCATATAGATATACCACATATGATCCCAGGATTTTCCCTTTGCGGTGTTTAAAATTGCTTCAACTAAAATCGAAAAATCAAAAGTTCTTTTTGTAAAAACAATTTCCATAAGAGAATAAAGCGTTCCAAAAACTATAATCACAAGAATGAAACGTTTTATGTATTTGAACAAAAGCTTATTTATCGAAAGTTCTTTTTGCGGACTGACCAAAAGCGAGCCTGTAATCATCACAAAGACTGGAACGCCCCAGTTACCAAGGTTTCGTAAAAATCTTACAAGAAAAACCTCCGTAGTGGAATAGAATTCAACGAAGGTAACAAATGGACTGCAAACAACGTGAATAAACAGAACGGCAAACGCTGCGACACATCGCAAATTTTCCAAATATGAAATTTTTGAATTTCGGGACATAAATATACTCTCCTAAAAGTAGAAACTAAAAATAAAAAGTTAAAAACACTTACTTTTAAGAGAATACTAAATTTTTACTCTTTTAGTAAGTGGCTAATATCTTTTTTACCTACTAAAAGTAGATATGACCAAAAATGAATTGTGCATGGTTTTATCGGAAAACATAAAAAAATACCGCAAAGGAATTTACACGCAGGAAACGTTAGCGGAAAAGGCGGAACTTTCGGTTCAGCAGATAAACGGAATTGAATGTGGAAGAAAATTTGTAAGCACAGAATCGCTTTTAAAAATCGCAAATGCACTGAACGTTGAAGTCTATCAGCTTTTTATACCAGAGCAAAAGAATCCTATCATTGTAGAAAATACACCTGAAAATGAAAAAATCCGCAGGAAAATTCAAGATGAAATTATCGAAAACGTCCGTAACGCAGTAAACAAAACGCTTAAGAATTTTAAAGAAAAATAAAAATTTCCCATCTGCTACTTGATTTTTACACAAATCAACATTAAAGAAAAATTCCACGACAAGAAACACAGAATCAGTTTACCTAAAACGGCAAGTCCAAGGCAAAACATGGCTCGTCTTCGTGGAGTTCACAAATTTCTCGAAGAGGTTTGTCGGAATATTTTAGGATTTTGCCGCGGAAAGCCTGGCTAATTTGCGGATTTTCGATTTCCTGACGCCTTGCTTTAGAAAGCTCAAGAAAATCTTTTTCACGATCAATCCCCAAAAAACGGCGGTTTAAAAGGGAAGCCGCAATCCCTGTTGTTGAACTTCCGGCAAAAGGGTCTAAAATCCATGCATTTTCTTTTGTGGAAGCCATGATTATGCGGGCAAGAAGCGGAAGCGGCTTTTGCGTCGGGTGTTTTCCGCAGGATTTTTCCCACTTTGCAATTGCAGGCAAACTCCACAAATCCCGCATCTGCGTTCCGCCGTTAATTTCTTTCATCAGTTCATAGTTAAAATAATGCGGAACTTTTTTACTTTTGCGTGCCCACAAAATAAATTCAGTTGAATGAGTAAAAAATCTGCAAGAAAGATTAGGCGGAGGATTTGTTTTTGCCCATGTTATGCAGTTTAAAATGCGGAAATCCAGTTCGTTGAGCATTTGCGCCACTGAAAAAATATTATGATATGTGCCAGAAATCCAGATTGTGCCATTGTCTTTTAAATGCTCTCGGCAGGCAGAAAGCCAGTTTCGGTTAAACTCATTATCTTTTTCAAAACCTTGAGATTTATCCCAGTCGCCCTTGTTCACGCTCACCTGCTTCCCTGACTGAACAGAAATTGTAGCTGGGCGTTTTCCTCGCTCCGTTCGGGTTGGGCTATTCGTGGTTACGTATGCACTTCGTGCTACCTCCATTCCTACGCTACACTTCGGAACGGCTTTGCCGCACTACTATCCCTAACGTATCTTATTCTTCATAGTAATTCAAGTTATGAATTTCTTTATGATTTTTCAAATCACTGCCTTCTGAAAAATCAACACAGTCAAAAGAACTATAATCTAAAACAATTTTGCAACTATGGTATTTTTCCTCTACTTTCGATAAAGCCTCTTCAAAAGAATTCGCCTCAACTTTTACTAACTCTGACAAAATTTCTTTTATTTCGATTACATATTCGTTCATAGTGAAATATTGATCGAATTTGAATTTTGATCAACCTGTAAAATCAGATTTTCCTGTAATGACCGTTGCCTAAAAATTCTATAAACCCTTTATCCCGCAGATATTGCAACTGCTGACGAAGCTTGTCTTTTATGAAATTATTTTCTGGATGCTTTATTTTCAGTTCATTTTCAAAGGAATAAATTTGATTTAAAGAAAATTCTCTTTCAGGAATTTTTTCAACGCAAGAAAGAGTATCAAGAAGCCAGCCTCGAGATTCAATGTTTGAAGTCTTCAAGGATTTTGTTTTTGCGTATTTTCTGATTACATCTTCATGGTTGAGTTCGACATTATTTTTTACAATGAAAATTTTTCCAGACTCGGGAATTGTTGAAATATCAATATTGCAGCCAACCCATCCAGCCCGTTTTGCAGTGGAAGCAAGAGGCTTTCTTTTTTCAATAATCCGTGGAGTAAAGAAGTGATTTGGTATTAGAATAAAATTTGAAACCGAATAATTTTTATAAGTCATAAAAAAGAAATTAGGATTTCGTGATGATGTAATTCTTGAAATCATTGTGTCATAAGCACCATCATTTATTTTATTCGATATTTTTCCAGATTTACATTGTTTGCTTTTTAATTCAAAGTCTGATTCACAATTAGAGCAGAAAAAATCGCCAGTTGGATGGTTATTTTTGTATCTTTCAATTTGTGGCTGTCCGCAAATTGGGCAATATAAATTTCTTTCAACCCAGTCTTCTGTAAGAACCCTAGTCTTTTGAGAATTGCTATGATATTTTCCTATTAATGAAACATCAAAATTAAATGTCATTTATGCTATTTTTGCGTGAGGGATTGAAGCACCGAAGTTCCAGAGCAACTGAAAGTTGCGACGGAATGAGCGGTAGCGAAGTGCGAAAAGCCCGACGGTTTTAGCCGACACGCTATTATTTTCTGAATATGAAGTAAACGCGGAAGTTTGCGTAAGCGGACGATATGGCGGATCAAGATAAACAAAAGTTTCCGAGTCAATAAAATTTTTAACCTTAGAATAATCTACAGTTATTATTTTTACATTTTTCAAAAGTTTTGAACACGCTTTTAGATTTTCTTCATCACAAATTAAAGGATTTTTTGCGTTATTAAAGACCCTGTCATAAAATTTGTGTAAATGGCAGAGTTTAATTAAGACCGGGAACACG
>CAVKBG010000076.1:0-4179 GCA_963654755.1 Desulfovibrionaceae bacterium
ACGTTAACTTCATGTTACTTCCCTATTTCCATTTTTTCCAGTAGACTATGCTTTCTTGCCGTCAAACTGGTGCGCAGGAAAGAATTTCGTATGAAGTTCTAATTCTACTTTTTTAATGAACAGATTTTTTTACCTAATAAAAGCCTGTTCAAAGGATATTGAAATGAAGAAATTCAATGTCGCTATTTTTAGCATGGCCGCTTTTGTCCTTTCAATTTTTTCTTCCTGCTCAAAAGAAAAAAAAGAAACTTTCAATCTGTACAACTGGAGCTATTACACGCCTGATTCAGTTCTTGAAAAATTCGCGAAAGAATACAACTGCAAAGTAAAAGTTGACTATTTTGACTCAAATGAAATGATGTATGCAAAGCTCCGCGCCGGCGCAAAAGGCTACGACCTGACAATTCCATCTCAAGACTACACTTCAATTATGATAAAACAGGGAATGGTTCAGAAAATTGATCACTCGCAGTTCCCGAATTCAAAATATATAAATCCTGAAGCGCTTGAAAAAGCAAGCGGATACGACCCTGACATGACTTGGAGCGTTCCGTATTGCCTTGCAGCTTCTGGAATTTCTGTAAACAAAACAAAAGTAAAAGACTACGAAAAGTCATTCGATATTTTTTCACGCGAAGATTTAGCCGGACACATGACAATGATGGACGACATGAGAGTTACAATGGGAAGCGCGTTAAAGCACCTTGGCTACTCGCTCAACACAACAGACGACAAAGAGCTTCGCGAAGCCGCAGATTTAATTATAAACAAGTGGCGTCCAAATCTTATAAAGTTCGATGCGGAAGGCTACGGAAAATCTTTTGCTTCAGGGGACTTCTGGGTTTGCGACGGCTATGCGGAAATTGTATTTGCTGAAGTTCCAGAAGACAAGCACGATGAAGTAATTGATTTCTTTGTTCCTGAATGCGGCTCTGCTGCGTATCTTGATTCAATGGTAATTTTAAAAGACGCCAAGCACTATGACCTTGCAATGAAATTTATTGACTTCAGCCACCGCCCGGAAATCTACGCGGAATTCTGCGACGCTCTGAAATTTCCTGCTTACATAAACAAGGAAGCTGCAAAGTACACAAAGAAAAAACCGATGTATCCAGTTGAAACACTTGAAAAAGTTGAGCTCAAAATGGACGTAGGCGAAGCCCTTTCAAAATACGATGCGCTCTGGCAGGAAATAAGATTTTCCGCAGAATAAAAAATATTTTTTATGTCATTTTCGAGTTTGCCCCTGCAATGTTTGCATAGCAAACTCGGTTAGAAATCCTAAATGTGTATTTCAACCATTTAAGTGTCATTCCCGTGTATCTGTTACAAACTTGCCGTATTAAGCGCGGCAATGACATTTTTGACTTTTTAAAAATTTCAATTCAGCATAATAAAAAATAAAATTCAGTTCTATTAAAAATTAACACAATTCTAACAATTCAATAACCTTCAAAAAACACAGCAGCTTTAGATTTTTCATCGTAAAACAAAAAACCGAACGGAGGTTTGAACTATGAAAAAGACTATGTATGCTGTATTCAGCGCAATCGCATTGGCAGTTTTAGGCGGAACATTATTTGCCGCTCCTAAAAAAGACAAAAGCTTCGGAAAGAAAAGTGTTGTTCTTATAAGCCGCGAAGAAGGAAGCGGAACAAGAGGAGCATTTGTTGAGCTTTTCGGAATTGAAATGAAAAACGCAGAAGGCAAAAAAGTTGACTTCACTTCCGAAGAAGCCGACATAACAAATAGCACAGAAGTAATGCTCACTTCGGTTGCAGGAAACAAATATGCAATCGGCTATGTTTCCCTTGGCTCGCTGAACAAAACTGTAAAGCCTCTCAAAATTGAAGGCGTATCTCCAAGCGTTTCAACTATCAAAAACGGAACTTATAAAATTTCCCGCCCGTTCAACATCATAACAAAAGAAACCGGACTTTCAGAAAATGCTTCTGATTTTATCCGCTTCATTCTTTCAAGCAACGGACAGGCAATTGTTGAAGCCAACGGTTACATCAGCGCAGTGCAAAATCCGGCGTACATTGCAACTGGCAAAAAAGGAAAAATCACAGTAGCAGGTTCTTCGAGCGTAACTCCTGTAATGGAAAAACTTGCTGAAGCCTACGAAAAGCTGAATCCGGAAATCAAAATTGAAGTTCAGATGTCAGACAGTACAACCGGTGTAAACAGCGCGCTCAACGGAGTCTGCGAAATCGGAATGGCAAGCCGCGAATTAAAAGACAGTGAAAAAGCAAAAGGCGCGCTTGAAACAAAAATTGCAATCGACGGAATCGCAGTAATCATCAACAAGGAAAATCCAACAGACAGCGCATCGATTCAGTCAGTCAAAGATTTGTACATCGGAACAATTTCAAAATGGGGCGATGTAAAATAAGCTCTGTGGCTTAAACAAAAAAATTGCAGTGTAAATCCAGTTCGGACAAGCACTGCAATTCACTTCTTTTAAAAGCAGTAAAATATGAAAAACAAATATATAGAACAGACAATGCGATTCGTTTTTCTTGCGGCGGCTTGTGTTTCAATTGCGGCCACAATCACAATCTGCATTTTTCTGTTTGCAAACGGCGTTCCAGCCATGCTTAAAATCGGACTAAAGAATTTCATCTTTGGTTTAAAATGGAAGCCTTCCATAGACCTCTACGGAATTTTCCCGATGATTGTAGGCTCGATTACGGTAACGCTTGGCGCATTGATTCTGGGAGTTCCGCTCGGACTTTTCACAGCGGTTTTTCTTGCCCGCTACTGTCCAAAGCAACTCTACAATTTTTTTGAAAGCGGCGTAAAACTTCTAGCGGGAATTCCTTCTGTTGTCTACGGCTTTTTCGGACTTACAGTCATAGTTCCTGCAATCAGAAATACTTTCGGCGGAAACGGAACTTCAATTCTTGCCGCTTCGATTGTCCTTGCAATAATGATTCTTCCAACAATAATAAGCGTAAGCGAATCTTCAATACGAGCAGTGCCTTCACTTTACTTTGAAGGCTCTCTTGCATTAGGAGCTTGCAAAGAACGCAGCATTTTTCTTGTTGAACTCAAAGCGGCAAAAAGCGGAATCATGGCTGGAATAATTCTTGGAGTGGGACGCGCTGTTGGAGAAACAATGGCAGTCATCATGGTCGCAGGAAATCAGGCAATTCTTCCACGCAGTCTTGTAAAAGGAATCAGAACGCTCACAGCAAATATTGTTCTTGAAATGGGATACGCCGCAGACTTGCACAGAGATGCTTTAATTGCAACTTCTGTAATTCTGTTTATTTTCATTTTGATAATCAACTTGTGCTTTTCACTCTTAAAAGAAAAAAAGGAGTAGTAGATGAAAATGAAAACTTCGCAAACATTTCAGTCAAAAGTTTTAAAGTCGTTTGTGCTTGGAGCTGGAATTTTTACAATTGCAATTTCATGCGGAATCGTAATCTACATTCTTGCAAGAGGAATTCCAAACTTGAACCTGTCGCTTTTCAGCATAAAGTACACAAGCGAAAACAGCTCGCTTTTTCCAGCATTAATAAACACGCTTTCTGCAACAGTAATAACGCTCGCAATAGCAGTGCCAATTGGGATCGGAGCTGCAATTTATTTAAGTGAATACGCATACCGCGGGAGCAAAATCGTAAAGGCAATCAGGCTTGCAACAGAAACATTGTCGGGCATTCCTTCAATCGTGTACGGACTTTTCGGATTTTTGTTTTTCGTAACTTTTCTGCACTGGGGATTTTCTCTGCTTGCAGGATGCTGCACGCTCGCAATCATGATTCTTCCAGTAATCGTGCGGACAACAGAAGAAGCCTTGCTTTCTGTAAACGACAGCTACCGTGAAGGAAGCTTCGGACTTGGAGCCGGAAAGCTTCGGACAGTATTCTGCATCGTTCTGCCTTCCGCAGTTCCAGGAATAATCGCAGGAATTGTTTTGGGCACAGGACGCATCGTTGGAGAAACCGCGGCTTTAATTTACACAGCAGGAACAGTCGCACGGATTGCAGGCGGAATGCAAAGCGGAAGAACTCTCGCAGTCCACTTGTACGCGCTTTGGAGCGAAGGACTTGCAACAGGCCAGTCTTACGCAACAGCAGTAATTCTTCTTGCCATAGTTTTAATATTGAACTGGCTAAGTTCTCTTCTTGAAAAAATAATCACAAGGAAAAACAAAAATGAATAAAA
>CAVKBG010000076.1:4412-6439 GCA_963654755.1 Desulfovibrionaceae bacterium
CTGCTCAGAAAAAAAGTCGGAATGGTATTCCAAAAACCGAATCCGTTTCCAATGAGCATTTACGACAACATCGCTTACGGTCCGCGCACCCATGGAATCAAACGCAAAAGCGACTTGGACAACATCGTTGAAAAAGCACTTGCAGATGCGGCAATCTGGGACGAAGTAAAAGACAGGCTGAACAAAAGCGCGCTGGGACTTTCCGGCGGACAGCAGCAGCGTCTTTGCATTGCCCGCGCACTTGCAATAGAACCAGAAGTGCTTTTGATGGACGAGCCAACAAGCGCGCTAGATCCAATCAGCACAAGCAAAATAGAAGACACAATCGCTGACTTAAAAAGCAAATACACAATTGTAATTGTAACTCACAATATGCAGCAGGCAACCCGTGTAAGCGACTTAACAGCATTCTTCCTGCTTGGAAAAGTGATTGAATACGGACAGACGGAACAGATATTCAGCTCACCAAAAAACAAAAAGACGGAAGATTATATCACGGGAAGATTCGGCTGATATTTTTCAAAACAGAAAAGCAGAAATTTCTACAAGAGGAAAAAGATGAGAAACAACTTTAACTTGCAGCTAAATGAACTGCACGAAGACTTAAAAAAGATGGGAACACTTTGCGAAGACTGCATAACGTTTGCAACCCAATCGCTTCTCCTTGGAGACACTCAGCTTGGAGAACGCGCAATTCAGGCGGAAAAGCAGACAGACATAATGGAAAAAGAAATTCAAAATCTTTGCATGAGAATTCTTTTGCAGCAGCAGCCGGTAGCAAGCGACCTTAGAACAATAAGCGCGGCATTCAAAGTAATCACCGACATGGAAAGAATCGGAGACCAAGGAAGCGACATCGCAGAACTGATAAAGAAAACGCAGATTCCATTTGAAGCATTCAACTCGCACATTGCAGCGATGGCGGACTGCATAATCCGCATGGTTACAGGCAGCGTGGAAAGCTTTATCAAGCAGGATGTAAAACTCGCCAAGCAGATTGCAGACCTTGATGATCAGGCGGACGATCTCTTTATCCAAATCAAAAACGACATTCTGGACATGATGTCTGGAAAAACAAAGCACGACCGCGTATTTGGAGAAAAAGCTCTCAACACGTTGATGATTGCAAAATATCTTGAGCGCATTGGCGACCACGCTGTAAACATAACCGAATGCACACTGATGGCAGTAGGCACGCAGAACACGCAGCAGGAATAAAAAAGCCAAACTGAATTATTGCGCCACTAGAAAATCCCCGGACAACCGGGGATTTTTTGTTTACCTCATCAACTAAAATCCAGATTCCCGCATCAAGTGCGAGAATGACACGAATTTTGTTTGCCATTACTACGCTTGCACCTATGTCATTATCCGGCTTGACCCGCGACGTTTGCGAAGCAAACTCGGTTAATAATCTTTTATGAAAAAACAGTAAAAACAAATTCACCGAAAGTTTATTTTAAGCTAACAAAAATCAAACATGGAAAATTTATTTTTCTGCCAGCAAAGAAAAAAAATCTGCAAAAAAAATATTGCGGATTTCAACAAGCAAATCTTTAAGATAGGAGTTATCTTATGAAAAAACTTTTGGCTGCATCCGTTGCAGGAATTCTTGTATGCGCATCAGTTTTCGCACAGAAAGTTTCGCTCACAAACACATTCGGAGCAAATGACGACAACACAGGAAACGGAGACTTCCTTGAGTTCAACAGAAAAGTAAAAGACAACGGCGACTTTGACGACGGATTTGAAAACAAAGAAGCCCACGTGGACAACAGACTTCAGCTCGACTTCTCTTCTGAAAAACTTGACGGAAGATTACGTCTTGAAACTTACGGAATCAAACTCAACGGAAAAGAATCCACAACAAGACTTCGCGGCTACGTTCGCTTTTCACCATTCGAGCAGATTGGACTTGCAATCGGAAATGAATTCTTTACAAAGATTTCAGCAGACGCAGCTTACCTTGGAGCGGCAGACGACACACCAAAATGGGGACGCATGGCAGAAAACGGATTCGCGGTTGT
>CAVKBG010000077.1:0-6093 GCA_963654755.1 Desulfovibrionaceae bacterium
GTATAGCTAAAGCTTTCTGAACCTCCAGCCGAGCTGGAGGTTTTCTTCATACAAATAGATTGCCGGGTCTATTCCCCGGCAATGACAAAAAAGCTAGGCATTTATTTACTTTGAAAATGGTTGACATACACGCATTTAGAATTAAAATAGCTTTTCTGTATGAACTTTAAGCATAAAATATTCCTTGCAGCCTTGCACATTTTGCTTGTGGCGACAGTTTTTCCGCAGGAAATATCAGAACTGGAAATTCCACGCTGCCCCGCTACAACTTGCGGCGAAAACGGAAGCGACCACGAAATCCACGAATATTCCGGGTTTTCACTGTGCTTTAGGAACAGCTACAAGGACGCTGAATGGGTAAGCTACACTCTCACGCAGGAAAAGCTTATAAAAAATACGCGGCGGACAAACAAATTCATTGAAGACAAAAATATTTCAACAGGAAGCGCGAAACTTTCAGACTACAAGACAAGCGGATACGACAGAGGGCATCTTGCGCCGGCAGCAGACATGGCTTGGAGCGAGCAAAGTGAAAACGAAAGCTTTTTGATGAGCAACATGACGCCGCAAGTTCCGCAGTTCAACAGAGGAATCTGGAAAGAACTTGAAGCCCAAGTCAGAAAATACGCGCAAAGCCTAGACTTTCTGATTGTAGCTACAGGCCCGGTTCTTGAAAAACAGCCGGAAGAATACAGCACCATTGGGCAAAGCAAAGTCTGCGTTCCAGAATACTTTTACAAAGTGCTTCTTGCAAAAGACAAGAGCGGAAACTGGCAGTCCATAGGCTTTATAATTCCCAACGAAAAGAGCGAGCAGGACATTTTCTCGTACAAAGTATGCGTAAACGAAGTGGAAGAAAGATGCGGCATAGACTTTTTCAGCGCGCTAGATGATTCCATTGAAGAAGAAGTTGAAAGCCAGACAGAAAATATATTTACACAAGATTATCCAGTCAAGCTGGATAATGACAATATGGACAAGGCTAATAATAATAAAGCGAGAAAAGCTGATATGACAAAAAATTAAATCGAATAATGATAAATAATGCAAGCTAGATGATAACAATAAAAATTGCAATTTTAAGAGGTTGACTATATAATTTCTTTTAATGAAAAGAGTGTTTATTAGTGCGATTTTTCTAGCCGGACTGCTACTTGCTTCATGCGAATCCTCCAAAGTAGAAGAGCCTAAAGTAAATGAATTTGAAATAAAGGAAGACGAGCTTGTTACATCTCAAAACTTCTTAGACGGAAAACTTCTGCTTACTTTTGCAGGCGACATAATGGCGCATTCCGAAAACACAAGGGGAAACTTTCACGACATTTACACGGAAATTGAAGACATCGTAAAGCAAGCCGACCTTTCATTTGCGAACTTGGAAACTTCCGTGGACGACAAAAAGGACTTTTCTTCATATCCGCGGTTCAGCGTAAAGGAAAGCTACGCAGATGCCGCAATCGAAGCCGGATTCAATGTGTTCAGCCTTGTAAACAACCACTGCAATGACTATGGAAAATCAGGGCTTGAGTCCACCAGGAAGTACTTTGAAAAAAAGCAGAATCAGCTAAACGCGCAGAACAAGGAGCTTTATTTTGCCGGAATCAAAAAGCACAAAGGCGACCAAATAGAGTTCATTCCGATTGAAAAAGACGGATGGAAAATTCTTTTTGCCGCGGTAACAGAACTTGCAAACCAGTGGACCGACACAGAATACTTTGACTTTCTTAAGCCGACACAAAAAGAGCGCGAAAAATTCCTTGAGCTTATAAAGCAGAAAAAAACCGAATGCGATTTACTGATTTTAAGCTTTCACTGCGCGGAAGAAGAATATGTTCTGACCATTGCTGAAAATCAAAAAAAATTTTATCATGCACTTATTGATTCTGGCGTTGACGTTCTTTGGATAAACCATCCGCACGTTGCAAAAGACTGGGAGCTTATAACTTTTGATGGAGTTCCCAGAAAAATCATTTTCTATGCAATGGGAAACACAATCAGCGGGCAAAGAAGAAATCCTGAATTTTCAAATCCGGCAAACAGACGGGAATACACAGGGGACGGCTACATTTCGCAAGTTGCCTTTGAAAAAGATTCCGGCGGAGCAAAAATTTCCTGGGTGAATCCGGTTCTTGTTACAACGCTGATTACAGATGAGAAATATTTCGTCATAAAAAAACTGAATGATGAATTTCTAAATACACTGGAAGAAACTTCAAAATGGAAACCGTATCTTTCAGAAAGAAAAAAACTTATGGAACAAATAAAAGGAAAAACTAGATGTCAATAAACTACAAAAATCTTCCTGTCTATGAGCAGAAAGAAAGAATCCTTGAAGCATTAAAAAACAATCAGGTTATAATAGTTCAAAGTCCGACCGGCTCTGGAAAAACCACGCAGCTTCCCGTTATCTTGCACGAGGCAGGATATTCTCAGACAGGAACAATCGCTGTAACCCAGCCAAGAAGAATTGCGGCTTTAAGTGTAAGCGAATTTATTGCAAAGCAGCTCAAGACAAAATATCCGGGGCTTGTAGGATACAAAGTTCGCTTTGAAGACAAAACCGACCCGACAACAAAAATCAAAATAATGACAGACGGAATTCTTTTGCAGGAAATGAAGCTTGATCCTTACATGAGCAAATATTCCGTTATCATGGTGGACGAAGCGCATGAACGCAGCTTGAACATAGATTTTGCGCTTGGACTTTTAAAAAGAATTCTTGCAGTTCGCAAGGACTTTAAAGTAATCGTAAGCTCCGCCACAATGAACGCAGAAAACTTCAGCAGATATTTTGGCAACTGCCCTATCATAAATATTGAAACACAGACATTTCCTGTGGCGATGGTTTATGATCCGCCTGAATCAAAGCCGACCACAACAACAGAAGCCGGAGTTGAAGCAATTCTTGGAAAGATAGAAAAGACAATCGACCGTGTGCTGGACAACAAGGAAACTGGCGACATTCTCGTTTTTCTTCCGGGCGAAAAAATAATCAAGGACTGCATGCAGCGGCTGTACAATGCCACTTTCAGAAACAAAATTCACATTGTTCCGCTTTACGGCAGGCTTCCAAAAGAAGAGCAGGAACGGGTTTTTGACAACGCTCCGTTCGGAAAAAAGAAAGTTGTCCTTAGCACGAACATTGCAGAAACTTCTATTACAATAAACGGAATTACAACAGTAATCGATTCAGGACTTGCAAAGTTGAATTTTTACAGTCCAAAGACATTCACTTCAAGCCTCGTGGAAACTCCAGTAAGTCGCGCAAGCTGCAGCCAGAGAAGAGGAAGAGCCGGACGTACCTGCGAAGGAACTTGCTACAGGCTTTATTCACGCAAGGATTTTGAAAGCCGTCAGGAATACACAACAGAAGAAATTTACAGAACTGATTTGAGCGAAGTCGTTTTGCGCATGGCGGAACTTGGAATAACAGAATTTGAAAAGTTCGATTTTATTTCGCCTCCCGGACACGAAGGACTTGTTGGAGCTGTTAACACACTGAATATGCTGGGCGCGCTTGAAAAGGACGGCTCGCTTTCCAGCATCGGAAAACTCATGGTTCAGTTCCCGCTTGAGCCTCGCATAAGCCGAATAATTGTAGAAAGCATAATGCGCTATCCGAATGTAATGGAAGAAGTTCTGATTGCGTCTTCGTTCTTAAGCGCGCAGTCTCCGTTTGTTCTTCCTGTTGGAGAAGAAATGGATGCCCGACAAGCCCACCATTCATTCAGAGATATGCAGGGAGATTTTGTTGCCTACGTAAAAATGTTCAGAACTTATTCAGAAATGAAAAACAAGGAAGCGTTCTGCAAAAAGAATTATCTTGACGAGCGCGTGATGGCTGAAATTCAGAACATAAAAATTCAGCTTGAAGAAATTGTGTCGCAAAAGATTCAGCTTCCGATTTTAAACAACGGAAATCTGGAAGACTACCTTTGCTGCATTGGCTGCGGAATGATTCAGTTTGTATGCGTTCGCGAAGGAAGGGAAAACTACAGAAGCCTCACGCAGGATCACATTTCAATTCATCCTGGCTCCTCGATGTTCAAGGCGAATCCAGTTTACATTGTAGCCGGGGAAATTGTTCGCACAAGCAGAATGTTCGCAATGAGTGTTTCGCCTCTTACAAAAAAAATCCTTGAGCAGATAAGTCCTGGCCTTGAAGAAAAGCTAAACAAAATCCGCGCGGAAAAAGAAAAGGACAGAGCTGAAAAAACGCAGGCTGCAAAAGAATCAAAGAAAAAAGAAAAGCAGGAAAGCAAAAAAGGCGCAAAAAAAGAAGACAAGAAAAAAGACGAAAACACGGTTTCGTTCGGCGGAGAAACATTCGAATGCAAAAAAATCAAAGGCAAAAAAACATTGCTTCTTCCTTGGAATGAATTTAAAAGCGCACTCTCAAAAGAAACAAACGAAAGCCTTTTGAACAACATTGCAGGAATGAAAGGCTCAATTCTTATGAAGGGCGGATTTAAGCTTCTTTCAGGCGAAAAAATGGAAGTCATAATGAAAATTGCAAAGACGCTCAACTTGAATCCGCTTGATGAAAAGTCCTGGCCGCGCAAACTGAACATAAATATTTTTGAAAACGGCGGACTTGAACAGCTTGTAAAAAATATTGAATTTGTGATGCGCATTACAGTTGCAAAATCCGCTTCCAAGGAACTTGGGTTTGTCTGCTTGTTTACAGACGGAAACGGAACTTACTGGTTCAAGGTTTCAAGAGGATTTACAACCGCGCTTAACGAAAGCCTTGCGTCGCTTGAAAAACTTATTGACGACACAAAAGACTCAGAGCTTGATATTTCAAGAAAAGAAAAAATCAATATGCTCTACAGACTTTTAGACGGAATGTATAAATAAATATTGAAAATTTTATTTTCCATATCAGGAAATGTCCAATAAACTCTAAATGTCATTGTCGTACTTGATACTGCGATGTTTCTGAAAGAAACTCGGTTAACAATCTCTAAATGGCTGTAAGATTTTCGGGTCAAGCCCGAAAATGACATAAAAGACACTTACGGGACATTCCCTATTTTTTTTCTAATCTTAAAACCTCAACAAATTCCTGTTGCTTATAAAAAATTTCTGCAAAACCGCGCATTTTTTGCATTTTTATAGCAACTAATAATTATAGAAATTTCCAAGCACAAACAGGAAGGAAAAATGCAAAGACATGAACTTACACCAGCTCAAAAGTGGGAGCGTCTCACACTCGCCGACAACTTTATTTTCTGCAAAGTCCTTGAGGACAACCCGGAAGTCTGCAGGCATCTTATCGAAATTCTCCTGAACATAAAAATCGACAGAATCGAAAAGCCCGCCGCAGAAAAATCTCTGAAAACTGACTTCATTTCACACGGAATAAGATTCGACGTATACGTTAAGGACGGAAACGGCCGCTCGTTCGACATAGAAATTCAAACAACGCACAGCACTTCCCTCGCAAAACGCGCCCGGTATTACCAAGGGCTGATGGATGTTGACAACGTGCAGCATGGAGCTGATTATGACGTGCTCAACGAAAGCTATGTTATTTTTCTGTGCCTGGGAGACGCATTCGGGAAGGGATTTCCTGTATACACATTTCGCTACCGTGCCGACGAGGACACGGAACTTACGATGAAGGACGGAACAGTAAACATCTTTTTCAATGCGAAAAAGTATGATACAATGAAGTCCGAGGAACTGAAATCATTTTTCAAGTATCTCTGCGGAAAAAAGCCGACTTCCAGTTTCACAGATAGGCTTTCCGCGTTGGTTGAGCATGTAAAAACAAACGCGCAGTGGAGGCACAGGTTTATGACATGGGAACAGGAAATGGCTATTCAGGCAGAAGAAAGAGCCAAGGAGCTTGCTCAAGATATTGCTCAAAACATGGCAAATCAGAAAATTATTGAAACTGCAAAAAAAATGCTTAAGGAAAAGCTAGGAGCGCCTGAGCAAATTTCAATGGTTACAAATCTTCCGCTTGAAAAAATACTAGAACTTCAAAAGGAAAACAAATAGCTTACATTTTAATTCCTGCGCTTAGTGTAAATGATGTTCCCGGCGCAGGGTAGCCGTCAACATGAACATACTGGAAGTCAAAAA
>CAVKBG010000078.1:0-6072 GCA_963654755.1 Desulfovibrionaceae bacterium
TGAATGCACAACAACGTGTGAATCGCCACCGTAAATTTGCTGCTTACCTTCATACTCAAACTCTACCAAATTTTTGCTGTAACTTCAATTATTACAATTTCTTAGGAGGGGAAAGCCTTCCCCTCGCTCCCAAAAGCCAAGTCGCTCCACGAATCGTCCCTGCAAGCAGTTCCGATTCTCTCCGCTTTGTTGTCTTGTCCGCTACCCCTTCTGCGGGGGCAAATCCCCCGCAACGCCCCTTTGCTACATTTTCAGCAAATCAGCGTGAGTTCCAGTTCTTGAAAGAGTAAGAATCAGTTCCGATTTGTTCTTTATGTAAACCAAAATCCAGTCCGGCTGAATGTGCAGTTCCCGGAATTTCTTCAGCTTGCCTTTCAGCTGGTGGTCGCAGTATTTTTCGGGAATCTTTTTGCCGGAAAGCAGAAGCTCCACGACCTCGTCAAGCAAGTCTATGTCATAATTCCGCCATTTTATAAGCTTGTAGTCTTTTTTGAACGAGTTCGCCAAAACAAGTTTGTATTTTCTCATGCCTTGAATTCTGGCTCAGGTTCAGCGATGCACAAATCCATGTCCGCCATAGCCTCTTTAAATGAATCATACCTTTTTGCCTTGATTTTTCCTTTGCTTATGTCCAGTGCTTCTTGGCAGGCCGTAAGCGTTTCATCGTTATATTCTTCTTCTGCCTTGATTTTAAACGGAATCGTCCGCGTGCGGTTCACTGCCTTGATAAAAATATTGATTGCGGTAGAAATGTTCATTCCCATTTTTGCGCAGATTGAATTGAAAGTTTCCTTGTCGCTCTGTTCCACATTTACCGTTATTGCCGCCATTTTTTGTCCTCTGTATATTGTGATTTATTGTTAAAATAATATTTTATACTTATAATATAAGATAATATTAATGTAAAAGCAAGCAAATTCAGCATAAAATTTGAAATTTTGCAAAAAGAATCTCTAGTTCTGACAATGATATTATTTGGAAGAAACTCTGTTGAGAATTCCTTTTCACAAAAAAATCCTCAAATTTCCCCACATTTTTCTTTATTTGCCGTGATATTTCTCTTTTCTTGCTATATAATAGTAAAAATAAATTAAATCAAAAAGTGCTGATAGGTTAAATCTGGCACTTTCAGGAGTCAGTTCATGAAAATCAACCACAAACCTCTTACCCCCCCCGTGTATGTATAACGTGCATTCTTGCGCTTAGTCTTGTATTCACATTCACTTCTTGTTCCGACGGTTCAAGCGGCTCGGACGACGATGAGCAGATAACAAATCCGGCGGACAATTCTTCAAATTCGAACAGTTCCGGCACTGGCGGCAGCGGAAACTCTGGTTCTTCCGGCTCAGGCACTTCCGGCGGAAACGGAAACAGCGGCTCAAATACAAATCCTTCACCTTCAACACCTGAAACGCCACAAACTTACACAATCACCTATGAACTTGACGGCGGAACAAATGCGGAATCAAATCCTGCAAGCTACACTTCCGAGACAGAAACAATAACGCTCCTTGCTCCGTCAAGAGAATATTTTGATTTTGGCGGCTGGTACACAGACAGTGAATTTTCGGATTCAAGCAAAAAAACAGAAATCGCGAAAGGCTCGACCGGCAATATTACACTGTATGCAAAGTGGACGGTTGCGGCGGAAAATGCGGTCAACGCAATAAACAGCCTTCCTGCCGGAGAGCATAAGATTGCAGTTACAGGCGAAATGACAAAAGACAATCTGAACGGTTTAATGGCGGCAATCAAAGACAATTCAAACGGTGCGAAAATCTATCTTGACCTTAGCGGAACAACAATAGATCTTGCCAACTGGCAAACAGGTATGACAAATGGCAATATGAGTAGGTATAATGATAATCTTATAGGTATCGTGATTCCACCAATTGAGTTGCCGGAATATTATGCCAACGACTTGCTTCCAGATTCGATGTTTATAGAATGTAAGAATCTAAAAAACGCCATCATTTTAAACAGTTCAGATGAATATAAGATATCCTACGATGCGTTTAAAAATTGTACATCTCTTGAATACGTAGAAATTCCCGCAAGTATTGTTTGTATATATAGTGACGCTTTTGACGGCTGCACAGCACTTGAGGCAATCACATATAAAGGCACAGTCGAGCAATGGAAGCAGGTAAAAACTGATTCAAAGAATGCAACACATAAACTCATGTCCTTGAAGGTTCAGTGCGAAAACGGCACAGCAAGCGGTTCTGATTTAACTCTATAATTATATAGAAGAATAAGAAAAAATGGCGGCTCGTTTAAGGCTGCCTGAAGAACAATATCAAACAGGAGAAATTTATGGCAGAAACATCATCTTCAATCGCGCAGCAGTTCACGGGGCTTCCGATGTCAGACCTTATCGGCGGGCCGCTCATGGCTGTTTCCGAGGCGAACGGCAACATGGCAAAAAAGCAGACGCAGTTTCTGTTCGACACCTGTTTCAAGGCTTCAAAGGACAGCGACACCGTAGAACCGATTATGATAAAGCTGAACATGACACGCGCGGTTCTGTCTTTCAGCGACGACGGCACAACTCCTTCAACAAGCTACTTCACCACGACAATTGATCTGCCGCTGCTCACCGTAATTCCCCTGAACAATCTGGGCGTGGATTCCGCTTCCGTGAATTTCGAGATGGAAGTAAAGTCCGCAAGCTCCGAGGACATAAAGGAAGCGTCCAAGAGCAGCACAGAGGCTAAGGCTTCAATCACAGGAAAAGCCGGATGGGGACCGTTCTCCGTTTCAATTTCTGGCAACGTGAGCTATTCTTCCGAAGACTCGCGCACGCACGACACGCACTACGAAAACAGCAACACCGCAAAATATTCCGTGAGCGTTCACGCGGGGCAGCTTCCAATGCCAAGAGGAGTGAACACAATAATCGACGCGTACTCAAAAAGCATTCAGCCGGTTCAGAACAGCATATCAAAACAGGGCGGCGGAAAATCGCAGTAACGGAGTAGCAGAAAATGGCGGAGAATGAAAAGATAGACAGAACTTTCCTATCATCGCTTTCTTCCGGACACAGCCTTGAGTCGCTCATAAGCGTGCCGCTAACCGCAGTTTCAAAGGCAAATGCCATGATGCTCGGCGGACAGGCACAGTTCATTCTTGACTACTGCTTCAAAGAAAAAGACGGAAGCCACGAACCGGTAATGATAAAAATGAACTTTTCAGGCAATGCGTCGGACGGCTGTTTTTACATTCCGCTGATTACAATTCTTCCGTTGAACAATCTTGCCGTTGACGAAGTGAGCGTAAAATTCAACGTTGAAATTACTTCCGCAAAAACCCATCTTTCAACGCCCGGTAATACGAACGAGGCCAAGCCCGAAGTTATACAGAAAAAATCCAGAATCAGCGCAAAAATCGGAGCAGAAGAAAAAGGAAAAAGAGACAAACAAAGAAAACCCGGTGGAATTTCAGTCTCGCTCAAGGCAAAACAGATTCCGCTAACAAAAGGGATAACAGCGATAATCGACCTTTACTCAAAGAACATAATCACATCAACCGGCACAGAACAGGAGAGAACATGAACCAGACAAACACGATTGCGTGCCCTTCATGCGGAACGCAGATTGTATATGACGTATACGGACTTCTTGGCGGAAAGAAATTCATCTGCCCCGGCTGCTCTCTTGCTGTAAGTCTCGCCGCAGAAAGCCGGGAAACCGTGCAGGACGCAATGAACAAATACGAAAAGCTGAAAGAAAGTTCCAGCAACGGAGATGCAGAAAATGAAGCTCGCTGAATTCCTTGTTGAAATAAGAAAAGCCGTAAACTCCGCCGCAAACGCATTGACCGAAAGGAACATAGAATTCTTCAACAAGTATTTTGAGGAGAAAAGAATTTCCGAGACGGAAACCGTGCGAGTACCAAAAACCGTAAGAATGGACTACCCGACGGCGGCGGATGACGGAAGCGTAAAGATGAAGCGGCTGGACGTGCCGGTAATCTCACTGATTCCTGTAAGCGGCTCAAGGCTCGGCAAGGCGACATTCTCGATGGACTGCCAGATTGATGAGGAGCGTGGCGATGTTACAGTTTCGTTCCCCAAAAAACTTTTCGGCGACGCGAAGAACAACTGCCATCTGGAATTCACCGTAGTTCCCGGCGAAGCCCCCGAAGGAATCCGCACAATCATAGAAAACTACAACACACTGATACAAAAGCAACTGGAGGAGTAGAATGTGGAAAAATGTTTGTTCAAAATATTTAAGTAAAAACACAATTCTTACAAGAGATCATCAATATAATACTATTTATACTTTTAAAAGATATTGTGATAGAAGAAATTGGAGTGGCTCTATATATTTTTGTTTGTCAAATACTCCTAATGCTGGATATGCAGATGATGAGCATCCTTTTGCCATTTCTGTAAGGTTACAGAAAACTATTCGTTGTATTGAATGTAAATCTTATTTTGAATCTTATAATGATTCTGTTCCAAAATGGTTATACGATAAAACACTTATTATCATGAGAAGGGAAAAAGGGCGTGATTTTAAGGAAAAAAAGAACATTCCATATTTAAGGTGGCTTGCAATTAACGGTTATGCTTACATAGGCAAGTTATGGAAAGAAAAAGCAGGAAGTGAAATTGCTATTCCCTATGATTGGATATTAAGTGATGTCATGTTTCAGGAGGCTGTGCGTAGAAATCAGCAAATATATTAAATTGCTTAATATACAGCAATGTAAAATCAATCAGGCACAATCCGTTCTAGCTTGTCATTGTTGTGCAGTTCGCTGAAAAACGTGCATAAACCCAGCAATCAATATAATAATTTCTCGATTAAGCAGCAAAATCCCAATAACTCAAAACCTGACTATTACAAAAACTCCAACCGATTCCATTACACAAACGCAACTCTCCCATAAATAAATCCATTCAAATTTTTTCCTCATATTTTTTTTGTTGTAACTATTGACATTACAACAAACCTGGGTTATATTCTTCTTGTAACTAATAAAGTTACAACGTGCACGCAAAAAAAATTATTCGAGGTGAATTATGAACACAACAAAAAATCTTTCAGCAGGAACTGTGACGGTTTATGACTTTGGAAAAATCAAGTTTCATGCTTATGACACGAAGGACGCTCTTTGCGACGCGGCTTTTATTGTTGAGGGCGAAAACGCGCTTGTGGGACTTGAGCTTCCTTCGTTCACAGAAAATCTTGACGCTTGGAAGGAATATGTTTCTTCTATTAATAAGCCCATGAACGACATTATCATCAGCGACCATCCGGCCGGCGCGGACTACATCAAGGGAATGAATGTTTGGGGGACTGAAAACGCAAAAAAATCCGTGAGCGGCGGAACTGCATTCGGAATCACGCAAGGGCTTTTGAAGGCGTTCGGACCTGCTTTCCGCGGAAACTTTATGGCTTCAATCAAAAATATTCTGCACGAAGGAAAAAACACAATCGCCGGAATCGACTTTGTGATTTACGACCGAGGCTCTTCGTTCGATGTTGAAATTCCGCAAGCAAACGCGATTTACACTCACATGCTCGGAAAGTACGTTCATTCGATTATCGGTTCGGACGCGCACGCCACCGCAATGATTGAAATTCTTGAGTCGTACCAGAAAGCCGGCTACAAGTACATTCTTTCAAGCCATGCGAACGTTGAAGGGCAGGACGCAGTAACAGAAAAAATTGCCTACGTTAAAAAGATCCGTGAACTTGCCGCACAATGCAAAACCCGCGAAGAATTTATTTCCGCCGCAGAAAAAGCGTTCCCGAACTACGCTGGAAAAAATTACCTTGAAATGACGGCGGGGAATTTGTTCAAGGAGTAAGCGATATATTATAGAAGAAAATGCGACGCCAATAGAATAACTGTTTGACGCAAGCGATTTTCTGTAGTATATTGAAAGAAAGGAAATGCCCGATTTCAGTCGGTCGTCTCCACAGATTTAACTATAAAGCCGTCAAAGTGGGTTCAAGACTTGGCGGCTTTACTTTTTAACTCTTCTTATTTTTAAGGTAAGAAAGGGTTGCGATAACTGCACTTGCAACAGCAGCGATGCAATTTATAATTGCCACT
>CAVKBG010000079.1:0-5940 GCA_963654755.1 Desulfovibrionaceae bacterium
TATCGTTTACTTTGTCAATAAGTTTTTCTTGAGCCATAAAACACCTCGAAGTTCAAACTTATACAGCAAAGATTTTTTTTAGTCAATAGATTTTATTTCATCAAGGATTTTTACAACATCTTGCGCGCCGTTTACAAGGATTCCGCCCATGCCAAGCTCAAGCGGAAGCGCAATGTCTATGTCAAATCTGTCGCCCACAGAAACGCATTCGCTGAATTCACTTGAAGTTTTTTTTGCGGCAAGCTCAAGCATTTCTTTTGCAGGCTTAGACTTCATGCAAGTATCAAGTCCAATCACTTCTGGAATAAGCTCGGAAATACCTACTGCCGCCAAAGTTCTTCTTGCGGCTTTTACAGGATTATTGGTAACGCAAATCAAGTTGAAGGATTTTTTTAATTCACCAAGAAATTCTTTTAGCTTTAAATCCGGCGTAAGAAATTTTTCAGGCTGCAAAAGTTCATTGCGCCACTTTATGCTAGTTTCAATATCCACGCCAAACGCAGGAAAAGTATTTCCCAAGCTGATTTTTTTTCCGCCGTGTTCCGCGCTCCATTTTTTTCTGTAGTCTTCAATCATGCTTCTTGCGGAATCTTCGGAAATGCCGTTTATGTGCGCGTAATGCCGAATTTGAACATCGACTTGCTCCGCAACAAATTCCGGGCTTGTGTAAAGAGTTCCGTCAATGTCAAAAATAAAAGTTTTTATTTTCTTAGGAATTGAATAAAGCTTCACGTGCGTCCAAACCTTTAATAGTTCTGCGGATAAAAAGTTTCCGCCTTGGAAAACAAAGATTCAGATGCGCAAACAAAATCAGGAAAAACTTTCAATGCTGTAAACGCAAACGCGGCATCTCCCAAAAGTTCAGCATCCGGGCAAGAAGGAACTGAAATTTTCATTCCAGTTATGTCGGCCTTCATCTGATTCCAAAGCGCGCTTTTTGCCTGCCCTCCTGCAACACGCATTTCATCAGGAAACGGAATTCCTTTTTTTGCGGCGGCATCTTTTAAAATTCCTATCGCATCCTTTAAATTCAGCGCAGTTTGAATCATAAGATATTTGCCTTGATCTAAAGAAGCATTTGTTCCGTCGCTTCCTATTATCTCCTGAACAAGAACCGAATATTCAATCTGAGTTCCAAGCTTGCGTTCAATTTTCAATTTAAAAGAATCAAACTTTGAGCCTGAATCAGGAAGCAAAACAGAAGCGTTCCAAAGTTCCGGCACAACAGAAGGAAGCGTGCGGATTTTTTCACCTTCAAGAGGAACAGCAGTACAGAAGTTAAGACCTTCGCTAGAACCTGCCCTGTCGCACAAAACGCCCGGCTTTACAGTCGCAGTGCCAACAAGCGCAGAAATAAAATCAGGAGCACCGCAAAAAACAGGAAGCCCTTCTTTTATTCCAAATTCTTCTGCGCCCAAAAACGAAGATGCTTTTCTTGAAAGTCCAGCCAGCTTGTGTGAAGGCTCTGCAAATAAAGGAAGCTTGTTTATTTCGTCATTTGAAAATCCGCTTTCCAAAAGAAGATGCTTGTTCCAATATGCGGACTCAAATCTTTTTTCAGGAAGAATTGTGCAAGGCTCTCCAGTAAGAAGCCACAAAAAATATTCAGGACCGCTGTAAACCAATTCATTCTTTTTCCACACATCAGGGAACTTGTCTTTAAACGCAAGCAAGCGCGGAATAAAAAGAGAACTGGAATTTAACTGAACAACTTTTTCGTTCCACAAAAGAGTTTCGCCTGACTGGGCAACAAGTGTAGGTCCGTTTCCGCTCACACAAATTCCGCTTGGACGAATTTCTGGCGACTGGGAAACTAAATCCTGCAAAGCATTTTGAAAAGCAGGAAGCCATTCCTTTGAAGCGTGCTCTGTATTGCAAAGCAAAAATGGACGGCGGCTGAACGCACAGACTTTTCCTTTTTCAGAAACAAAGGCAGCCTTTAAAGAAGATGTTCCAATATCAACGGCAAGAACGGTTTGTTCCATAAAAAACAATTTTCCAAAAACAATAACGGCATACCGCTTTTCTTAGAAATCATTCATCAAAAAGAAATATGCCGTTTAGAATATTACTCGCTTTTTTCAGCTGGAGTTGAAACTTTTATAAGTTTGTCTATGATTGTGCGGTTGTCAAGCAAGTCGCTCAAAGACTGGTCGTGGTGAAGCCTTGTGATTACGTTTGCAAAAAGGCCGGAAACATTTGTGCTGATGTACCATTCGCGCTTTAAAAGCTCTTCGTGGTAAACCGCATTAGTTCCAATTATTCTATAGAACAAACCTTTGCTGTACGCTTCATCAAACTGCTCAATCGCATTTCCTGTAAAGAACGGAAGGCTGATTGCGGCAATAACTTTTGTCGCGCCCTGCTCATGCAAAAATCCCATTGCCTTTAACAAAGTTCCGCCTGTGCCAAGCATATCGTCTGCAAGGAAAGCAACTTTTCCTTTTACATCGCCCAAAAGCTTTATGCTCTTGATGTTTGTATTTTTTGCATCCTGAGTAACAATTGAATAGTCGCGCTCTTTGTAAATCATGGCAAGTGGCTTTTTAAGTCCAGTCGCATAGAATTTATTGCGGTCAATTGCTCCAGTGTCCGGGCTTACAACAACGAGATCTTCTTTTGTAAGATCAACTACACGTGCAAGCTCGCGGATAATCTGATATGAAGCATGAAGATTTTCGCAGTGAGTGTGAGCAAACGCATTTACAATTTCGCGTGAATGAAGGTCAAGTGTGATAATGCGCTTAACTTCCATCATTTCATAAATGTGTCCCAAAAGAGCGGCTGTAAGACCTTCGCGGCTCTTCTTTTTATGCTGACGGCTGTAAGGATAAGCTGGCAAAACCAAAGTAATCTGACGCGCTCCAGCCTGACGCACAGCATCAATTGTAACAAGAAGGCTCATAACGTGGTCGTTTACGCTTAGACTAAGAACATTTTTTCCGTCGTTAAGAGCAAGTTTTTCGTGGTTTTCAACATCCTGAAAAATATAAACATCTTTTCCGCGGATGCAATCCAAAAGTTCTGTCTTGAATTCTCCGTTTGCAAAATATGTGAACCTTGCGTTGACCTTAAAAAACGGCGCGCGGTACTTGTCTGTTACTCCGCGAATGCAAAGATCGCTAGTTTCAATATCATTCTTCAAGTTAATCTGCTGAACGATATTTTCCTTTTCAAGTCCGTAGCGTTTTGAAATAACATCGCTCTTCAAAGAAAAACGGTGCTTGTACATATGGCGCAAATGTGTGATGACTTCGTTGGCGAAAGACTCTCCGCCCGGACACGCTACAACAGCAAGATCAGTTGGCTCAGAATACGGCATTATTCTTACCCCTTATTTAGATTTTTTTGAAAGCAGAAGATTTAAGTAGAACTTTTAAGCATATAATACCGTTTTATGGAACATAGGTCAATTAAGATGAATTTTGTAACCAAGCCGGATTCCCGCATCAAGTGCGGAAATGACAGTGGAATCACACCAAGAACTGACATAATAGCAGACTGCCATTGCCATACTTTGCTTTTTTTGTCATCTTCGGGCTTTGCTTTTTTGTCATTGCCGTGCTTGATTTTTCCTGTCATTATCCAGCTTGACTGGATAATCTCCTGCAACAGATTCCCCGGTCAAGCCCGAAAATGACACAAATCAACTTGTCATTATCACGCTTGACGCGATAATCCATTCTGTCATACTCCGACTCGACCGGAGTATCCCCTGCAACAGATCTCCGGGTCAAGCAAGGGAATGACACAAAACCACGCAAGAAAATGATAAAACACACTGTCATTGTCGGACTTGATCCGACAATCCATGCATATTCTCATTAAAATTTTTTTCACTTTTTTGCCGTTTAAGTTGTCATTTCAAATAAACTCACTATAATTATAGATATACAACTAATTAGGAGACAAAATGAAATTTAACACTCACTTCACTACCCCCCCCCATTGGATTTTAGCCTGCATTCTTGCGCTTAGTATTACATTCGCATTCAGCTCCTGTTCAGACGGCTCAAGCGGCTCGGATGATGACGACAGCGGACAGATAACAACGCCTGTAGAAAATCCTTCAAATCCAAGCAATCCCGGAACTTCCGGCGGAAACGGCGGTTCTAGCACTTCAAAATCATCCTACACAATAACATTCGACCTGAACGGCGGAGAAGGAACTCTTCCTGCCGACATTTCAGCAAAATCCGGCGAGGAATTCACGTTGCCTTCTGCGGAACTGACAAAAACCGGCTACGACTTCAAGGGCTGGTGCACGACTTCAGACGGAAAAGGCACAACCTACGCGGCTGGCTCAACCGCGAAAGACCTGACGGCGGAAAACGGCGCGACCGTAACGCTCTACGCAAAATGGGTTTTGCAGGGCAACTGGTCGATAAGCTACATCCTGAACGACGACGAAGCGAACCCGGCGCAGAACGCAGAATCAAATCCGGCGGAATATAACATCGAGAGCGCGGTAACGCTTGCCGAACCTGAACGCAGCTTCTACGAATTCGCAGGCTGGTACGGCAACGCGGACTTTTCCGGCGACAAGGTGGAAGGCTGGAATGCAGGTGCAAAAACAGGCGACATCACGCTTTACGCGAAATGGAATTTAACGCAGACTTCCATTTCAGCGGCAATTGAGGCAGGAGCAACCGAAATCAAACTGTCCGGCAAAATCTCCGAAGACACAATAAACATGATTTCCGAAGCACTCAAGAAAAATTCCAGTAAAAAACTTGCAGTTGATCTTAGCCAAACGACCGGGCTTACTACTATTGATTGGAATGCGTTTAAGGATTGCAGCAATTTAACCAGTGTAAGCATTCCAGGCAGTGTTACTTCTATTGATTGTGTGGCATTCTCTGGTTGCACAAGCTTAGCAGAATTAACAGTGTCTGAAATTAATGAAAACTACAAAAGCTATGAAAATTGCATCTATACAAAGGACGGAAAGACTTTAATTATGGCTGCAAGGGCTTTAACAAATGCAACATTACCTGACGGCGTTACTTGTATCGAAGACTTTGCATTCTATGATTGCCGCAACTTAACAAGTGTAACAATTCCTAACAGCGTAACTTCCATTAGAGATGATGCGTTCAGGGATTGCACAAGCTTAACAGAATTAACAGTGTCTGAAAGTAATGAAACATATAAAAGCTATGAAAATTGTATCTATACAAAAGACGGAAAGTCTTTAATTATGGCTGCCAAAGCTTTAACAAGTGTAACATTTCTTGAAGGCGTTACTTCTATCGATTTTAATGCGTTCCGTTATTGCTGCAAGTTAACAAATGTAACAATTCCTGACAGTGTTTCTTATATCGATCGTAATGTGTTCGAAAATTGCAGCTTAATAAGTGTGAGCATTCCTAACAGTATAACTCTTATTCGTGTTTCTACGTTCTTTAATTGCAGCAGTTTAACAAGCGTGATAATTCCTGACAGTGTTAAAACAATCGAAGATTCTGCGTTCGGTTATTGTAACAGCTTAACAACAGTAAACTACAAGGGAAACGAAGAACAGTGGAACGCAATAAAGATTGAGGTCAATAATGACCCACTTAAAAATGCGACTGTAAATTATAATTACACAGGCGAGTAAACTTGTCATTGTCGTGCGTTGCTTCCTTGTCATCCTCCGGCTCGACCGGAGGATCTCACATATTGAAGGGGATTCCTGTGTCTTGGCACGGAAATGACAGAAAACGCCGTGTCATTGTCGTTTTTTTCTTCTTTGTCATTATCGGGCTTGACCCGATAATCCATTCTGTCATACTCCGACTCGACCGGAGTATCCCCTGCAATAGATTCCCGCATCAAGTGCGAGAATGACATTATGGCAGCCTGTCATCTTCGGGCTTGACCCGAAGATCTCCGTCCTTGCAGCAATTTTTCCGCGCAAAAATCCCTTGAAGTTCCTTGCTTTCTGGAGTATCTTTA
>CAVKBG010000080.1:0-5920 GCA_963654755.1 Desulfovibrionaceae bacterium
AAAAAATTACGTTGTCGGCAGTAGATGGAGAAGAAAAATGAACGAAAAAGTTGTCCCAAAAAACGCTCGTTTAAATGAGCAGAATGTTACACGTAAAAAATCAAAAGTTAACTATATTGTTCTAGAAGAATATGTAAACGGTAAAATTTTTGATGAAGACTATGCTTTTATAAGTCATTACATTCAGCTTCAAAATTCTGCCGCGAGTGAGAAATATAGAAAAACTCTTGAACAGTATGGAATTGATGTTTCAAAACTTCCTGAAACTGACGCTTTCAACACAAAAAGAAATGTTCTATTTGTTGCAAAAAAAAATCCGACTTTTACTTTTATTGATTTGTTTGCCGGTATTGGCGGATTTCGACTTGCGATGCAGTCCTGTGGTGGTCAGTGTGTTTTTTCTTCTGAATGGGATGATGCCGCAAAGCAGACTTATTTTGAAAATTATGGAGAAGTTCCATTTGGTGATATTACAAAAATAACACCTTCAGATATTCCTGATTTTGATATTTTGACAGGGGGCTTTCCTTGTCAACCTTTTAGTTCAATTGGAAAAAGAGAAGGATTTCAGCATAAAACACAAGGAACTTTATTTTTCTATATTGCAAACATAATAAAAGAAAAAAGACCTAAAGCATTTCTGCTTGAAAATGTTACCGGTCTTTTAACGCATGACAATGGTAAAACTTATAAAACAATTCTTGATGTTCTCAGAAACGAACTCAATTACAATGTTGAGACAAAAGTTTTGAATAGTGCGGATTTTGAAGTTCCTCAAGAAAGAAAACGGCTTTATTTCGTTGGATTTAGAAAAGATATTTTTGATAAAAACTTTGTTTTTCCAGCTGGTTCAAAAAATAAAGTTGGTTTTGGACAATTTGTTGAAAAGAATGCAGAAGGTCCTTCAATTTCTGAACATTTACAGCGAAGCTATATTTTCAAAAAAGATGATGGTCATCCAGAGATTGTAGATGAAAATACGAATTTTCCAGTAAAAACTTTTTGCGCCTCATATCACAAGATTCAACGAATAACAGGAACTTTTGTCCGTGGAGGAAAAACTGGGCTTCGTCTTTTTACAGAAAATGAATGTAAGTCTGTTATGGGATTTCCTAAAAATTTTAAATGTCCTGTTTCTCGTACACAAAAATATCATCAATTTGGAAATTCTGTTGCAGTGCCAGTAGTTACAGCAATATCAAAAGAAATAGTAAAAAAAATAAATCAAGGGGATAATTAGAATGTCATCTGTAAAAGATATTGTTTCTAGCGTTTTTAAAAGATATGAAGGCGAATATCTTGCTCCAGAAAGAATTAGGAATGAGTGTTCTATTCTTTCAAAAGCAACAGGTGAGGATAATCCAGGAGACCCGGGAAGGACGGCACGCGATTTTTTTAATGATGGATTTGTACAGAGAGATGCTTCAAGCAATTATTGTTACGATTCATCAAAAATTTCTGATTCACTTGTAAAAGAATTCTCTAAATTTGAGAATCTATATAGTAGACTTCCAAAAGATTTTAAACCAACAGCATTTTTAAAGATTCCATTAGGCAATATTCCTGAAGATAATTGTATTGATTTTCTTGTTTCTGAATTAAAAAAATATAAAGAAAGACATAAAACCTATGGAATTCATTATTTTGGCTTGAAGTATTCAAAAGCTATTGATGATAAAAATATCAATATTTCGGAAATTCTCCAAAAAGCGAATGAAAGTGAAAATTGGAAAGATGAACTTCGCAAAATGATAAATATTTATAAAATAGCTGTCAGCCGCAATGAAGTTGATTATGAATCAGATAACAAAATAAATATTACAGAACCAGACCAACCTCCTTCCCCAAAAGCCACAAAACCTGCTGAACCATACGAGCAAATCGTTTTCTACGGTGTTCCTGGAAGTGGCAAATCGTACAAGATTGACAATGAAAAAACTTTTGGAGCATCCGACTATCAAAAGCAGAAGGTTGTATTTCATCCCGATTACACGAACTCTGATTTTATCGGGCAGATAATTCCAAAAATGAAAGAAATCGCAGATGGTGAAAACAAAAAATCTGTGATTGAATACAGCTTCAAGCCTGGTCCGTTCACAACAATTCTGCGCCGTGCTTTGCGTGATAAAGAAAATCAGTATTATCTTTTGATTGAAGAAATTAACCGCGGAAATGCTGCCGCGATTTTTGGAGATTTGTTTCAGTTGCTTGACAGAAACGATGACGGCTGGAGCTGCTCCCCTGTAAACAATGACGACATTAATTTTTACATTGCTTCTGAATATGAGTTTTGGGAAGATGGATATTCCGACTCTCATTTATATAGCAATGAAAGTGTAAATCACCCGGATGAAACAGAGCCGTTTTCAAGAAACTCAGGAATACAGCTTCCGCCGAATCTTTCTATTTATGCAACAATGAACACAAATGACCAGAATGTGTTCGCTTTGGACAATGCTTTCAACCGCCGTTTTTTGAGTGAGTATATTTCAAATAAGGAAGATTCCAAAAATGAGGCGCACCGCAATCAGTTTAATCTAAAAATTGGTGAGACAGGTGTTTACTGGGGAAATTTCAGAAATCTTATCAATAAAGAAATTATTGGCAGCGGGTTCATAAATGCAGAGGACAAGCAGCTCGGGCTTTTCTTTATAAAAAAGAGCAGAGATTCTGACGGAATTACAGAAAAGGATTTTGCGGATAAGGTTTTAAAATACCTTTGGCACGATGTTTTTAAACGTGATAAGGATATTTTTAAAGATTCTGCCGAGATGAAAATAAATAGCTTTGAAGATTTAATCGACAATTTCAGAGGTCCAACCGCCTTCGAAAACTGCTTTAATTCAGATTTTGTCAAAGCGTTAAAGCAAAGCGGCAGTCCGTTGTCCGAGCAGATAGAAAAATCTGACACGTCCGAATAACTCCTGAAATTTCAATCCCTATGCCGGAAAAATCTTCATCTAAAGAAATTAAAGAAATTCAGATTTCTCTAAAAACTGCGCAGGGTGGAAGCGACTTTGTCGGAATAAAAATCACGCAGGCGGAACGGACTGTAACTTTTCCGATGGGATATTTTCCTAAAAAATCAAGCTTGTCTGCCTCAAAAATAAAAAAGGAAGAGCGGAGCGAAATCTTGAATCTGATAAAATCGATTGCGCTTTGCACTTCAAATAAAAATGGCGAGCGGGTTTCCGTTCTGAACGGCGAGCTAAAGTGCGATTTTCCAATAAAATCTATGCTGTATATAATAGAAGATTTTTTAGACAGAGGCTCTTATTATATTGAAAAGGAAACTTTGTATGCAAAATCCGGCAGCGGAAAAATCAGCTGGAGCCGTACAATAAAAAATATAAAGCCTGCGGTTTCAGAAAGCGGACTTGCATTTTTGGATTTTATAATCCGCAAAAGCCGCATCAAGGAAAATCAGCTTATAACCGAGCTTCACAAATACTGCGTTTACAAATGCTTTGAGATTTTTGGTTTTCTTTACACTCCGTTTGTCCCTGAAAAAGGCTTGATTGATGAAGCTGATATTTCAAAGAACCGAAAATATTACGCTCAAGTTTTGCAGGAAAAAATCGACTCGACTTATCTTGAATCAAATATTGAGCTTTTTGAAAATCTGCTGAATTTTATAAACAGCTTTGATTCTGAAAGCGAGACAAAGGAAGCCGCGTATGGAACAAATTGCTTTCAGGTTGTCTGGGAAAATCTTGTTGATTCAGTCTTTGGAAATATCTCTCAAACGGAAAAAGAAAAATATTTTTATCCTGCGTCAAAATGGAATTTTCCAGACAGAAAATCAAAGAAGAACGCTCCTTTGCGGCCTGACACAATTATGATTGCAGAAAATCCTTTGGAGCAGACCGGGCGGAAATGTTTCATCATCGATTCAAAATATTACAGCTACAAAATGCTCCGAAAACTAGATTCTGAAGAAAATGAGAATGAGCAGGAAAGCGTTTTGATTCACGGCTCAATTCCCGGAACTGATTCAATCCAAAAGCAGATTACTTATGCGCAGTATGTAGACGCAAGCATAAAAACTTATGATTCAGAAAAGCGCGAAAAATTCCGGTTCAACCCCAGCGATATTTTCAATGTGTTCATTTTGCCAGCCAATAATATAGAAGAAAAATTGCAATATATCGGATATGCGATAAGCGACTGGCATGACGGTAGCAAAAATTACCACACAATTCATGCAGTAACATTGGATACAAAGTTCTTGCTGGAAAACGGAAACAAGAGAAGCGATGAAATGCAGAAAAAGCTTGCGAGAATGATTGAAAATTATAAAATCTAATGATCAATAAGATGCCCAATTTTTCTTCACAGTCTTTTTTATTGTTTTATAACCGCTAAAAATGCGAATTTTCTTGATTTTGGCGACTATAACTGATAAAATTATCTTATGATAAGCCGCGAAATTTACATGAAAAGAATCAGACCGTTCATCAACACGGAATTAATCAAAGTTTTTACAGGAATCAGACGTTCTGGAAAGTCCGTAATGCTAGAGCTTGTGAAAAATGAGCTTAAGAAATCTGGGGTGAGCGAGAAAAATTTTCTCTGCATAAATTTTGAGCAGTTCTCCAATTCTGAGTTGCTGGACGCAAAAATCCTCCACAAAAGAATTGTCGAGTTTCAGAAAAATACGGACGATAAAATCTATCTGTTTTTTGACGAGATTCAGGAGGTTGCGGGCTGGGAAAAGTGCATAAATTCCTGCCGCGTGGATTTTGATTGCGATATTTACATAACAGGCTCGAACGCAAAACTTCTATCGGGCGAACTTGCGACTTATCTTGCCGGCCGCTATGTTGAATTTGTGATATATCCGTTTTCATTTGCGGAATTTTTGGAGATGAACCGCCTGAAAAATCCGCAGATTGACAAGTCCGCTTGTTTCATGCAGTTTCTTAAAACTGGCGGAATGCCGTTCCTTGCAAACTTTCTTGGCGATGATTCCGCAAAAAATCAGTACCTGATGGACATTTACAATTCCGTGGTGCTGAAGGATGTTGTGAGGCGCAACAGTATCCGCGATGTGGACACTCTGGAACGGATTATAGCATATACTTTTTCTAATATCGGGCATATTTTTAGCGCGACTTCACTTTCAAAATATTTTAAGAGCGAGAATCGGAAAATTTCCCACGATACGATTCTGAACTACCTTAAATTCTGTGCGGATGCTTTTCTGATTTATAAAATCAGCCGCTACGATTTGGAAGGAAAAAAAATCCTAGGCGTAAATGAAAAATATTATTGCGCCGACCATGGACTTCGCGAGGCTGTTTTCGGAAAAAATATTCAAAACATAGACCAGATTCTTGAAAATATCGTCTGCCTTGAGCTTCTGCGCCGGAATTTTAAGGTTTTTGTTGGAAAAAAGAATGACGCTGAAATCGATTTTATTGCACAAAAAAATGATGCGAAAATCTACGTTCAGGTGGCGTATCTTTTGGAGAGCGAAGAAACTGTAAAGCGCGAATTTTCACTCTACGATTCAATAAGAGACAATTTTCCAAAATATGTTGTTTCCATGGACGAATTCGATTTTTCCCGCAACGGAATAATCCACAAGAACATACGGGATTTTCTGCTTGAGGAAATTTGAGTTGAAAAATGTTATAATTATATATAAAAGAAATGTTGTTTTTCCGCGTTTTCTGATATTCTTTTTGAAAAAGGCAGCTTAAAAGGAATTCAAAATGCACGTGAAAAAAGTTCTTAAAATTACAACCGACGTTCTGATGTTCGTGGACTTTATTTTTTTGATGAGCCATGAGGTTGTGAGGAATCTTTCGGCGCATGGAATTTTTGGGGCGGCGCTTTTTGCTCTGTTTGTTTTGCATCATGTTTTGAACGGCGGTTTTTACCGTTCGGCGTTGCGTGGAAAATACAATTCCGTGCG
>CAVKBG010000081.1:0-5865 GCA_963654755.1 Desulfovibrionaceae bacterium
ACAAATTTTGAGGATTCAAGCCGAATTCTTCCTTGGGCTGATGCAAATCGGAATTTTTTGGCTCAACATGAATTACAATGTCGTAAATTTCAGGAATTTCCTTGCGGATTGCGCTTTCAACCTGCTCGCTAAGCTCGTGCGCCTCGTAAACGGAAAGCGACGGGTCAACTTCAATGTCCAAGTCAATGTCAAAGCTTGAAGCCATTCTGCGGATTCTTGCCTTGTGCGGATTCAGAACATCAGGAACTGTGGCAACCGCATCGAACAGTTTTTTATAAAGAGAGCTGTCAGCGTTTCCGTCCATAAGCTCAAGGTTCATCCTCGCAAAAAGAGAAGCGGCGTTTTTTATAACCCAAAGTCCCACAAGCAGCGCAATCACAGGGTCAAGAACCGGCATTTTGAAAAACTCTGAGCATAAAAGTCCTGCAAGAACTGCGGCGGAAAGCATTATGTCGCTTTTCATGTTCTGGGCGTTTGCCTTTACGATTTCGCTTTCCGCAATTTTTCCGTAGTGAAACTGAATCAAAGCAAGAAGCGATTTTCCTGCAATCGAAATAACAGCCGCATAAACTGCCACAAGCGAAACTTCCACCTGAAAATCATGCAGGATAAGTTTTTTTGCCGCTGAAAGAACGAGCTGCGCGCCCGCAAAGAAAATTATAAAAGCCAAAGCCATTGTTGCAGTTGTTTCAGCCCTTGCGTGTCCCCAAGGATGTTCCTTGTCGCCCGGCTGCTGGATTATGCGGCTTACAAACAAAGTTACAAGCGCAATCAGAACATCGGTGGAGCTGTCAACTGCATCGCCTGCAACCGCAAGAGAACCTGAAAGATATGCGAACAAAAACTTCAAAGCAGCAAGAACTGCGTTTCCGACGAGGGCTGTAACTCCTGCCACTTTGATATAATGGGCTTTTAAGCTTGTCGAGTTCATTTATTTTGCAACGATGTTTACAAGCTTGTCTTTTACAACAATGACTTTTGCTATTGTTTTTCCGTCCGTGAACTTCTTGTAGCCTTCTGTCTGGGAAGCAAGATTCCTGAGCGTTTCATCATCTGTTCCGGGAGCGGCTTCAAATTTGTCGCGGAGTTTTCCGTTTATCATTACGACAATCTGAATGCTGTCTTCCTTGCAGAATTCCTCGCTGAATGAAGGCCATTTTTCGTAAGCTACAGTTTTTGTTCCGCCGAGTTTCTGCCAAAGCTCTTCGCCAAGGTGAGGAGCATAAGGGCTAAGAATGAGAACAAAGTCTTTCCACATTTCTTTTGGAAGAGAATTGAACTTTGAAGCTTCATTTATAAAAATCATCATCTGGCTGATTGCTGTGTTGAAGCTGAGCGAAGAAGTATCTTCTGTAACTTTTTTGATTGTCTGGGCGAAAGTTTTTCTGAGCGCAACGAGGGCTTTGTCTTCGAGCTTGCCTTTTATGTCGATGTCGTCCATTGGCTTTTCGCTTATGTTCCAGACTTTTTCAAGGAAGCGGTTTATTCCTACAAGTCCCTGAGTGTTCCAGGGCTTGGAAACAGTGAGCGGTCCCATGAACATTTCGTACATACGCACAGAATCGGCTCCGTACTTCTGAATCATTTCGTCTGGGTTAACAACATTTTTGAGCGACTTGGACATCTTGGCGATAATCTGTTCAACCTGTTCGCCTGTTGCTTTTTCAAAATATTTTCCGTCTTTTTCTTCAACTTCATCAGTCGGAACAAGTGTTTTATTTTTGCGCTGAAATGCAAACGAAGTTATAAGTCCCTGATTTATAAGTCGATGGAACGGCTCTTTTGTTGAAACCGCTCCGATGTCGTAAAGAACTTTGTGCCAGAATCTTGCGTACAAAAGGTGAAGAACAGCATGCTCCGCTCCGCCCACATAAAGATCAACCGGCATCCAGTATTCTTCTTTTTCTTTTGAGCAGAACGCCGAATTATTTTTTGGATCAAGGTAGCGAAGATAATACCAGCACGAGCCGCCCCACTGAGGCATTGTGTTTGTCTCGCGCTTTGCCTTTCCGCCGCATTTTGGGCAAGTCGTGTTAACCCAGGATTCGATTGCAGCAAGAGGACTTTCTCCAGTTCCTGTTGGCTGATAGGATTTTACATCAGGAAGCTTTACCGGCAAATCTTTTTCCGGCACAGGAACGCATCCGCATTTTTCGCAGTGAACAAGAGGAATCGGTTCTCCCCAGTAACGCTGACGGCTGAAAATCCAGTCGCGGAGCTTGTAGTTTACGGTTGCCTTTCCGCATTTTTTTTCTTCAAGGAATTTTATCATTTCTTGAATCGCGTCTTTTGTGCTTTTTCCTGTGAGGAATTCCGAGTTGATTGAATATCCGTCTTTTGCTGAAGTGCATTCGTTTGCCACGCAGAAAATTTCCGGGTAGGCATCAACAAGCTTTTTGTATTCCTCTGGATTTTTTGAAGCGGCCTGCAAAAGTTCCGCACCTTTTTTTTCATCTCCGCCGCCAAGAGAAACAACATCTTCTTTTGTCGCAATTACTTTTATAATAGGAAGATTAAATTTCTTTGCAAAATCCCAGTCGCGCTCGTCGTGCGCAGGAACAGCCATAATCGCGCCAGTTCCGTAAGAAGTCAAAACATAATCAGAAATCCAGATTGGAACTTTCGCTCCGTTTACAGGATCAATTCCGTAGCTTCCTGTAAAAACGCCGGTTTTGTTTTTGTTCAAGTCAGTGCGTTCAAGGTCGGATTTTTTTGCGGCTTCTTCAACATAAGATTCAACTGCCGCTTTCTGTTCTGGAGTTGTGAGTTCCTTGAGCATTTTGTGCTCCGGCGACATTACCATGTAAGTGCAGCCAAAAAGCGTGTCGGCTCTTGTTGTGTAGACTTTCAAATATTTTCCGCTTCCGTTTCCATCTTTGCCAGCAACTTCGAATTCAACTTCCGCGCCGCAAGATTTTCCAATCCAGTTTTTCTGCATGAGCTTCACGCTTTCAGGCCAGTCAAGCAAATCAAGATCTTCAAGAAGACGTTCTGCGTAATCGGTGATTTTTAAAATCCACTGGCGGATTGTCTTGCGTGTTACAACTGCGCCGCATCTTTCGCACTTGCCTTCTTTTACTTCCTCGTTTGCAAGACCTGTGAGGCAGGAAGGGCACCAGTTGATTGGAGTTGCCGCTTCATACGCCAAGCCTTTTTTGTAAAGCTGAAGGAAAATCCACTGCGTCCATTTGTAATATTCCGGGTCGCAAGTTGAAACACATCTCTCCCAGTCATAGCTGAATCCAAGAGCTTTTATCTGGCGCGTAAAATTTGCAATGTTAGCATTTGTTGTGATTGAAGGATGAGTTCCAGTTTTTATCGCATAGTTTTCAGCAGGAAGCCCAAACGAGTCGTATCCCATTGGATGCAAAACATTGTAGCCGTTCATGCGCAAGTAGCGGCTGTAAATATCTGTGGCGGTGTAGCCTTCCGGGTGTCCCACGTGAAGTCCCGCTCCGCTTGGATAAGGGAACATATCAAGAATATATCTGCGTTTTTCTTTTGGAAATGATTTGTCTTCTTCCACACGGAAAGTTTTATTTTCTTCCCAGTACTTCTGCCATTTTACTTCGATATTTTGAAAAGGATAGTTAGACATAAAAAGCCTCTGTAAAAAATGATGTGGCAGTATTATAGAATAAACAAAAAAAATTTTCTATGGGATTTGAAATTTCGAATTTTGAAAAGGAAGAAAAAAAATGCCTGGCAAAAACCAGACACTAAATTAAAATCAAAAATTATGCTTGGATTATTTTTTCATAAAACTCAACTGCTTTTTTCAGGTCATCTTCTGTAGGACAATTTTTATTTATTCCGCCAACAACTTTAAATGGTCCGTAAGTGTCAAAACCCTTGCAGAAATAAGAGCCAAGACATTTGCAGTTTTTGCCTTCCGCAATTTTCTTGACAGCATCCGCATGAGACTCGCGCGGACTTCCAGCAGTAAAAATAAAAAACACTTTTTTGTTTTCCGGCAAAAACGCAGAAGTTCGTTCAAGAATATTTTTGTAAAATTTTCCAAATGAAATTCCAGACGCAATTCCAATAAAATCAAATTCGTCAAGAGACGGAATTTCATCTTTAATGTCAAAAAGCTGAACATCAAATTTTTTCGCAATGGCATCACAAATTTTTTTTGTGTTTCCGTGGTGAGTTGATTCGTAAACAATCGCAGTTTTCATTTTTTCATCCTTTTAAATTTTAAGTATAAAAAATAAGTTAGTAAAAAAATATTCAAAATGCAAGTTTTTTATTTTAATTCCGCGCGCCAAATTTCTGCAAGTTTTTCAAGCGAAAATGAAGCGTTGGCAGGACTCGTGGAAGGAAGCGTTTTCAGCATGGAGCACAAATTTTCATCCTGATATTTTAGAAAATATTTTGCGGCAGTTTTTCCATTTGCAAGAATTTTTTTGACCTTGGAATTTTCAACAATCGATTTTATGTCGGAAGGAACAACGTTTCGGATTGAACTGTCAGACGAGCCGCAAATTGTGCATTCCTTGATTGAATCGTAAACTGCGATTTTATTTCGCCTCAAAAAATTTTTCTTTTCTTCTGTAGACTGCGGAAGCTCCTCGCAAAAAACAAGTGCAAGCATTTTCCAAAAACGGTTCTGCGGATGTCCGTAGTAAAATCCGTTTTCCCGCGACTTTACAGAAGGAAGGCTTCCCACAATAAGAACGCAAGAATCCTCGCAAAAAAACGGACTGAACGGATGCACGATATGCTCTGGAACAAAAATATTTTTCTGCATAAAATTTATTTTCTCAGTTTTAATTTTGATTTATGATAAACACGGACTCATCATCAAGTCAATGAAAAAATTTTATTGAAGTTGCGGAACTGATTTTTTTATTCTATAATTTTCGCAATTGAAAAATGAAAATCAGACTTGGAAACTTTGACTGCACGGAATGTTGGGAAGGCGTTTTTTACAAGAAGCTTTCGGCATTTCCCAAAATAACGGACTGGGAAATTCAGACGGTTCTGGATTTTATTGCCTACGAAAAACTTTACGGCCGCGAATGTGAAATTGAAGCGAGCGATGAAATTCTTTCGCAAATCGAACGGTTCAAATCGCAAAACAAAACGCGACTTTCTGCTCCAGCAAAAATCACCGAATGTACCGCCTGCCCCACTTACAAAGGCTGCATGACCGATTTTGTGTGCCACACTTCTCCTGTGGAAAATGCGCTAAAAATCTTTGACTGCGGCTCGCTTCTTTCGCCTGTAAAAGCGCGGAAAATGAGCGGCACGGAACTTGCAAAAGAGGCTCGGAACGCGGCAAAAGACCCGGCGGATTATTTTGAATACATCATGTTCGCTTGGGGGAACTGTCAGGCTGGCGACCGGCTTGTAATGGAACGCAAGCTAAAGCGTTTTCCAAACGAAAAAGATTTGAGTGAAGATTTTACTCCCGGCGTAAGATTTTTCTTTGACTACAAAAAACTCTGCACGCATCCGAACTCAGTTTTTGAAGGAGTTCTTCCGCTTAAAATCAGGGACGAAGTGATTTTAAAAGACTGGATTCACGCAATCGTTGTGCCGGAAAACGAACGCGCCGCTTTGGAAAAACACATTCCGCAGAACCTTGCGCAAAAAGTCCACTTTGTAAAAAACGACTGCAAAGATATTTGGGCTTGGTCAGAAAAAGTGTACGAATTTATAAAAAAAGTTTGAGAAAATGACGAACGAACTTTTAGAAAATCTTGAAAAACTGCAAACAACGGAACTTGGTGTTGCCCGCATAAAACGGAATCTTGAGCTAAAAACCGATGATGTTATTGGTTGGTGCAAAGAAAAAATCCGCAGTGCAGAAGAAAAATCTATCACACGCAAAGGAAAAAACTGGTACATAAAAACAGA
>CAVKBG010000082.1:0-5595 GCA_963654755.1 Desulfovibrionaceae bacterium
GAGGTGCGAAACCGCAAGATGTTCGGCGAATATATGGCGTACCTGAACGAAAAGCCGGTTCTTCTTGTGTGTGACAACACGGTTTTTGTGAAAAAACTGCCGGAAACCGAGCCAATTATGAAGGAAGTCAACGCAGAGTGCGGATTTCCTTACGACGGCGCAAAGGAACATTTTATCCTCGACATTGAAAACCGCGAACTTTTGGATAAAGTGGTTCCGATTCTGGAAAAAATCACGCCAGTTCCGAAGAAGAGGAAATCAAAATGAGCAAATACGAAAAACTTTGGAACTATATAGAAGAAAACGGAACAGAATCTTTCAGCCTGACTTTTGACGAAATCACACAAATCGCCGGATTTCCTCTCGGCCATTCATTTTTGACCTACAAAAAGGAACTGGAAGCATTCGGCTGGAAAGTCGCGAAAATCTCGATGAAAAACAAAACGGTTGCGTTTGAGAAAATCGGAAATTAACCGGAACTGTGATTTCGGGGAAAATTGTGTTATAATGAACAAAACGGAGGCAAAAATGTCTTATGAAACAGTTTTGGAACAGATAAAGTCCGCCCCAGCGGAATGTCTTGATGAAATTTCCGTTGTAATCGGGAATATCGTTGAGCAGTACAAAAAAAATTATTATTCCGGCAAAGAAAATTTCGTTTTTGACAGCCTCGTTAAGCACACTGACAGGGCGAATCATGCGGACGAACACATAAGGGAACTTCGCGACAATGACAGATTCTAAATTCTATCTTGATACAGCACCTTTTATTTATTATCTGGAAAAAAGCGATTTGTATTTTGAAAAAATCCGCCATTTCTTTATGTCCTGCTACAGTAAAAATATTCCTCTTGTAACTTCCGCCGTGACGGTTGAAGAGTATTGTGTTTATCCGCTTGCTCACGATGACAAAAATTCCGTAACTGCGTTCAATACATTTTTAGACGGAATGGGAATTGCCGTAATTCCTGTTGATAAGCAGATTGCTTTTGAAGCCGCAAAAATCCGCTCAGTATATACAGGATTTAAAGCTCTGGATGCAATTCATTTGGCGACAGCAAAAAATTCTGGCTGCTCAAAATTTATAACTAATGACAAGCAGCTAAAACAAATAAAGGACATTGAAGTTTTGACAATGGACAGTCTTTCCGCTTTTTATCTCTAATGCTGATAAAAAACGCAAAAATCTCGATGAAAAACCGGAACGTTTCGTTTGAAAAATGCGAAGAAATGAAAAGAGGTGAAAAAAATGCTGAAAACACAAAGGCTGATATTGCGGAAATGGACACAAGCCGACGCGGAAAGTTTATTTGAATACGCGAAAAATCCCAAAGTGGGACCGAGTGCCGGCTGGCCTCCACATAAAAGCATCGAAGAAAGCAAAGAGATAATCAAAAACGTGCTGAACGGAGCAGATTGTTACGCCATCTGCGAAAAGGAAAACAACATCGCAATCGGCTCGGTGGAACTAAAACTCAACGGACACACCGACATGACCGAGTGCGACGACGAATGCGAGCTTGGCTACTGGCTCGCGCAGCCGTTCTGGGGAAGAGGCTACATGCCCGAAGCCGCCGGGGAACTTTTGCGCCGTGCATTTGAGGAACTTGGAATGACAACCGTCTGGTGCGGATATTACGACGGAAACCAAAAGTCAAAACGCGTGCAGGAAAAACTGGGCTTTGTCTTTCACCATACTTGCAACGAACTGCCTGTTCCACTTTTAAACGAAGTGCGTGTCGGACACATAACCGTAATGACCAAAGCGCATTGGGAAGAAATTTATAAATGAGCGAAAAATACCATTCCTTTGCTAGTACTTTTTGTCATTCATTTTTCAACTTTTCCGTTCTGGAACATTTTTATCAAGACAAAAAGTCCGTAGAATCCGCATATCAAAAGAATCAAATCTTCGTAGACGTTAAAGAAAATTGATTTTATTCCTGTAAATCCCCAAATGGTCAGCAACGCAAGCAGAACTCTGTTTTTGAGCTTGTATCCCGAATACGCGACGATGCTTAAGCTGGTGACTGGACACGGCATAATGTGAGTTACCATCTGCGGAAAAGTTGCGCCAAAAGCAACTGAAAACAAAGGATAAACTGCGTAAAGCGACAGCAAAATTATTTGAAAAACTGAAGGCTTATTCAATTCGTCATCTTTGTTTTTCCAAGCCTCGTATAAAAATAAAATTCCTGAGATTATAAAAAGCGGCATTGCAAAAAAAATCTGAATCGGCTCTGTTCCGTAATCGGCAAAAAAAGCAATTCCAATAAAAAGATTTGCAATTCCAAGTGCAATTTTAGCTGCCCAGTTCAGTTTTTTAAGATAAGACAGCACGATTGCCAAAACTAAAATTGCGAGCAATACAATTTGAATAAACAAAGTCTGGCTGTTATAATTTCCTATGACATTCCAAAATTCTTGTGCGTTCATTTTTGCCTTCCATAAAAATCATTTTTTTTTCCAAGAAGCGCAAGACACTGGTCGTAGGAAAAAGTGTCCACTTGTGCCACAATCGAATTGAATGCCGCTGTTTTCATGGCAACCTCCTTTCAGTTCTTTAAAAAATATACCATATTCCTGATTTATTTCAAGGCTGGAATTTGTATAGAAAACTTGGCTGGGAATTTGTTTAGAAGATCTTCGGGTCAAGCCCGAAGATGACAATAAAAGTACGACAATGACAGTTCGTTTCATTGTCATTCCCTTGCTTGACAAGGGAATCTTCATGTGTAGAAGATTGCCGGGTCTATGCCCGACAATGACACGGCATTTCAAGCCGGAGGATGACGTAGCCTAATTGCCCGATGTCGTTGGTGTTATGTCGCCGTCGGTGCAGTGGATTGTGGCGTTCAGAAGGACATCGTTTGAAGTGCCGATACTCGCCTTGAGTGCGTTCCATTCATCCATTGTGCCGCCGTAGTTCACGGTTTGTAAAGATGTATATATAAACGCTCTATATACGATAGATGTTACGCTTTTTGGAATTGTCACGGTAGTAAGTTTTTCGCACTGACAGAAAGCATCCTCTCCTATAGTTTGCACTCCTTCCTCCAGCACGACTTCTTCTAGCTTCTCACAGTTGAAGAAAGTCTGTTGTTCGATTATTTTGACATTGCCCGGAATGGTTATTTTTGCAAGGGAATTGCATTTGCTGAAAGCTCTCATGCCAATAGATTCAAGTCCGCTTCCGAATTTTATGCTTGCAAGACCGCTGTAAGCAAATGCAAGAGCATCTATTGTCTTTACACTGTCCGGAATTACAATATCGGTAAGATTTGGGCAGCCATTGAATGCTTGAAAATTGATAGATTCAATGCCTTCCGGCAGCACGATTCCTGCAAGGGCTTTACATGGATTAACATCCTGAAGCACCCATTCATAAAATGCCTCTTCAGGAATTTCTGTAAGTCCGGTTGTGCCGCTTATGTCAAGATTGATTCTTGCGTCAGAATTTTCATACAGTGCGCTGCGGATTGCCGTGATTATGTCTTCGGAGATTTCGCCGGTAAACACAACTGTATGCACATTGCCGTCCGCAGGAATACTCGTGATTGCTTCGGAAACGCTGTCTACTGTTACCGTCCATTTTGCGTAAAGCGTGATGTTGCCGGTCAGTTTGATTGCTGATTTGTCTTCGTATTTTGTGCCTGTTCCGTCGTTTTTTGTGTTCCAGCCGGCGAAAATGTGACCTGTTCTAGTGAATGTGTTTTCCGGAAGTGTGATTTCGCTTCCTTCTTCTGCGGAAATGCCTGCGATTGTGCCGCTTCCGCCGTTTGCGTCAAATGTTACAGTGTAAGTTGCTTTTGGTGTTTCTGGGTTTGAAGGTGTTGGATTTGTGTTTCCGTCATCCGGGTTGCTTGGATTTGCCGGATTTTCTACTGGTGTTGTTACCTGTCCGTTGTCATCGTCCGAGCCGCTGTCAGATTCTGTTACGCAGCCTGTTAGCAGTGCCAATGTTAAAAAGAATGTAAAAATTACATGGGGGGGTAAGGAACTTGCGATTAATTTTCATGAACTGACTCCTGAAAGTTTATAGATTTGTATGATTTCTTCTATTATATATGATTCTCTGAAAATTACAATGCGTAAATGTAAAAAGAGTTGGCTGGGGAGATTATGTGGCATAGTGCTCATTGAGCTTGTCGAAATGAGTTTCTTGAGTATAAAAGGTGGTTTCGACAAGCTCAACCGCAAGGTTGTTTTGTGTCATTTCCATACTTGCGTTTTTCTGTCATTCCCCGGCTTGACCGGAGAATCTATCACATTACTTACAAGTAGTAGATTGTCGGATCAAGTCCGACAATGACAGAGAAAGAAAAGCCAATAATAACAGAGCAGGGAAAACACGGCGACGACAAATTCTATGTCATTCCCGCACTTGATGCGGGAATCTATTCAATTGGTTACAAATGGATTGCCATGTCTACGCCCGACAATGACGGAAGAGATTCAAACCGATAATGACAAACTGCCATCATGTCATTCTCGTGCAAGTGCGCCGTAAATTGTTCTACAACTTTTCTTCCAAAAATTCATTTGAAAATCTTTCCGGTTCGTCTGGGTACGCAAAGTTTTTAAGTGCGGCGGTTTCTTTTGCGATTCTTGCAAAAAGTCTGTGAGTTGATTTCAGCGCGTTTTTCATGTCGGTTTTGTCGTAATGGGCAAAGCAGTTTTTCAGTTCCGCACGAGTTTCTTCGTCTGCCCAGCGGTCAAGAAATCTTCCGTCGTGCCAAACGTCAGCGTGTTTTTTTGTCGCGGCGTGGACTTCCAGCACTTTGAGCAGAAGATTTTTGAGGTATGAGTCAAGGCACATTTTGGTAGACCAAAGCTCACCGCGCAGAAGTTTTTTTGCCGCCCATACCGTGTGAAAGTAAAAGTTGTTCGTAAGATTTTGGAATTCACTTTCGGAAAAATTAGGCTTATGAATTTCCAAAGTGATTTTTTGCTTCAAAAGTTCCGCTGCCCCGATTCTGTCGTGCAGCACGGTATAGCCTCTGTTCATCACCCAGTTTGCAGTTCCGTCGTTCACCGCATTCAAAAACTGCTCGGCCGTAAAAACAATCATGTCCACATCGAGCCAGCCGCCGTACAGAACTCGCCGCTCCATTCCGCTGCCAAGAGTCGGTTCAACAAACGAAACTTTCACATCGCCCAGTTCCTCCGGAAGATTTCCGTAAAGCCAACCTTCCGTGTCGTCCGTTGCAATTATAAGGTCGAGGTCGGAATATTCGTCCGCCGGAACGCCGCTTCTTGTTGACGAGCCGATTGCGACAACCGCCTTTATTTCCGTGCGTTTTTCCGCAAGTAGAAGAAGCCGCCGTTTGATTTCGTGATATTTGTCTGATGTGTTGATTGTGGTGTTCATTTCTTTACCCAATATCCGTCGTAGGCGTAGCCGTTTTTGGCGATAAGCAGATGTTCCGATTTTGAAAATCCTGCTTTTTGAATTGCCGGAATTCTTTCAACCGCGTAAACCGGAGCTTTTGTTATTACGGCGTTGCAGCCTAAAAGCTCGTCAAGTTTCGGTGCGACAAGTGAGAAGATTTCGTAAAGAACGTTCTGTTTTTCAAAGTCGCTTCTTACGTCAAC
>CAVKBG010000083.1:0-5537 GCA_963654755.1 Desulfovibrionaceae bacterium
GTCCTTTTTTGGACTCTGAAAAGGGCTGCGTTCTTTCTGCGGAAGAAAAACCGTTTGATTGCAAAATCTGGCCGCTGCGTGCGATGAGAAAATTTAGCGGCGGAAAAATTTTTGTTGCGCTGACTACGACTTGTCCTGCTGTGAACCGGCTTCCGTTTTCCGAAGTGCAGTCGCTCGTGAAGTCTGGGCTTGGTGAGAAGATTCTTTCTTACGCTTTGTCGCATCCCGATATTGTGAAGGACTGGCGCGATGGATTTATAGAGGTTGAATAAATGAAATACATTTTTGAATATGCTTCCCCGCTCGGAAAAATTTTTATTGAGAGCGACGGAAAATTTCTTACGGGGCTTTGGTTTGAATATTCGTTCGATGAGAAAAAGCACGCGGAAAATTCAGGGGGTGAAGTAAAGAGACTTTCTGCGGATTCCCCGGATTTGCCTTCTGTGGTCTCGGAAACCTGCCGCTGGCTTGACGTTTATTTTTCGGGAAGAGAGCCGGACTTTACGCTGGAATTCAGAATCGAAAATCTCACGCCTTTCAGAAAAATGGTCGTTGACGAAATGCTGAAAATTCCTTTTGGCGCAACAACGACTTACGGAGAAATTGCAAAAAATATTGCCGCAAAAAAAGGCCTTGAAAAAATGAGCGCGCAGGCGGTCGGCGGAGCTGTCGGCTGGAATCCGCTCTGCATTGTCGTTCCGTGCCACCGCGTTCTCGGTTCGAACGGAAATCTCACAGGTTACGGCGGCGGAATCAAGAACAAAATCGCGCTTCTTAAAATTGAAGGAATCGATGCGGAAAAATTCGCGCTCCCCAAAAGCCAGAAATTTATGTGAGAGAAAATTTTTGAATCTAAGAAAAATCTATGTTAGTTGTAAATAGTTCTCATGATAATTACAAAAATCTTATAGAATCTCTTGACTTTTACAATAAAGCTTCTGACACAATTATTTCCGATTCTAAAATTGACAAAACTGGTTTTATAATTTTTGTCAATTCTTCTCGTGCAATAGAAAGTGTCGCGAAATATAAAATTGGACGAAGGCGAATTGCAACTCAAAAGAATAGCGTAAAATTTTCCTGCAAAAAAAATTTGAATCATAAAATTGAAATGGCAGAATTTCAGTTTGCTTTTCCGAAGTTTGAATCAGAGATAAGAGAAATAAATTCTTTCACAAGTATAAAATCTTTAAAATTAACTTTTGCAGAATCGCTTATTAATTTCATGTTGAAAAAGAATCCTGATTTGTTTGAATATTTTAAAAGTGTAAAATTTTATAAAGAAATAAATTTCAAAAATATTCCGCAGCTGGAAAATGAATTTGATGCAATTTCGATTCCATTAAAAATGATTGGCGTAAATGATGTTTCTTTTACTGCTAATGAAGTGAAAGAAAATGAACCATTTCTGAAAAAAATTTACTTTCCCGATATGACTGAAGATCAAATGATAGTTCAGGATCAAATTGTTTTTATGTCAGAGAAATTTCAGATTGAAAATTCCTTTATAAACAAAACATTTAAGAACAGTGCAAATGAAAGACACACAACTATTTTCTATGCAAACAGAGCTTCTTTAGAAAGAGCAATTGGCGTTGATTTAATTTTGTATAATTCAGAATATAAATCATATTTGTTTATTCAGTATAAAAGGATGAAAAAAGAAGGCGATAATTCGGTTTATAGATTTGACAAGCAGCTTGATAGTGAAATATTTCGCATGAAAAATATGTTTGATAAAACTATAGAAGTTACAGATTCCAGATTAAATTCGAATCCTTTTTATCTGAAATTTTGTCCGTCGAATCAAAGTGAATTATTATCTGGAGAATTGCAGTTGATAAAAGGAATAATTTTGCCGCTGCACAGTTTTTTTTATTTCCGCGAAAAGGGTATGTTTGTCGGAAAACGTAACGGAGAATTTTTGTCATTTAAAAATGTTCCACAATATATGGATAATACAACATTTATAAATCTTTATAAAAACGGTTGGATAGGTTCAAGCGAAATTGACAAGGAAAAAATTGAACAATACATAAAGGAGCAGCTTGATAAAAAACATTCTGTTATTGCTGCCCAAATTTCATGAATCGAGGCAAACTATGAGACAGTGCATGGATGCGGAAAATCTTCACCGCAGACTGAAAAAAATTATCGGGCAGGTTCAGGCGATTGATCGGATGGTTGATGAGGACACACCGTGCGAGGACGTGATTTCGCTGATTAACGCTGCAAAGTCTGCCCTGCACCGCTGCGGACAAATTGTTCTTGAGGGGCACATAAAGCACTGTGTCCGCGATGGAATTCAGCACGGGGACGCCGACAAGACAATCGAAAGTTTCACAAAGGCGGTCGAACGATTCTCGAACATGGGGTAGTTCCGGGGCAGCAGTTTCGGACAAAATTCGCGCGTTTCCCAAAATCCGGTTTTGTTCCGTAATCTTCACCTTTTATTTTCGGACGTGTCCGTTGCGTTAGTTTTGACAAGCGTTGGAGGGGAAACTCCGTCAAACTGTTATAGCTACCGCAACGGTCGGGCTTGACACGAAGATTTCTTGTGTTGGATTCCCTTGTCAAGCAAGGGAATGACATTATGGCACGCCGAGAAATGACAGAAAACGCCGTGTCATTGCCGCACTTGACCCGCGATGTTTGCGAAGCAAACTCGGTCAGTAATCTCAAAAAAATCCGCAAAAATTCCCGCTTTTTTCTTTATTTACCGTGATATTTCTCTTTTCTTGCTATATAATAGTAAGAACAAATTAAATCAAAAAGTGCTGACAGGTTAAATCCGGCACTTTCAGGAGAAAGCGATGAAAATCAACCATAACTTCTTTACCCCCCCCGTGTATGTATAGCGTGCATTCTGGCTTTTAGCCTTGCGCTCTCATTTACTTCATGCTCAGACGGCTCAAGCGGCTCGGACGACGATGAGCAGATAACAAATCCGGCGGACAATTCTTCAAATTCGAACAGTTCCGGCACTGGCGGCAGCGGAAACTCTGGCACTTCCGGCTCAGGCACTTCAGAATCAACTTACATCATAAAATTCGACCTGAACGGCGGCGAGGGAACTCTTCCTGCGAACATTTCGGCAAAATCTGGCGATGAAATCACTCTTCCGTCCGGCTCGTTCGCAAAATCAGGCTACGACTTCAAAGGCTGGTGCACAACCGCAGACGGAACTGGCTCAACCTATGAGGCAGGCTCAAAGACGGCAGGCATTTCCGTGGCAAACGGCGCGACCGTAACCTTGTACGTAAAATGGGTTGAAAAAGGCAGCTATTCCATAAACTACGAGTTGAACGGCGGAACAAATGCTGAATCAAATCCGGCTTCGTTCAAGGAAATTTCTTCCGTTTTCCTTTCTGAACCAACCCGCCAATACTACGCCTTCTGCGGATGGTTCACAGACAGCGCATTTACGGATTCAAGCAAAATCACAGGCTGGAGCGCGGGCGAGAAAACAGGCGACATCACGCTTTACGCCAAGTGGGAGATGACGCTTGAAAGTCTTGGGCTGGCTGACGGAAAAATTGTCCTGACCGGCGACATTTCAGAGGAAACTTTAAGGGCGGTTGCGGCTACAATCCTGGCGACCCCGGACGAAAACATCACGCTTGACCTTGGCGGCACGACCATTACGGAAATTCCCGATAATCTGTTTCATAAATTTAATAAGTATGGCGATGAAGAACCATGCACTAACCTTGTCGGAATCATTCTGCCTAAAAAACTCAAGTCAATTGGGGAAGCGGCGTTCGAGCGTTGTACAGGTCTTACGGAGGTTGAAATTCCGTCCGGCACAACAAGCATCGGCGATTACGCGTTTCTCAACACGGGAATAAAAAGCGCGAAAATTCCTGCAAGCATAGAAACTGTGGGAGTGGATGCGTTCAGTTGTTATAGAGAAGTTTATAATGAAATTCAGAGGAAAATTGAAACTGTCGAGTTCGGCGGAACGCTCGCGCAGTGGCAGAGCCTTGACGTTGGAAAAGACGAGGACAGTAGCGATTACGGACTTCAGTACGCGACCGTAACCTGCGCTGACGGCGGAATTTCCTGCACCTCGGACAATTTTGAGGAAGTTCTAAAGACCTTTGGCGCAGGCAGCGAGGCGCATATCGCAATCAGGGTTGGTTATGGAGAAGATAGGCTTGAGTGCACAGTTTTAAGAGATGTCATGAAAAACTATTCCGACATAAAAATTCATCTTGACCTGAGCAAGGTAAAAACTATAATGGATAATGAAAGATTTAAGGACTGCACGAATCTTGTGGGCATTGAATTTTCAACTTTGGACACGGAGATATGGTATTATGATTTTGAGGGCTGCACCGGGCTGAAGAGCATAACAATTCCTGCCAACATCACTACAATTGAAAACGGAGCCTTTAGGAACTGCACCGGCCTTGAGGAAGTTACGTTCCTAGGAAATATTTCTAAAGTGAACACCCCTTTTGAAGGCTGCACGAAGCTCTCGAAAGTAAACTTTCCTGAGGGACTTACAGGAATACCAAACAATATTTGTCGTGGCTTAACAGGCTTAACATCAATAGAAATTCCTGCAAGCGTAACGGAAATAGGATCAAGTGCGTTTTATGACACCAGACTTACATCGGTGGAAATTCCTGCGGACGTTACAAGACTAGGTTCAACCGCTTTTGGTAGCATCGAAAGCCTTACAAGCGTAACCATATACGCAGTGGACATCGTGCTGGCTGATCCCTTTCTATACAGCACCAATTTAAAAGACGTTTACTACGCCGGCACAATGGCAGAGTGGGAAGCGTTGAAAGACAAAGTGTCAACTGCAGAAAGCGAGAGCAACGCAGTAGAAATGGCATTTTCGAACGCACCGCTCACCACCGCAACAATACACTGCTCGGACAGGGATATAACACCGTAGCCACACAACGTGTCATTGCCGGGTTTAACCCGGCAATCTCAATCCCGTACAAGGATTCCCCGGTCTGCGTCCGCCGCGTCGGACAAGCCGGGGAATGACAATAAAACGGACTGTCATTATCGGGCTTGAGCTTACTCAGTGAGGGGCAATGACCCGCTTAACTGTCATTATCGGGCTTGATCCGACAATCTCTAAGGAGATTCCCGTGTCGAAGCACGGGAATGACATTGAAGCGGGGAATGACAGTAAAAACAAGTGCGAGAATAACAAAACTTCGTGCCATTATCCTGTTTGTCTTTGTAATATCCTCAACAAATTATCCGCCGTCTTTTCATAAAAGTTTCTTTATATCTTGACATACCTATATGGGTACTGGTATAGTTGTTTCCCGATGGGATTTTCTTCCTAAAAAAGAAATTTCACGTTCTTAATTCAACCGATTTTAAAAGGAAAACAATAATGAAAAATCTGATGAAAAAACTTGAGGTTCTTCTGGAGCTTGGCGGAATAAAAAAGGAGATTGCGCTGCTTGCCGTTTCTGCGGTCGCGCTTGCATTGAGCATTGCGGGCGTGGTGCCGCTGCCGTTTGACATTGCCTGGGGTTCGATAATTCTCTGCGGCGTTCCGA
>CAVKBG010000084.1:0-1711 GCA_963654755.1 Desulfovibrionaceae bacterium
GCAGATTTTTTATCTTCTGCGCCAACCGCCCTTGCAATTATAACTGTAGAACCCATCGAAAGTCCCACAATCATAACCGTAATCATGTGCATGACTTGGCTTCCGATTGAAACAGCAGTAGTTTGCTCCACGCCTCCAAACTGCCCGATTATAAAAAGATCCGCCATTCCGTAAAGAGTCTGCAAAAAATATGAAAGAAGAAAAGGCAAAGAAAAACAGACAACATTTTTTAAAACGCTGCCCGAAGTAAGATTTTTTTCCATAATGGAAGATTATAAATATTTCAACGTTAGAAAATCAATAGAATTGTGTTTTATAAAATTCGCATATTTTTCAGATTCTATTTCAATTCGCAAAAACGTTTTTTTATTGCGGAAACAACAGAATGATTTTTTCCGTTTTCAATTATAAAATCATACACGTTTTTTTTGCGGAAAATTCCTTTTAGAAATTCATCGTCAACTGAAGGAAGAATTTCCGCAAGAGTTTTCTTTACAATCGAATTGAATTTTTTCAGCTGTACAGTATCGCGGATTTTTCTTGATGAATCTTCCTTAGGATAGCCGGTGCAGAACGGCTCTGAAAACAATGCGGAAAAAACGGCTTTCAGATTAATCTCGGCAGCCCAGCCCCAGTTCAGTCCTAGCGGATACGAAATTGCGTTTCCGCCGTTTATTCTTCCGAACAGATATGCGTCAGAAGGATTCTCGACATAGCCGCAGAGAATTCCCGGAAGGCTGTTGCAGGCGAGCATCATTCCCTGTCCGCTGGAGCAGCCTGTAACCGCAAAGTCAACCGCTCCGCTTTCAAGAAGCATGCTTATGCAGAACGCGGTCTGAATATATGACATTTCAAAATTCTCGTTTTCAAAAACTCCAAAGTTAAAAATTTCATTTCCCAAAGGAACGGCAACTTCTTTTAGGCATTTTTCAAGCAGCGGATTTTTGTCTTTCTGCGAGCTTCCCTGAATCAGTGCGATTTTCAAAATAAAACTCCTGTTTAACATTGCTGGCAAAGATATTTGTATATGATTATACTGTTTTGGTCTGTGTGATTCCATTGCCAGAAAATCTGATAAACTCCTGCAGAAAATTTCTGCTCCCACTTTTCTGCGGTTTGCTGTATAATGAAAAAAATTAACGGAACGGATGGCGTAAAATGACTGAAAATCCAGATTTCTCATACGAAGCATCGCGGCGGTTTGCGTATCTTATGAACCAGATTGACGAGCTTTATCACAAGGCAAACGCAAAATGCTCCCTTTCGGACAGCGTTTCCTGGATTTTTTACTGCCTTTACGACATGGGCGGACCTTGCAACCAAAGCGAATTTACCCACCGCTACGGAATCAGCCGAAAAACAATAAATTCCGCGCTTTCAAAACTTGAATCACTCGCTCTTGTAAAGCGGACTGCTGGCGACGGCCGCAACGTAATTGTCTCGCTCACAAAAGAAGGTCTTTCCCTCGCCGAAAAATCCGTTGTCCCAATGATTTCCGCCGAAGATTCCGTTTTTGACACCTGGACGCAAGAAGAAAAATCCCACTTTTTCTCCCTTATGGAAAAATACAAATCCGCTCTGGAAAATCAATTTAAAGAGCGGGAGTTGATTTGAGTTGTGTGTAATTGCCGCACTTTATTCGTGATGTTTGCAAAATAAACTTGTTCAGCAGTCTCTTGTGCAAAAAAAATTGCCAGACGTCCTATCTTTT
>CAVKBG010000084.1:2427-5411 GCA_963654755.1 Desulfovibrionaceae bacterium
GGATTATGTTTTCCGGCTTGGAAAAATAATTTCTTGAAAATGAAAAACTCTGTGCGGCAAAATAAAGAAAAATCGTCAGAACCGTCCAAAAAATATATGGAACAACAATCGATTTGAACTTGGATTTTACATTTTCTTTTACGCTTTTTGGTTTTGCAAAAAACAGGTACGAAGAAATCACAAAAAACAGCGGAACTGAAACGCCGCCTAGAACTTCTGTAAAAATCGTTTGAATTATGTTCACGTAAAGTGGAAAACTGATTTGCATTGAGCTGTCGGCAAAATCAATTGTACTCTGGCCAAATTTGCTGTGAATAAAGACCACAAGAACTGCAAGAATAAAACGAAGACATGTGATTTTCCTTGAAAAATCCACATTTATAAGACTGATTTCTGTATTCTGATTTTTCATGTTAAATAAACTCCAAAAATTAGAATTAGTGATTAAATATAATCAATTTTGAACAGTTTAATATCTTATAAGATTAAATTCAATCTAAAAATAGTCTGATTAGATTACATTTTTGGAAATGAGTTTTAAGGATAATTTAAGAGATGAAATGGAATTCCAGGACATAAAGCAGAAGGAGCTTTCGGAAAAAACTGGAATCAGCGTGAATACAATCAGAAATTACATAAACGGACACAATGCCCTGCCTAGTGCAGAAGTTGCAGTGAAAATTGCCGCTGCTTTGGGCGTTTCGGTTGAATATCTTGTGAGCGGAAAAAAGTCAGGCATACAGAAAATTCCAAGCAAAATCGTTCATATTGAAAATTCTCTTCTGCATTTTTCCGAGTCCGATTTGGACGCAGTTTCTAAAATTGTTGAGTCGATTGCAGAAAAGTATAGGAATGATTCAAATTTTGAACAGTAATATTTTTCTTCTATTATTAATACCCATTTGTTCAATATTCGCAGACAATTTCTTTCTGCGGAATAATTTCATTCGTTGCCCAGCGCGTTTTCTCCTTCTTCCTGAATACGGCGGAGTTTCTTCCAGCTGAAAAATCCGTACAAATCGTTCACCAGAAAAATCACAAAGTTGAAAATCATCGGGACATAAACCGGATTTTCGATGCTCGCCATAATCCACATTGCAATAAGGACGATGTCGTTTGCGGCGTAGGCGAGGGCGTAATAGGGAACTCGCATGATTGTAAGGACGCTTGCCGCCATGCTTGTTGCAACAGAAATTGTGCTGATTTCAAGATTCGCTGTGTTCAGTTTTTTTAGGATAAAATAAAAGATTGCAGTTGCCGCCACGCTTACAAGAAGTGCCACCGCGGATTTTTTTGGAGTAAGGTGCGACATCCGGACTTCAGTCTTTCCTTTTTTGGATGGATTTTTTAGCCACACAACCGCCGCAAGAAGGTCGCTCGGAAACGTCATTCCCATGTAAGTTATCGCCTCGCCGTAATATTTGAATCCGAGCGCGACAATTGCATAAAGCACGCAGAAAACCAGCTGGAGAAACTGCCCTGAAACGTGTCCTTTCGCGGTAAAAAGAAGCGATGTTACGCCCACAATCGTTGCAATCAGCGTGAGCGGATTTTTTTGCGGAACAAGACAGAACAGAACCGTAACACAAATCGCAGAAGCCGCCCAAAGAATTTTTTCAGGCACAGAAAGTTCCGGAACAATCAGATTTTTTTTCATAAAAACCTCAATAAAAAGTCAATGATAAAGTTTCAACGGCAAAAAAAAAAGCATTCGCAAAAGAATATCTGCATGGATTTCTCCAGACCTACCGATATTCCTTTGTGAATGCTCTTTTCCACCACGCCGTTGTAAAACGACTGCGCCGCCAAATGGCTCAATACGTCTGGTCAAGGCACGCTTACGCTCAAGGCCTTGACTCAGCCGTTTTTAGGTTTTTTATAAACCCTAAATAGCATTCTTCTGCCCGGTGGCAGAAATTGAAATTTTGCAAAAATTTACTCTAAGTGTTTCCATTTGTCAATCCCTCTTGACGCATGACAAAACTGCGCAGAAAATGTCAGGAGCGGATTTTGTTTCTGGTTTATCCTGATGATGTGCTGCGGCACGTTTACAAATCAATTTCAAAAAGGAGGAAAGACAATGGAATGGCTTACGGCGATGAAGAAGTCAATTGCTTTTATGGAGGCTCATCTTTGCGACGGAATTTCGGCCGATGATGTCGCTTCGGAAATCTTTATGTCTCCGTTCTATTTTCAGCGCGGATTCAAGATTCTCACTGAGATGACGCCTGCCGAGTACATCAGGAACAGGCGGCTTTATCTTGCGGCTCTTGACGTTTTGGCCGGAAAGGAAAAAGTGATTGACATCGCGCTAAAGTACCGCTACGAGACTCCCGAAAGCTTCACGCGCGCGTTCACGAGATTTCACGGAGTTTCGCCGGTTCAGCTAAAAAATTCGCCACAGTCGCTTCATGTTTTTCTTCCGATGAAAATCACGATTTCTATCACAGGAGGAAACAAAATGGAAAAACTTGACTTTGCGGTAAGCCCGATGTTCGGATTCAAGGTGATTGGCTTCGAGAGGATTTTTGACCCGGAAACTTCTTATGACGAGATTCCGAAATTCTGGGACGAGCTTCGCGAAAAATATCTTGGCGCGGTTTGGAGCGGAAAAAAGGACTTGTCGGAAATTGAGCGGGCGGTCAAGGAAAACTGCATCGGCGAATATGGCGTTTGCATTGACGACATTGGCGGCGGAAAGTTCCGCTATCTGGTGGCAGGAAAATATTGCGGCGGCAAAGTTCCGGCTGGAATGACGCTATTTGAGTTCCCTGACTTGGAATGGGCAAAGTTCAGTTGCGTCGGCCCGATGCCGAAAGCTCTTCAAAGCGTGAACACAAGAATCTTCAAGGAATGGCTTCCTGGCAACTCCGACTTCGAGATGTCGGCAGGCTACAACATCGAATGGTACGACATTCCGCGCGGCTCAATGGCGGACGAAGACTACAAAAGCGCAATCTGGATTCCTGTAAAAAGAAAGTAGG
>CAVKBG010000085.1:0-5248 GCA_963654755.1 Desulfovibrionaceae bacterium
AAAGCGCAAATGCAGAAACGAAAACCGCAAGCAAAGAAAAAATCCGTTTTTTCATAATTCCCCCAAAGTGTACCCAAAAAAATTGTATATAATAGGTCAAATGTCAAGTTTTAGGATTTCTTGAAATTTCTAGTCATTATCGGGCTTGACCCGATAATCTCTTGCACGTTTTTAAGTAAGATTGCCGTGTCAGGCACGGCAATGACAGTAAATATACAAAACTCGAAATTGAACCTAATACATAGAATAAATTAAACCTAAATTAGTTACAAACTGTAACCAAAAATGTATTTAATACAATTAGCGTAAGTTGGCAACCTATTTTCCCAGCCACTCGCTGACCTGCTTTTTTACGGCAGCCGCATTGTTCTGGGCGGTTGTTCCGCGGATTGCAAGAACGCTTTCAACTGTCGCATTCGGCTCGGCTTTTTTCAGTTTGCCCTGAGTTCCTGCCGCGCCGCTTCCCTCGTGAGTGCAGAACGGACGGATTGTTTTTCCGCTCAAATCGACCGCGTCCAAAAAAGTGTAGACGCACATCGGAGCGTCGCCCCACCAAATCGGGTAGCCGATAAAAACCGTGTCGTACTGCGCCATGTCCGGGATTTCCACCGAAAGTGCCGGACGCTCGTCCGCGCGAACTTCCTTCATCGCCTCTTCGGTTGTCGCCTTGTACGCGTCAGGATATTTTTTCACTGTCTTAAGCTCCAAAATGTCCGCCCCAGTTTGCGCCGCAATCTCCTTCGCCACCTTCGCGGTGTTGCCTTCCGTAATCGTGCCAACGCCGTACTGCTCGCCGGTCTTTGAATAATAAACCACAATCGACTTCGCATTTGCAAAACTCGCCATCATCAAAACTCCTAAAATAAAAATCAGCTTTTTCATGTTTTCCATAATTCCCCCAAAATGAAAAAAATCTGTATAAAAATAGAATGAATTAAAGCTTTATTAGTTACAAACTGTAACTAATAAAGAATATAATAACAAGAAAGTTACCTGTCAACATTCTTTTTTTTAAGATAAACTGCCGTACAAAAAAAACGGGCTTTCACGCTCCGTTTTTTTTTATCTTTTTACATTTTTAAAATTTATTCAGCTTTCATAGTCCTTTTTCTTCCGCCTACGGTCGCATTCATCTTTATGATTTCAGCCTCGCACTTTGCGACAAAGTCCTTGTAATCTGCAAAAAACGCAACCGCAGAAAGATAATGTAATTTAAAAACCTCCACTTTTTTATATAGAAAAAATACTATATTTATGTTACTTTTTGATTATGGATTATCCAAAAACAAAAAGCGAATATATCGACTTGTTCCGAAATGAAGCGGAGAAAATTTATTCGGATTTACTGAAAACTAAATTCGACTTAAAAAAGAAAGCTTCGGAAATGAACAAGCGGATAAAAACCGCAAAAGATTTTCAATCTTCAAAAATCCTTGAAACTGCAAAAAACGAGAATTGGCAAAATAAAAAGTTGTTGAATGAATTGCTTTTATTAACCTATGCTTCATATATTGTTATGCTCGAATATCGAAATGAAATCTGGCCGTATGAATATATGACTTTTTCCCGCAGAATCGGAGAACTTTGGGAACCGTTCTGCAAGTTGCCTTTCTTTTATCCAGTAAATGAATTGAAAATTATTGACGTTCCTGCATTTCAGAAGATTCAAGATAAAATCCAAAAAGATACGATAACTTTTATTGAATCACTGGCACTTGATGAAAAAACGAAAAAAGAACTGAAAGAAAAATATGAAATTCCTTGGACTATGGTTGACAGCGGCGGAATCAATCTGAATCTTGATTTGCATTTTGAACAGAACAAAATTCATTACAATTGCGATTTCAAGAGCGGCTTCAGTTCAAATGAAAAAGGCAACACAAACCGGCTTCTTCTTGTCGCAAGCATTTTTAAATCTCTTGGCAAAAATGAAAAACAGATAATTTTTGTCAGACAGCAAGAAAAAGAAAACAATCATTATCTGCAGACTTTGAAAAAGTCTAAACTTTGGGATATTTATTGTGCAGATGAATGTTACAATGCCATAAAAAGTTTCACAGGATTCAACATAAGAGAATGGATTGATAAAAACGCAATCTGGAATTGCGACATAAGTGCCTCATTCAAAAAACATCTTGAAAAGAATGATTTGCTAAAATACTTAACTTGGTAAAATGGAAAATATGCACGATAGACTTTGCTCATATTATACAGACTCAAAAGAAATCACATCTTATATGGCTTCAATGTTGAATATTAAAGACAATGATATTGTGCTTGAACCGTCGGCAGGAAGTGGACTTTTTATTGATGAGCTATTGACTGCAAATAAAAACATTCATATAGATGCGCTTGACATAGATAAAAAAGCAATTTCAATCCTAAAAGAGAAATATAAAAATGACAGCCGTGTGAATGTCAGAGAAACTGACACCTTATTCGATTCTGAACTGGATGCTTTTCAAGATGTGGCTTTATGGCTGAAAAACGCAGATACATTGTTTGATAAAAATTTGGATTTATTTGAAAAAACAGGCGGTCATTATTCAAAAATAATCGGGAATCCACCTTACGGAGCATGGCAAGATTACGAAAAACGTGATTTGCTGAAGAAAAAATATCCAGGGCAATATGTAAAGGAAACATATTCTCTTTTTCTTTTACGCTGCATATCAGTTTTAAAAATCGGCGGAAAACTTTCATTTATAATTCCTGACACTTTTATGTTTTTGAACCTTCATCAAAAATTAAGAAATTTTCTTTTGTCAAAAACAAAAATTTCAGAAATTCTTATTTTTCCGTCAAATTTCTTTCCGGGTGTAAGTTTTGGCTATTCAAATCTTTCAATAATTACTTTGGAACGAAGCGACGAATATTCATCACTAAAAAATGAAATTTCAGTCTATAAAGGCTTCAAAAAGCCTAAAGAATTTTCTTTAATTCATAATAAACAGACAGAATTGCCAAATTATATAGAAAAATTCTCTCTGAAGCAAGAAGATATTTTCAATTCAGCAGGGCAAAGATTTATTCTTACAGAAAAATCAGAAAACTCTATTTTTAATTCTTCTAAAACTGTGGGAGATGTCGCTGATGTTGTAACAGGTTTTTATTCCGGCGATAACATAAAATTTATACGCGTAAAAGACAAATCGGTTAAAGGCTCAAAGAATTATGAAGTTGTAAATCCAAATAAAGTCATAATCAGCGATTCTATTTGCGGAGTTGAAAATTCAGATGAAGCATATATTCCGTACATAAAAAGTTCATCAAAAACAAAATACATAAAAGAAAATGATGAATGGTTTGTCCGATGGGACAAAAAGACCGTCGAATATTACAACAGCAATAAAAAATCGCGTTTTCAGAATTCCTCGTTTTATTTCAAGAAAGGAATTGGGCTTCCAATGGTAAAATCAAGCCGGATAAACGCTTTTGTAATGGAAAACAGAGTTTTCGACCAGTCGATTGTAGGGATTTTCCCGAAAGATGAAAGCAACTTTCTGTATCTTCTAGGTTTTATGAACAGTGAAATTGCAAATAAAATAATTCATTTAATAAATCCGACAGCAAACAACTCCTCAAATTACATAAAACAGATTCCATACAAAGAGCCGGATAAAAAAACTTTTGAAAAGATTTGCAATTTGGTTTCCATCGCACTAAATTCTGCAAAGAACAATGAAACTGAAAAAAATCTTGCCGTTCAAAAGGAACTGGATTCTATTTTCAATATGATTTACGCCGCATAAAAGATTGTAAAAACTATATTGAATAATTTTGCGTTAGGGATACGCAAACCTGCGGTTTGCTGCGAGATTTTGCTGACGCAAAACTCGTTATTTTACGTGTGCGCTCGCACGCACATCCTAACGCTAACGCGTTAGGGATAGTAGTGGCGGCGCAGCCGTTGCGGAACGGAGCAACGCGAAGTGAAGCAATGAAGTGCGGCTAGCACGTAACCACGAATAGCCCGACCCGACATTTGCCGCCGAAACCAATTATTCCGCGGAAGTTGACTCCGCCACGGATGGCGGATTAGGGCAACTCCCCTTCGAGAAGCGAAGCTTCTCGAACGACAGGATGTCGGGTAACGCCCTTTTTTCTTATATTTCTTTTACTCCTTCTGCTCCGCCGGATTCTGCATTTTTATGACTTTTGCCGGAACGCCGCCGACTACCGCGTAAGGTGGAACGTCTTTTGTTACGACTGCGCCGGCCGCGACCACAGAATATTCGCCGATTGTAACGCCGGGAACGATTGTCACGTTCATTCCAATCCAGGCGTTTTTCTTGATTGTGACTTTGCCGTAGGTGTAGATTGTGTGCCGCTGGTTGAAGTCGTGGTTTATGGTCGCAATCCGAACGCCCGGGGCAATGCTTACGCCGTCCTCAAACTCGATTCCGCCGCTCGCGCTCAAAATCGCCGAATGGTTGATGAAAACGCCCTTGCCGAACTTTACGCGGTTTCCAAAGTCGCAGATGAACGGGGTGAGAATCCGCACATCGTCCAGTTTTCGCCCGAAAAGCTCCTCAAGATATTTCACGTATTCGGGATTGTCCGGCAGAACGGTATTCGCCTTTGCGCAAAGCGTTCGCGCGCGAATCATTTCGGCAGACGCTTCCTTAAAATACGGCTCACGGCAATCTGTTGGACCGCCCTTTTCCATTAATTCAAAAACATAGCCTTTTGAATATTCCATAGTTTTTCCTCTGATAATTTTAGAAATGTTTCGTACTGGGTACGATTCGCGGAATTTTAAAAGTCAGCATTCGTACTGAGTACGATTTCAGGAATTTGTATATAATACATAGAATGAATAAAACCTGAATTAGTTACAAACTGCAACTAAAAATGTATTTAATACAATTACCGTAAGTTGTCAACAACCTGAATTGATAAAATAACTCTGAAAAATCACTTGCAATTCAAGAAAATCACAGTAATGCAAGGAGAAATTACTTGCGGACAAAGAACGTTACGATAACGTTTGTAAAAATTACTTGCGGTCAGAAAACGTTATGATAACGCTGAATGAAAATACTTGCGGTCAAGGAAAATCAAAATAACGTTTGAAGAAATTGCGTCATGTTGGGGAACGTTATATTAACGTTTTATAAAATTACGCACGGACGGCAAACGTTAAAATAACGCTGAATAAAAGTGCTTAAAGTCAAGAAAAATTATTTTTCCCCTACTTTCTTTTTACAGGAATCCAGATTGCGCTTTTGTAGTCTTCGTCCGCCAT
>CAVKBG010000086.1:0-5202 GCA_963654755.1 Desulfovibrionaceae bacterium
AAATTTTAAAATATAGTTACTTTATTTTGAAATATAGTAACTATATTTACGCAACGGACTGGATATATTTTCCAAAGTCATAAAAAGACTTTATTCAATCATCAGCTTTATGTTATCAACGACAGAATTTATTTCTTCCTCTGTTGCCTTTTCGATAAAATCACAGTTTCTTTGAGTCCAATCAAGATTCTTTATTTGGTCGCTTAAAATACAGCCATTGATAGAATGATTATTCAAGACAATTTCAAAGGGATAGCCTTTTATATGACTTGTAATAGGACAGAACAAAGCAAGCCCTATTTTCTGATTGTAGCTTTTCTGGGAAACGCAAACTGCAGGTCGGCGACCTTTTTGCTCGTGTCCAGTCTGCGGATTAAAATCCAGCCAGACCAAATCACCTTTTTCAGGAACATATTTTGATTTTACCATTCTTCTTTTCCTACAGGATTGCCTGTTGAAACTTCTGAATGAATGTTCTCTGGCGTTACCATAGCAAGCATATCATCAAGTGATTTTTTCTGAGGCAAAATGACCATTTTTCCTTTTTCAGCAATAACCTCGATTTTACTGCCGCTTCTTACATTGTTATCTTTTGCCCAAAGAGCAGGAATTCTTAAACCGAGGCTATTCCCCCATTTCTGAACTACAATCTGCATAATGCGCCTCCATACATTCAGTATATACAATGTATATTCTATTTTGTCAAGTCATAAAGAAAATGATAACATTTGTATCAGCGAGAATCATAATTCAGATGGATTTTTCCAACTCGATTACCATTGTTTCCTTTGCAAAAACGCAGTTCAAAACCTACTTCTCGCTCTTGAAATCCAGATAGTCCGCGTACTTTTTGTGCATCAGTCTTTTTATGTAGCACTCCATGTAGACGTAGTCGGGGCTGCCGTTGGAATCTGTAGGAAGCATTATGTTTTGTGCTTTCATTCTATCTTCATTAAATTTGTAAGCATATAAAAACTTGGATTTCTGCTGAAGAATATTTGTTTTCATAAATAGAAGATTAAATTTATTATCAATGCAATTTTTTAAATGAAATCTTTTTACATCATCAGAAAAAATGCACTCATAGGGATGATAAAAATTTTCGACAACGCTTCCGTTATAATTTACACCAAGAACATTTTTATCTTTTGAAACATTATCATTTGAAACAAAATTTGTAATGCCATTATTTGAATCCGATGCTCCAATAAAAGGACGGCTTCCATTTTTCATATTTGCTTTTGTCAGTCGTTTTCCGGCTTTTATTTCAAATATTTCCGTCAGCTTAAACTCCCGCCACTCTTTCTCTTCTAGTTTTTCTATTTTTGTGCTAGCCGGAACTTCTGTTTCTGCAAGGCGTTTTTCTGCGTATTCCTTATAGGCACGGATTTTTTTGCTTTCGATTTTCTTTACAAATGACTCCATAAAGCCGTAGTCTATTTTTCCGGCGGAAGTTACAGGGAGCATTATAATATCCCTTTTCAAACGATAGCTATTTCGAGAATATCCATGGGAGTATTTATTTTCACTCATATCACTACTTGAAGAAATAAATAAACCATTTTTTCTATTCAGTTCTTTCTTGTATGCACATATTACAGTTCCGGCATAAACACCCATTGTTTCTCTATAAACAGAATATCCAGCTGCTCCATCACCTTGAGAGATAAATGCAATACATTTATCTTTTTGTTGAAAATTATCATCCGCTGCAACAAATCTTATAATTCCATTATTTCTGTTTGTTGCGCCAATATAAGGAATATTACCATCTTTCAAAACCGCAGAATTTGATATGTTTCCTTTTTCAAAACTGTCAAACAATTCCCCTATTCTAAATTCCTTCCATTCTCTTCCTTCTAGCTCCGATTTAAAGTTTTTTTTTACGTCATCAGAGCTTTTTTCTTCTTCCTCAAAAAGATACTTGCGCCCCTGCATTATCATGCTGAATTCAAATGTCAGGTAGTCGCCTACAGTCTTTTCAAAATCCTTTTCTGTTGGAATTTCATCATTGAAATAGTAAAAGCTGTGAAGCCATTCATCCTGTGCGCATACGGTTGTCTTTACGCAGAATTTTGTCGGAGACTCAATCCTGTCAAACCATACGTCAAGAAGATGCTGCTTTTTGTCCGTTGCGCTTTCCGTTTCCAAAAGCCCGATGTGGGGAGAAATTTTGTAGCCGTCATCCTCAAAATTTATGAACTTACAGAGCTTGTCTTTCGGGTGCGGCTGTCCGCTTGTAAAAACTGCGATGCAGGGAATTACGCCGATTCCGTAGAACGTGTCTTTCTGCAGCATGATTACGCCTTCAAGCGTGTGCTTTTTCAGAATCGACTCTTTTACGGACTGCTCCTCTTTTGTTTTTCCTGTCATGGAACTTTGCGGAACAATAACGGCGCAGCGCGAATTGGGAAGAAGAGAATCAAGTAAATGCTCGGTGAACGCAATTTCGTAAAGAGATGAATCAGTCTTTGAGCCTTGAGAATACGGCGGATTCATCATGCCAACAGTCGCCCTGAATTCTGTCTGAAGCTGCTTTGGATTTTTTGCCAAAAAGTCGTCGCAGTGCAGATTGCTTTTTCCGTCTCCGCGCAGAATCATATTTGTTGTGGCAACTGTGAACATATCCGGGCGAAGCTCGATTCCAAAAAGCTGATTCTTACGGATATTCAGTTTTTCAGTTTCGCTTGCGGATTTTTCCAGCATTGAGTGAAGAGCCGCAACAAGAAATCCGCCAGTTCCGCAGCATGGGTCAAAAATTCTGTCGGTCGTCTTAAGCTCAAGCAGGTCGCAGAAAAGCTCCGTGATGTGCCGCGGAGTCAGGACAATTCCCAAAGTCTGACCGCTTCCGCCTGAATAGCGCATGAACTCGCCGTAGAACCGACCAAGATAATCTTCCGCAGATTTTGTGTATTTGATTGACTTGTAAAGTTTTTCGTCAAGGAACTTCGCAAAGAATTTCAGCGGTGTTTCCTTAAGCGTGGAATTTACCTCGTTAAGTTTTGTGCTGTCCTTAATCACCGTGAACTGCGAAAGAATCTTGTCAATTTTTGTTACAGGCGACAAGTCCGTTCTTTTAAAGCTTGAGTTAATCGCATTGTAGATTTTCTGGCCGTCCGTAATCTGCGAGTCTCCGACAAGCGAATCAATGCTGAAATTTCCGTTGTCCCGCTCGCGCAATGCAAGAAGAATTCCTGAAACAACAAGCGGCTTTTCCTCGTCCTTCATATTTCCGTAGTTCCGCAAATGCTCGTGCAGAATTTTCGCGTCGGAAAGAATTTCGTTCAGCTCTTTTTCCTTGTCCGTGTGTTCTTTTAGTACGTCGCGAAGATAATATTCATCAATATTTTTTTCGTTAAATGAGATGAAAGATTCCACATCATCAAGTTCAAAAAGATTGCAGCGGTCATCCACAAAAAGCGGCGTAATTCTGTGCTTTTTTTCATTGCCCGAAATTCCAAACGCGAATATTTTTCTGTAGTTCGTATTCTGAGAAAGGTGGCGCCCATAAAACAGAGCTCCGTTCACGGCATAGTCGGTTACGTCCTTAGTTTCAAGGCTGATGATTTTGTCTGAATTGCGCTTTATGTGATTTTCAAGGCTAGCCTTGTCCTCCAGAACCAAAATAAAATCCTTTACAACGCCCACGTATTCAGGAAATCCTGCTTTTCCTGTTCCGCGCTTCGAGGCGGTTTTTAACGCATCGTCAATTTCTTTTACCGAACTTCCCTGCGCGTCAAGCTCAATTCCGGCTTCCTTCAATAAATCATGCACCCATAAATCTGTTGCGGCTTCTTTTTTCATAGCAAATCATCCGAGAATGGCAATTGTCTGATTATTCTTTTTATAAGACAATTGCAATATTTTTATCATTATCGGACAAACGCAATAAAAAGTAAACAAAAATTGCAACTGTCGGCTACCGTTAAGCTATGGGATTTTGGCAGAATGTTATAGAAGAACTTGAGTATCAAGGAAAATCACGGAAATATTTGGCTTCGGAAGCAAATTTTGATGTCTCGACAATCGGGACAGGCTTAAAAAGAGATGGAATGCCTCAAGCTGATATTGCCTTGCGCATTGCAAAAGCACTTGGAGTAAGCGTTGAATATCTTGTGGCAGGCACAGACAGTTCCGTTCCAAAATCAATAAAGCCGGAAGTCCTTTCACTGCTCACAACAGTCAACCACCTTTCAGACAGCGACCTTAAATTTATAAAAGAACTTGCAGAACGGCTGAAAAAATAAAGTAACTAAGTTACCCAAACAAAGTAACTAAATTTTAAAATATAGTTACTTTATTTTGAAATATAGTAACTATATTTACGCAACGGACTGGGTATGTTTTTCAAAGCACAAAAAAAACAGGCCCCTTCCACCACGGAAGAGCCTGTTTCATTTTCCCCTACACTTTATCCCCTGTAAAAGTTAATCAGACAGCCGGCCTGAATAATCTTTCGCTCGTCGTCGGTCATGTCGCCGGTTGAAAGGTCGAACTCGGCGGTTGAGCCGTCGGCGCGGACTGCATAAGCTTTTATGCTCGGGAGTTTTTCCGCAATCATCTTCTTTGCGCCCGGAACAAAAATGTAGTCGCCGTTTGCAAACGGAAGGTTTTCTGTCGCAGCCGTATCGCCCTGCTTATACAGGAACGGAATCATTCCCCAGTTAATCAGGTTCGAGCGGTAGCGTTTTGTCGCGTAGTCGCTTGCAATGTTCGCGCTTGCGCCCAAAACTCTCTGGCAGCTTGCCGCCTGCTCGCGTGCAGAACCGTCACCCGGCTTAACAGCGTAGATTGTAGAGCCAAGCCCCGCCTTTTCAATTCTTCCCTTGAACTCAGGATATTTTTCCTCAAGAATTTTTTCCGCGCGGCTCACTTCCGCCTTAACCTCTTCCGACCTGTCGCGCACAGCCTTTGCGCGTCCAACGTAGGCAGGATCTTTCCGGCTCAAAGTGAACTCGGCAAGTCCCAAAGGATTTGAGCGGAAACTTGAAGTTTCGCCCGAAGGAATAAGCTCGTCCGTTGTTGTAACCGGGTCGTGGATTTCAGATACAACCTTGAGCAGAATGTCGTCAGAAAGCGGCTGCATCTCAGGCCAGTCCTTGATGTTCGGCCCGAACTGAATCTGAACGTCAGGATGCGCAACGCCCTTTGAGTCGTAAACGCGCTTCTCGTAGATTGTCTTGTCAAAGAAATATTTTTTCT
>CAVKBG010000087.1:0-4844 GCA_963654755.1 Desulfovibrionaceae bacterium
GCGCAGTAATTTTTCGGCTCAAAAACGCCGCTTTCCGCGTAGTGCATCGCGTTCGTAGTTTTTCCGTTAACCTGCGTAAAATCCCCGAACGACGCAAGATGAGCGTAATACGATTTCGCCGCCGGGTCGATTTTTTCAGTCATCGCACAGTCAATCCGCCCGTCAAGGCTCGCATACATAAAACAGATGATTTTCATTTCAGTTTTTCCTCGGAACAATATATTCCATTTCAACATCAGCCTTTTCTGAATGCCAGACATCTTTTCTGTAAGGAATTTCAACAAATCCGAATTTTTTGTAAAGATGAATCGCAGGTTTCAGCCCAGAAATCGTAATAAGACAAAGTTTTCTTGCGCCATGCGAAACCGCATAGTCAATACAGGCTTTTAAAACCGCCGAGCCGGCTCCAGTTCCAGTGTACTGACCAGCGGCAGCCAGCTTGCAGACCTCCCAAACATCATCGCCAAGCGGCTCAATCATGCAAGTTGCAAGAACCTTTTCATCCTCAACGGCAAAATAGACCATCGAGCCTTTTTCTATAAGCTCCTCAACATGATCCATCGCATACTGGTCGTAAGATTCGATGTAGTAAAGTTTTTCAAGCCATTCTGTGTTCAGGCGAAAAAAATCGCTTTTATATTTCGGGTCATACTCAATGATTTTCATATTTTCTTTCCTTATTATTTCTCAAGTTTTCCGTATTCTTCGTCGCTAACAACTTTACTTATGCGGACCGATGAATTTATCTCCGTTAAAATGAATCATGTGGTCAGGATTGTCGGCAATCCATGCTTCTGTTTCCCAAGCTATGTCGTGCGCGAATCTTACGAATGTGCTTCTGTCTGGAAAAGCCGAAATAAAGACCAAGTCCGCGTTCACGTTTGAAAACAAATCTTCCAGTTCAATATATCTCTTGCTGTCAACAGGCCCATGAGAAGTAACGGATTCAACTAGAACAAGCCAGTTTTTATCTTCAATGTAAAGAATCACATCCGGCATTTTTCCATGTTCAAGAACATTGAACAGCAAATTTCCTGCAATTTCTTGGTCGTAATATCCCCATTTTTCGCCAGTGTCGCCGATATAAACCAACGTGCTGTTCGGAAGAAATCTAGGTGCAAGCTGCTCGATAATATCTTTTATAAGTTCGCTGTGTTTTCCCGGAGAAATCTGAATTGAATGTTCGTCCTTTATTTTTACGGAAACCATATTCATTTTCCGTTCGTGGGCATATTGTTTTGAAAGCGATTTTTGATTTTTCAAGAAGTTCTGAATTTTCGGTTCAAAATCCTTTGTTCCATAAGTTTTTATCACATTAAATGCCGCAGGTGAAATTTGATAGACGGCTTTCGGACTATTGACAGGGCGTGAAGAATCATCAGGATTATATAAGACGATTCCAGCCTGAACCAATTGATGAACACTAAATCTTCTGAAAGTCTCTCTTGAATTCGGAGCATACTCTTTCTGGTAATTTGTCTTTGTAAAATCCATCATTGGAGTTATTCCAATTAAAGGATTTTCAATATTTTCCCAGTTTTTTCAGGCGTAATATTCAAAAGCGCAAGCAGGCAATATGCAGTTCTGTCGTTCAGCTGAGCGGACGGCATTCCGAATTTTTCCAAAATATCAGTCGCCTGTTGTATTTTTTCAGAAATTTGCTGCTGCAGATTTTTCATTAAGGCACTCCATTGCTATCGAATCAAAAAGTTCCTGATTCCAGCCGTTATATTTTTCAAGTTTTTTTCCAAGCTCAATCAGTTTTTCTTTTGAAGGAAAAGGCAGATTTCTTAAATCCGTTGCGTTTACCTGCGTATGCCCGCTGAATTTGCGGAACTGATTATCAAGAAATGTTGAATTCAGCCAGACAACAAGACCGAATGCAAGTTCTTTCTGCAGACCTTTTTTATCAGAGTGAAAGACATTCAAGTGATTTTCAAATGCGAAACTTGAAGCGTGAATGTCATCGGCTGTTATCAGTGAAGCGACAATTCTTTTTTTCTCTTCTTTTGTTGAAAATCTTTTTACAACAACATAGTTTCCTGCCGGAACAAACAGCGATTCCGTTTCTTCTGTCAGCAGAATCGCGTTCGGCTTTTTAGATTCTTTCGGCCAGTCCGTTCTGTAATTTTTGAAATGCACCGAATAAAGCAACGGAACAGAATTTTCATCAGGATTTTTTCTGATAAAATTCTTTGCACGGAAATCAACAACCGCACCTGTGGAAACTGAAATTCCAGTTTCTTTTAAAGAGACAAACTGACAGTCAAAAAAGTCTTCTGATGACAAAAGTGACTGAAGCGGAATATTTATGTATTTTTCTTTGTCAAACGGATTTACGATTTCCTTAAAATCATAATATTTTTCGGTCAGATTCTCAAAATCCGCACCGTTTGAATACGAGATTTTTACATCACGCTGAGAAACGTTTTTTTGAAGCAAAATAATTATATTTTCCTGTAGAACAGACTCATCCTTGAAAGCATCTTTTCTTGATTCAAAAAGATGAATCTGTTTTATTGAACAATTTTTCAATATGAATTCGCGGAAAGGTTTATAGTAAAGTCCGTTGCAAAAACTCCTTGGAATTATCGCAACAAGATGACCTTTATCTTTTAGCTGAGCGATTGCAGCTCCCACAAAAGCGGAATACAGGTTGACAGTTTCAAGCCCAAAACAGCGGCAAAATTCCCTTGCAGAAGATTTTGAAAGAATTTTCTTGTATGGCGGATTCATTATTATATGAGTAAATTCTTCGCTTTTCCCAAAAGAATATTCAAATGAAGTTTTTCCCAAGAAATCAGTGTTGTAAATCTTAAAGTCAAAATCAGCAAAATTCTTTTTTTGCTCAATTAGATTTTGTGTCAGCTTGCCAAGAACCTCTGCATCAATGTCATAAGCAGAAAGTTTTATTGAAGGATTTTTCCAATTTTCTTTTTGGATTCTATTTAAAAGCGCACAGGAAAGAATTCCAATTCCCGCTCCGGGGTCTAAAATGTTTAAGCCACCATTTGCCACAGGAAAAAGAGAAGCCATAAATTCTGCGATTGCATAAGGTGTAAAATACTGCCCGAAAATTTTTTTGTGGATTTCGGAAGTTTCAACCGCGTGAATTTTTCGTTCTATTTCAATTTTTTCCGCAACTGCGAGCATGATTATTGTATAACATAAAACTGCTATTTTTTCTATTGAGAAATTTACTTCATTGCCTTATCAGAAAAAGAATGTCGGGCGGTCTGCCGTAGCATTCTCTCTGATTCAGACAATTAGTTCATGGAAAATTTTATTTCCCAAGTATCCCATATTCCTCGTCGCTGACCGGTTCAAGCCATTCGTTGGAAGTGCCTTCGCCAGCAGGTTCAAATGTGATGTGACTGAACCAGCTGTCTTTTTTCGCGCCGTGCCAGTGCTTAACGTTCGCAGGAATCACAACAACGCTTCCAGCTTCCATAGAAACCGCCGCTTTTCCCCATTCCTGATACCATCCGCTTCCCGCCGTGCAAATCAAAACCTGACCGCCGCCCTTTGAAGCATGATGAACGTGCCAATTGTTGCGGCAGCCCGGCTCAAACGTAACATTAAAAATCGGAATCTCGCCCTTTTTTGCGTCCGTAAGCGGCTTTAAAAACGACTGCCCGATAAAATACTTCGCAAACGCGTCATTCGGCGCACCAACTCCAAAACTGTCGATTTTTTCAAATTCTTCTTTTGTCATATTTTTGCTCCATGCCTCGTCAAGAACGAATTAGTTACACAACGTAACTAATAAAGAATATAATAAACTTAATTTTAGCTGTCAAGAATCATTTTTAGTAAAATTCCGGCGGAAAAATTGCTTCATTTGCTGAAAGTATGCCAGTTCGCCTCGCGGAATTTTTCGCACGAACAGAAAATGCGTTGGGCAGCTCGTAAATTTTTCCGCACGAGCGGAAAAAATGTTGGGCAAACAATGAAATTTTTTGTATTGTTTATTTAATATTTATTTTCTGTAAAAAAATTAAAATTTACTTGATACAGAATAATTATAAAAATATACTGTTTATGAGGATTCTTTTTATGGAACAAAAACTTTCAGAAACTGACAGAAAATTATTTTATGTAAAGCTTCCTTTGTTGCTGCTTTTATCTTCGTTTTCACCATTCTTGCTAGCTCCTGCTTACTTATGTATTACTGGAATTGCCACGGTTGATGAATTCATAACTATTTTGCTTTCACCTTACACGATTCTTGCTTATGTGATTGCAGCATTGTGTCCGTTTGTTTTTTACAATTTTCTTCGGAAAAAAATAGAAACTTACGACGGAACTGATGAACGCATCAGGAAAATAAATCTTCTATTAAAATATTCCGGCAAGATGCTTTTTGCAATAAACTTAGTTTTAGGAATTGTAATTCCATTTCTTGCCTGCTTTGTAATTCATTCTAAAGGCACTCAGTTTGAAGCGTTTGAAGAAACTTCTCCGTATCTTTCAATCATTCTTATCTGTACAGGCTTCATGCTGCTCTACGGAATCAGCTTCTACACAATTTTCAACAGCCGATTCGAGCACTTTTTGCACTGGCTTCCGTTTGACAAATCCGTTGTAACTTCATCAAACCGCGAAAGAATCATACTGATGACGCTTGTAAATCTTTTGGGATGCTTTCTAATCATCACGGCATCTTTTTTAGTTCCTAGCGTTGCTTCTGACTCTTCGGTTTCCGGCGTTCTCAAAGTAATTTTTCCGGCGGCGGTATTCAGCTTTATTTCAGTCGGACTTACAACTTCCGTTACGGCTTACGACATAAAGAACAATCTTCAGCAGGAAAAGCAGATTTTGGGCGCGCTTGCTGAAAAGAACTA
>CAVKBG010000088.1:0-4842 GCA_963654755.1 Desulfovibrionaceae bacterium
TTTGAAGAACTGCTCGCCTTCATCAAGAAGCCGCCAGTTTGCCTGCAAGTCTTCCTTGTGAATTTCAATCCACGCCTCAACAAGTTTTTTCTTTGAAGCTGGAATTTTGCCTTCGAGCTGTTCGCCCTCCAAAGAGAACACGGATTCGTCATCACCGCAAATGACGTGGATATGAGGAACATGATGCTTTCCGCCGTGTTCGCTTTGCATCCTGATTATAATTCCATAAAACATTGAGATTACAGGCATTTTTTCCTCCTTTTTATAATATAGCACAGTTTTATCGGTTTTGCGTCAGTTTTTTATGCGATGCAGGGTAGGGGGGAGCATGAATAAATGCGAAGCAACTTGTCATTTTAGGTCATGCCCGTTGCGTTACTTTCGGCAAGCGTTGGAGAGGAAACTCCGTCAACTGTTACAACTACCGCAACGGTCGGGCTGTTCAGGGTTTCGTTATCGTTCCAGCCTCCTCACTGTGCTGCGCTCCGTTGCGGTGGCCGCTTTGCGCCCTTACCATCCCTCACGCAAGTTCGCTACACCAGCTTTGCAAAAACTCGCAGCTTCCCACTAATGTCATTCCCCGGCTCGACCGGGGAATCCCATAAAATAGATTCCCTTGTCAAGCAAGGGAATGACATGGGGCAGACTGTCATTGCCGCACTTGACACGCGATGTTTGCGAAGCAAACTCGGTCAGTAATCTCAGAAAAATCCGCAAAATTCTTCAACTTTTTTCTTCATTTGCCGTGATATTTCCTTTTCCATGCAGTATAATAGTAAGAACAACAAATTATATTAACAAAAAGTCAAATCTAAAGTTGTTTTGGCAGCGAAGCTTAAACGCAACTTTCTTATTGGCTTTTTATGGAGAAAGCGATGGAAATCAACCACAAATTCCTTACCCCCCCCGTGTATGTATAGCGTGCATTCTGGCTCTTAGCCTTTCCTTTTTTACCGGCTGCATGACCGAAGCAGACAGCGGCTCAGATGATGACAACGGACAGGTAACAACGCCGGTAGAAAATCCTGACGGCGGAAACACATCAAATCCTGGTACTTCCGGCGGTTCAAACACTAATCCTTCAAATCCCGAAACACCAAAAGCAACCTGCACAATCACCTTTGACGCGAACGGCGGAACTGGTTCAATCGCAAGTATAACCGAAGTTGCCGGAACGGAAATCACTCTTCCAGAAAATGCGTTCACAAAAGACGGCTGGATTTTTGCAGGCTGGAACACAAAAGACGATGGAACTGGCACGAACTACGAAGACAAAGCAAAAATCACCCTAATCGGCAACATCACTCTTTATGCAAAGTGGGCGGTAACAGCAGCCAATGTTTCCGAAGTAATCAAGAATATTCCTGCGGACGGCAAAGTGCATACAGTCGCGCTTGTTGGAGAAATCTCCGAAGATACAATCACTGCAATCCGCAGCGCGTTATATGAAAATTCTGGAGCAAGAATCAGTCTTGACATGAGCGGCACGACCGGGCTTACTAAGATTCCTGATAATGCATTCTATGATGCGGATAAAAATGCAGAATGCAAAGCCCTTGCAGGAATAGTGCTGCCAGAAGGCATTGAATCCATCAATGGAGGTGCATTCCAGATGTGTGCGAATCTTACTGATATTGTAATTCCGGACAGTATAAAGACAATAGGTAATTTTGCATTTTATAGCGTAAGTTTTGCAAGTATAAAATTTGGAAGCAGACTTGAATCAATCGGCGAATATGCTTTCGACTGGTGCAATTCCCTTACAGAAATAACAGTTCCGGGCAATGTCAAGACAATTGGCTATATGACTTTCGATTGCTGTTCTAATCTTGAAAAAGTTGTGATAGAGGAAGGTGTGCAGATTATAGGAAGGTTTGCTTTTAGCGGTTGCGAAAAACTTGCAAGTGTGACAATTCCAAAAAGCGTTACATCCATAGGGGACTATGCATTCTCTTATTGTGACGCATTGCAGACCGTGAACTACGGCGGAACTGTTGCAGAATGGAATGCACTCAAGGATAATGGAAAAATTATCAGCACAGGCAACAATGACCTTCTTAACGCCGCAATCTACTGTATCGACGGAATTGTTACTACCGCAGATAAAGCCGCAGCCGCAATCGCAAGCCTTGAGTCAGGTGAGTACAAGATTGCAGTAACTGGAGAACTAACAGACGTATCTGCGATTAGGACTGCACTGAAAAATAACGAAAATGCAAAAGTCAGCCTTGATTTAAGCCAAACTACAGGATTAACTTCTATTGGATACGCTGCGTTCGCTTACTGCAGTAGCTTAGTAAGTGTGAACATTCCAAACGGTGTTACATCTATCGCTAGATGTGCGTTTAGGAAATGTAGCAATTTAACAGCTATAGTAATTCCGGACAGTGTTGATTCTATCGGTGAAAGAGTCTTCGAAGGCTGCTCAAGCTTAACAGAATTAACAGTATCTGAAGATAATCAAAAATATGAAAGTTATGAAAATTGCATCTATACAAAAGCAGAAAAAACTTTTATTGCGCCTGCCACAGGTTTAACAAGTATAAAATTTCTTGACGGCGTTACTTCTATTGGTGACGCTGCGTTCTATGCTTGCAAAAATTTAACAAGCATAACAATTCCTAACAGTGTTACCTCCATTGGTGGTTATGCATTCAAGAGTTGCAGCAACTTAACAAGTGTAACGATTCCAGACAGTGTTACTTCTATCGGTACAGTTGTGTTCATGGAGAGCAGCTTAACAAGCATAACAATCCCTGACAGCATTACTTCTATTGATAAAGACGTGTTTTATCTTTGCAACATAACAACAGTAACCTACGGCGGCACAAAAGCACAGTGGGCGACATTTGGCGTTAGCTCGGGAAGCATCACAATCCACTGCTCCGACGGCGACATATAAACGGCGAGTAAAAGGGAGATTCCTGTGTCGTGGCACAGGAATGACAAAACATCGTGTCATTGTCGTGCTTTTGTTATCCTCCGGCTCGACCGGAGGATCTCATGTATCATTGCAGGGCTTATAGCTTTGTCATTGTCGCACGTGATGCGACAATCTCGCAGAAGTTGTCATTGCCGGGCATAGACCCGGCAATCTCCCAAAACTTGTCATTTTCAGGTTTAACCTGCAATGTTTGTGAATCAAACTCGGTTGGCAACTCTATGCAGTGATTCCCTTGTCAAGCAAGGGAATGACAATCTGTGTTTTGTCATTATCCAGCTTGACTGGATAATCCCATGAAATAGTTCTCCGGACAAGAGCGAAGATGACAAGATTCCCTTCAAGGTAATAAAACCTTCTTCTGTTCTTCCGTTTATAAAAAGTTTATCTTCTGTTTATCGCCGCTTTAATTTTTCCGCGTATATTTTCTAAATATGAAGGATTTTGGAATCAGTTTTAAAACTTGCGGGAAATATCTTGCGGCACTGGTTTTTGTGCTGTTTTTTAATTTTCAGTTTTTGTTTGCACAAGCTTTCCGAATTGAAAAAGTTGATTACGAGATTTCCGGGCAGACGCAGGAAAAATTCTTGCGGAATGAAGTTCTGATTGACACGGAAAAAACTTTTTCTTCAAAAGATGAACTGGATTCTTACATTTTTGACTGCAAGACGAGATTTTTGAATCTGCGGATTTTTTCTGATGTGAACATTGAGGTTTCGGAAGATTTTCCGCCGTTTCAGTCGGATTCTTCAGCAGCAAATCCTGGAACAGATGGAACTTCTTTTAATTCGGCTTTGAATAATGGTACGCTTCAGACAAGCACGGCTTCTGATGTGGCTGTGGCTTTAAATTCTGTTGGTTCGATTGATTCTTCGGAAGTTATTCCTGTTCGCCTTAAAATCCGCGTGGAAGATTCTAAGCATTTTCTGCTTTTGCCATACCCGAAGTACAGTTCAAACGATGGTGCGGTCTTAAAAATAAAAATGCGTGATGATAATTTTCTTGGCACAATCACGCAGGTTGAGGGCGAAGTTTTTGGCGGAATTTCTGATTTTTCTTCGTTTGCGCCTGAAAATTTTAATGCGGGATTTGCGCTCAATTTCAATTATCCGATTTTTTACAAGTCGTTTGGAATTTTTGCGAACACCGACAGCTCCGTAAAGTTCACTTTTGATTCCCCGATTCCTTCTTATGACATAAACGCAGGGCTTTCGTTTGTTTTTCCGCTTGAAAAAAATAAAATGCGCCAGCTTGTCATTGATTTTTCGCAAGGTTTTGTCCGGGGCGATGAGGAGCACGCGCTTTTTGGAAACGATATTTTTTATTCAGAATATGCGAAAATCTCGCTGCCGATAAAAATGAACTTTGCGGATTCAACGCTTACGCCGTACACTGATTTTTTTTACTGCTGGAGCGACCGCACGCTTAATTTTGATGACACGGAACTTTCTTCGCCACTTACAAAAACCGGACTTTCTTTTGAATTTGGTCGTGTTGACTGGCTTGGAAATTTCCGGCAAGGAGTTAGCGCGATTTTTGACGGCGGTAGCGGATTTGACTTTAGGCGGAATGAGGTTATTCCGTATTTTTCAGCGCAGGTGAATGCGTTCAAGGCTTGGGAAAAATTTGGAATCGCCTCGCAGCTTAACTTTTTTCAGGACAAAAACGAACGCCCGATTGGAGTTTTTTTGCGCGGAATTCGAGACACGCCGGAGATTTCTTCAAAAAATCTTGCGGACAGGTTTCTTTATGTTCCAACCGCTCTTTGCCTGAACTTGGATTTTCCGTTCCATCTTTTTTCGTTCAAGCCGAAAGAAACTTCGCGTATAAAAGATTTTGGATTTGAAGTTCAACTTGCGCCGTTTGTGGATTTAGCTTTGACAAAAAACAACATAACCGAC
>CAVKBG010000089.1:0-4836 GCA_963654755.1 Desulfovibrionaceae bacterium
AGATTTTCCATGCCGTACTCAAAAGGCTGGAAGATTTTTATAGACGGCAAAAAAGTGAAAGCTTATAGGTGCGACATTGCATTCATCGGAACTTTTGTGGATTCAGGAAAACATTCCGTGGTCCTAAAATACAGCACGCCGTTCTTGAACGCTGGGATTGCGGTGTCTTTGCTCGGTCTGGTTATTCTTGTTGCTTTATGCTTTTGTTTGAAATCAAGAAGAAGTGAAAATGAATAAAAAAAAATATTGAAACCAAAACACCTCCCATGCTTATTCGGTAAACATGGGAGGTGAACTTTTCAATAACTTTATGCTATTGCTTTTGCGCTGCGGATTTTCTTTAGAATCAGCTGGTATGCAATGAGGACTGCAAGCAGGCTTACACCTATGATGTCGGTTTTTGTTTCTGGGATTACGCAGAGAAGTCCTGCGACGGCGAACAGAATTCTTTCAACTGCGTCAAATGCAATTATAGTCGCTTTGCCTTTTCTTGAATTGTAGAAAAATCCTGTGTTGTAAAATCCGTAGCCTTCAAGGGCAACACTGATTCCAAACATTCCGAGTATCGCAGTTACAATTATCATAACAACAGAAAAAGCGGATGCATTTATCATAAGCATTTTGCTGTTGTAGACAAACATATAAGGAATTATAAATGCGCCTATGGCAAGTTTTGTCGCATTCAGGGCGGTTTTCATTGGCTTTGCTTTTGCGATTGCGGCTCCAGCTATTGCTGCAAGTGCGACTGGAGGAGTAACATCGGCAATGATTCCAAAGTAGAATGCAAACATGTGGGCTGCAAGCGGCTCTATTCCAAGGCTTATGATTGCTCCTGCTGTAATTGTGGAAGTGATAAGATAGTTTGCGGTTGTCGGAGCACCCATTCCAAGAATTATGGAAGCAACCATTGTAAATACCAATGTTAACAAGAGTTTTCCGTGCGCCAGCATAACAAGTCCGTTTCCAAGCCTAAGTCCCAAACCTGTCAGTGTTACAATTCCGATTATGATTCCCGCCATTCCGCAGGCAATTGCTACGCTGATGATGTTTCTTGCGGCAGTGCACATAATTTCAATAATGTCTTTTCCGCCGAAAGAAGGCTTGCGTCCATGCGCCAAATCAGAAACAGAAACTCCGAATCCGACAAGAACGCAGGCAATGATTCCCATTAACGCCGCAAAAACCGCAGTCTTTCCTGCGCAAAGAAAATAAATAATCACAACAAGCGGAAGAATCATATAGCCTTTTTTTAGAAGAAGCGGCATAAAGCGCGGAAGCTGTTCCTTTGGAAGTCCTTTTAGTCCGAGCTTTTTTGCTTCAAGATGAACAGTTATAAAGATTCCTGTAAAGTAAAGAATCGCCGGAACAATCGCTGCCTTTACAATTGTGATGTACGGAAGTCCAAGGCTTTCCGCCATAAGAAACGCTGCGGCTCCCATGATTGGCGGCATTATCTGTCCTCCTGTGGAAGCGGCTGCCTCGACTGCGCCTGCAAATTCGCCTTTGTAGCCAAGTTTTTTCATCATTGGAATCGTGAATGAGCCTGAGCCCACAGTGTTTGAAACAGACGAGCCTGAAACAGTTCCCAAAAGCGCGGAAGACATAACGGCAACTTTCGCAGGTCCGCCGCTTGCTCCTCCTGCAAGCGCATTGCACACATCAATAAAAAAGTGCCCGATTCCAGTTTTTTCAAGAAGCGCGCCGAACAGAATAAAAAGAAAAATAAATGTAGAGCAGGCGCCGATTGGAGTTCCCATGATTCCTTCTGTGTTGTAAAAAAGATGGCATACAACACGCTGAAGCGAATATCCTCTGTGATGCAAAAATCCCGGAAGATATTTTCCTGCGAATGCAAACACGATAAAAGAGCCTGCTATAATCATAATCGGAAGCCCTACGATTCTTCGGCAGCTTTCAAAAAGAACTAGGATTCCGACAATTCCGATTGCAACATCCAATGGCGTGTTGTTTCCAGAGCGTCTTACAAGCGAATCAAAGTTCACGACGATGTAAAGCCAGCACGCAGCTCCAATCAGTCCAAGAACAATGTCGTACCAAGGAAGCGTGTTCCGCGGACTGTTTTTTGTAGGCGGAAAAAGAAGAAATGCCAAGAGCTGCACAAAAGCCAAATGCGTTGCGCGAAGAACCTGTGCTGTGATTGCTCCAGACAAAGTTGCGTATAGCTGAAAAAGCACAAAAATAACAGAAATAAAAACTGTAATATACTGACGCCAGCATTTGTGTTCACGGTAAGACTGCTCGCGGTCCAGCTCTTTCATCATTCTCTTCATTTCTTCTTCGTTTGAAGTAGGAAGAAGCTGCTCGATGTAGTCATTAGAGCTTTTGTTTTTGTTGTTTGCCATTCAAACCTCCTGTAAAAAGTTAATGATAAAATTTTTATTTTATATGATGAAAAATATAATCTGCAGCTGAAACATTTTTTATCTGAAAGACTATGCTTGTCTGCGGCTCAAAAAAATCAGTAAGAAAATAGTCTGTGATTTTTCCATTTTTGTCTTGAATAGAAATTGCGTGGTTTGCAACAATTCCTACTGCCATTACAAGCTTGTCAACAGTTCTGTTTATATTTGAAATTTCGTAGCCTTCGCCAGTTAACTTAAAAACTGCGCCGGGCATTTCCTGCGGTTCTGGGATTCCGGCTCCGTAAGAAACAAAAACTGTTCTGCCGCAAACAAGCTTGTGTCCTTTTGATTTGTAGAAATCTTTTACGCGCCCTTTGTTAACCGAATGTGTATAGGAAATTGCAAAGCCGTTCCTAAAGCCATTCATAGAATAAAATCTTTGCGATGTTTTTTTTCTATTGCTGACAGAAAGAACGGGAAATGCAGGGAAAAGAAAAATTCCCCCTGCAAAAAAAATTAAAACAAGAACTGAAAAAAGCCTTTTAGACAAATATTTCCGCCGGATTAGTTCAAGCCAAGCTCGCTGAAATATTTTTTTGCGCCCGGATGCAATGGAACAGAAACGCCTGTTACAGCTGACTGCGCGGAAACTTCTTTGCCTTTTGCGTGGGCAGTTGCAAGGTCTGAAAGATTTTCAAACAAAGCTTTTGTCATTTCGTAGACGATTTCTTCATCGAGTTTTGCGTTTACTGCAAGTGTCGCCTTGATTGCAAGAGCCTGAGTGTCGGAATCCGTTCCTTTGTATGTTCCGCCCGGAATTGTTGTCTGCGTGTAATATCCGTACTTTTCGCAGATTTGCTTTGCAGCTTCTCCGTCAACTGGAACAAGAGTAAGTCCTGCTGTGAATGCAAGTTCCTGCAATGCCGCGTTTGGCACACCAGCAGTTATAAAGCATCCGTCCAAAGTTCCGTTCTGAATTCCTTCCGCGGATTCCTTGAATGAAAGGTTGCTTTTTTTGATGTCGTCGAATGTGAGTCCGTAGCCTTCCATAATCTGCTTTGCATTGAACTCAACTCCAGAACCAGCGTCTCCAACTGAAATTCGTTTTCCCTTGAAGTCAGCAACAGATTTTATTCCGCTGTCTTTTGAAACCGCAATCTGAACGACTTCTGGATAAAGAGTTCCGATTGTCATAATATTTTCAAGTTTTTCGCCTTCAAAAAGGTCTGTTCCATTATAAGCGTAGTCCATTACATCGTTCTGGACAATCGCATATTCAGCTTCGCCCTTGTTTATAAGACGAAGATTTTCTGCGGAAGCTCCAGTTGCCTGGGCTGTAACATTCATGTTTTCAATTTTTGTATTCCAAATATTTGCAATTGCTCCGCCGAACGGATAGTATGTTCCGCCAGTTCCGCCAGTCGCAAGAATGTAGTCTTTTTTAGCATTAGAGCAGCCTGAAAGAAGCAGCCCAGCGCAAATCAACAGCGCGCTAAGTTTTACAATTTTCTTCATAGAAACCTCCAAAAAATCAACAAAAATACTCTAAATTATACTATATAATTGAGTTTTTTTTCAATTGGTGGGGAGGGAGGGAAATATAGAAACTAGTATTGCCATTTTGCAACTTATGGATAAGAGAAAAAAATAAAATTTTCAGTAAAACTGTTTTCAGTTTTTTATGATTTCTTTCTACTTTGAAAATTTCATAAACAATTTTGCAATAGAATTGCAAAGATTAAAGAATTTTTTATTGTTCTCATAAATTCCACGGAGAAAAACATAGGCTGGTGTTTTTGACATTTCGACTGAATAAAAATCAGTGTTTAAGTCATAAACGTCATGGAATGCGGCTTTTGGATTTGCAAGAATTTTATCAAGTTCTGGATGTTCAGGCTCAAGAACTGATTTTATTATTTCATTTTTTGCCATATCATGCGCGTACATTTTCTTGTTTGTGTACAAATGAAGGATTTTCGCATCGTGAATGTATGGCATACAGCGGCAGTTTCTGTTTATCTGGCAGTTCCAAATGCCGTCAATTTCTGTGATTGCTCCGTTAAGCCTGTAGTTTGCCTCGTTTAAAGAAGTCTGGTCAAAAACTGTTCCATTTGATTTTTCCCGGCTTTCATTCCAAAGTTCATGCCAAAGAGTAAAAAGGGCATCGGATTTTTCTGAGCCATGAACACTCATAAAGCCTCCGTTAAAATGCTTGTCATCATAGCCGTCATGCCAGCCGAATTCCTTTGCATTTTTTTCAAAGAAGTCTTTTACTGGACTTTCCGAAATTTTCATGTGGCGGTTCAAAACCATTCCGATGTCAGGTTCTTTAGGCAAGTCCTCAAGTGATTCATAAATGATTGTGTCGCAGTCTATATAAACAAAATCCTTTGGCAAGTATTTATTCATTGAAGTTTTAATGAATCTTGAGCGGTCGCGGTTGTTGAACTTCTTTGGAACATCTATTACAAGA
>CAVKBG010000090.1:0-4630 GCA_963654755.1 Desulfovibrionaceae bacterium
TCCACAATCATAAATCACCTGACCGTAGCCATCCGCACAGAACGCCTCAATCACACTTTTCCGTACTTCATCTCCACCTATCCACACAGATTCATCCTCATCCGCAACCGGCGACAAAGTGCATATATATAGAAGAATTTGTTCAGTTTTGTCCGATTTTAGCCGTTCTAGCACAAAAGAAAGCATCGCCTCGTTAACGCCATTCGGGAAAATCGTTATTTCTTTTTCCGCCCAAAAGCCACTGGCTTCGCTCGTGAGAAAATCGTGCATTTCATTTATTTTTTTCTGCCTGAATCCGTCTGGTGCGGAGCCGCAAAGAATGGCGTGTCGGGTCAAAATCTTCTCCAAAACCAAGAATAATAATGAGAATTACACAACTTTATTTATGACATCTCATTATCAATTTACGATTATATTATGATTTATCATTATTGACAAGAGAGAAATTGTATAATGTTATTAATATAAAGTCATGCCAAAAACTTTTAGGGAAAATCTGAGGGAAGAGCTTGATTATCAGGACATGAAGGTCAAGGAGCTTGCCGTTGCGACTGGAATTCCAAAGCCCACTCTGGACTGCTACTTGAGCGCACGGCAAGTAATTCCGCCTGCGGACATTGCGGTTAAAATCGCGCGCACTCTAAATGTTTCGGTTGAATATCTTGTTACCGGCGAAAATATTTCCCCGCAGAACCAAAACTCGCAAGGCACGCAAAACAAGGAAAACCTCGCCAAACTCAACATTCTTATAAGGGACTTTTCAAGACTTTCAAAGCGCGATCAGGAAATCGTGCTAACGATTACGGAGAAGATGGCTGGGAATGTGTGAGAAGTAGCTTACATTCTAAAACACTATGGGATTATAATAGCAAACAAACAAATTTTTGTTTCAAGGCTTATAAATAAACAAATGATTGCGGAGCTGTCTTGATGTTATAATCAGTCAGATTTCTTGGAGGATTAAATGACTGAACATCGCCTAGCTTATATGCAAAAGCCGTTGTTTTTCCTGCAAAATAAGAAAAAAACTTTTCCTTGCATATTCCAGCATATTTTTCCGTTTTTTTCCAAAGTTCTGCCGGAGTTCCTTTTATTACAGAATGGACTTTTACAGAGCCGATAATTTTCATATCAGGGGCAGTTGAATAAATCAAGATTTCATCGACAGTCCGCTTTGCAATTTGCCTGCGGTATTCATACTTTTTTGTTCCTTGTAAAATTTTTGATGAATACTCCGGATTTATTGACAATAATATCTTGCACATATTTAGCCTCATGCTCAATTCAATTTTGGCTTATTAGGTTCATATTGAAAATGAAGAAGATTGGCAAGTTTCTGTCGTTTTCTAAAGTCAACATTATGTGTATCCAAATAGCTTTTTACTAATAACTTAAGCACTCCTATTGCCCAAGAATTATCAGTTTCATAGAATTTATTATAATAATTTTCTATGACATTGAAATTTATTCCTTCATAGTTCAGTTTGAAAAATATTAAAAAGAAATCAAAAGCAACTGTATTTTCATTATCTGAAATTTCTTCCTGCAATGAAATAATTTTTTTTGTTGTTAAGGAAAGATAAGTTTTCTGCAACATTCCTATAATAAATATAAAGCCCATCATTTCAATATTTTGCTCTACAATTTTTTCAACTCGCTTTTTGTCAAATTGACTATTTCTCTGTTTTTCTAAAACTGAAATTCGTTCAAAAATCCACTCTTTAAAATCAGGATTTTTGAGTGTATCAAGAAAATAAGTTAAAATTCTTAAACCAAGTTTTTCAACCTCGAAAATTAATTCCTTTATTTCTGTTTTCTTGAAACTGCCGCTCCTGTTTTTTATTATTTGCCCAATAACTTCGATTATTTTCATTGAACGTTCAATTTCAATAATTTCTGAATCAGAATTTTCATCAACGGAAATATCATCAAGTTCTTTTGTTTCTTCTTCTATTTTATCTTGCTCTCGCCGAGCTATCATTCTTTTCTCTTCTGTGGATTTTGTACTTTTTGAATGTTCAATTTCTTTTGAAAATGCAGAAATCAAATCGTTCATAAAAGAAGTTTCATCTGTTGTAAGCTGTGCAACTTTAAATTTATCAAGAGAAACTAAACAATAAAGCTCAATTTCATCAAGAAGTTCTGTGTTTATTGCATGATGAATAGTAAAAATGAGTATATTGGCATAGTCTTTATTATAAATCTTAGAACAAAGACCTTCTATTATTTTCGTTTCCGCATTTATAGCCAAATGCTTCCCAATAAAATAGTAAAAGATAAACGGATATGAAAAAGAGATTTTATCATTGCTGATTTTTAAAATCGAGCAAGTCTCATCTTCAATTCTTGCAAGTAATCCATCTCCGATTAAATATTCATTTTTATAATTATTCTTAAAATTTTGATAATCACTTAGTGAAAGAACCCATTGATTATTAACACAATTATCAAAAATAGCTTTTGCTAAATGAGTAAGATAATTTAAACTGTCATCTATATCTGACTGAGAAAGTCCTATGCTATTTAATTTGGCATAGATTATTGCATAATAACAATGCCCGTATGATGTTATCTGAAAATCCTGAGGCATAAATGTTTCAAATGATTGAATTATTGTCAGAATATAAAAAGGTGTATTTGGCAATATGCTTTTATCAAGAATAATGGAATTAACATTTTGTTCCAAAACATCTATTTCATTTTGAAATTGTTCATCTGTAGTAAAATTATTACGCTCAAGACTTTTCCAATTTTTTATAAGCTCATAGCGAGAAGCCCTGCCAAGATTTCTTAATGCCGCAGTATTAAAATCAATAAAAATCTTGCTGTCCTTAAAAAATAAAAGTTTTTCATTTACATCAATTGCGATGTATATATATTCAAAATTTTCTTTTGCCCAGCAAATAAAATTGTCTGAAATTGAATGGGAATAATTATCAATAAGCAAAATTTTTTCACTTTTTTTATTAAATGCTTTTAAATCAAGACCTTCGTATTGTTCAACAAGAACTTTTTGAATGCACTCATCAAAATTTCTAGTTTTCTTTACCGTATCACCATCAATGAGAACTGGATAAAAATCTTTTTTTATTGCTTCATTGAATATCTTATATAGGAAACTGGTTTTTCCAGATAACGGTTCTCCACAAATAGAACAAAATCTATTTTTTTCAGAAACAAATTCTGAAAAGTCGAAAGACTTTTTATCGCTTTTTCCATCAATAGTTGAAAACTCAAATTCCGGAGTAACAAATATGTCCGATAACAAAATACAATCTTTGCCTGAACTTCTAAATTCGGTTTTATTTATTTTTTCAAGAAAATCTTTCTTAGGTTTAGTTGAAAGAGTATCTATTGTATCAGAAATTTTATTTACAACATCAAGCCAAGCAGAATCTTCATTCTCCCATTCTGTTATGGGTTTTCCATCTTTAGGCACAGCTTGGATATTTTTTAAATCAGTTTGAAGCCATGCACATGGTTTTAATATAATTGGAATTGCGATTTTATTGTTTTCTGGATTTAACGCAAACTCCATTTCCTCTTTGCAGGCTTTTGAAGCCAAAAAATCTTGACTTATAAGAAGTAAAACTATATCAGAATTTTCAATATTCTTTCTTATATCATTTTGCCATTCATCGCCTGCAGTTATTTTTCTATCATGCCATTCTGTTACCTTCTTTGAATCACGTAATGGAGATAGAAACTTTTCAAGTCTTTCGCGATATTTTTCATCTTCATGGCAATAACTATAAAAAATTTTCATATAAGATTCTCCTGATAATATTATAATAAATTATTCTTATATAATCTCCACCTGACCATTCATAAGCAATGGCAGCAATCTATCCCTCATTCTTGAAAGTTTGACATTCTCTTGCCGATTTTTCATCATCAAATCAAGGATTAAATCAAATTTATCTGAAAGATTTTTGTTGTCAGGAATCAGGACTTTTATTTGTCTAATATCTTTGTCGCTTAAATGACCGACTGTAGAACCTTTTGCTTTTTCTTCCTTGAATTTTACAAAAGGCAAAATCTGATGATATAAAATCAATGTTGAGATACAAGTTTTTCTGATTCTTGTAATTCGCTGATTTACATAATCATCGTTTCTTGACCAAAAGTTCATGTGAAAATAGCCGTCCATTCCTATCAATAAATCACCAACTTGAGTTTTATACTTTTCATCAGATTCTTCAGTTGTTTTTGCTGAAATTGTATTTTCCAAAATATCTCTGATGCGAATAACAGAATACGGACTTTTTGAATTTTCTACATTCTCATCAAACGGTTCTGTTGCATAAGGAAAGCCATAAATTACATCTGCACAATCAAAAATATTCTTCACTTCCCACCCTTCCGGGATTTCTCTTTTCAGTTCTGCGTTATAGACCATTTTTCCGCCGCGGGACTTGTACGGCTTGCCGTTTTTATCAGGGAAATCGCTTCGCGGTTTCCCGTCGTCGGTTCGGGAAAGCTCGTGCAAGCCCAGCTCTCCGCTCACGCTCCTAGGGAAATCAAACTGCACGAACCAGTAATCATAAATCTGCTTTGCCATTTGCTCTAATTTTTCGTTTATGCGGTTGTTCAGGGCGATTTTTTCGTCGATGGAAGAAAGAAAATTGCC
>CAVKBG010000091.1:0-4619 GCA_963654755.1 Desulfovibrionaceae bacterium
TTTCGTTGACATGACAATAATGTGTTTGTATAATTTTGTGTAACACAATTGTGTTTTGTGTAATTTAAATTTTTTTAATGGAGGCATTGAATATGAATTGCGAAATTATTGTTTCTGTATTTTCTTTTATCCTGAGTATTTTTGTTTTTGCATTTTACCTTATTGACCGTCATTTTAAGATGGTGGAAATTTCCATGAACTATAGAACTCAGGTTTTGGAATGGTATGAAAAATGCATTCAGATTTTAAAGCTTATTCCCATAATAAAAAATAATAAGGAAGAACTGGAGAAAGCAAAAGCAAGATTTTCTGGACTTATAGAACAGGGAAGATTCTTTTTTCCAAATGTTGATAAAAAAGATGGATTTGGAAATGAAAAAGTTTTGCACCATCGAGGATATAGTAACATAATAATTAATTTTCTTACGGACTGCTACAACTTGATTACCTATTTTGATGATGTAGAGGCGATTAACGAATATGAAAGAAAAGTAGACTTTTTTACAGCCGCTGTTTTCAGATGTTTTTCTCCAAATGATTTCATAAAAAAAGTTGAAAAAGTTACAACATCTTTATGTTCAGAAAACCTTGTTAGAGAAGATCTTTGGAAGGTTGAAATATGAACTGCAAAACTATAAGAGATGAACGTTTTGGTGAGAGTGCTAATACAAACGGAAAAGAATCTTTTGGAAAATTTTCTTTAGAGCATGGCGGATTTTTTGTTGGTGAAGATGTAAAAGCAAGAATGAATCTAATAAGAAATTCTATTCTTGAAGTTAGAAAAAACTGGAATGACAAGAATTTTAGAAAGAAATCTATTGAGTTGTTTAAAAATCATATAGGTGGAAAATATTTGCTGCCTGTGGATTTTTTTAACGATGAGTGGTATGAGTTTCAGAAAAATCCTCCTGCAGAACAAAACTGCGACTTAATAAAATTCTATACATCTAATATTGGCTACGAAACGATTTTTAAATACATGAATTCAATTCTTAGAGAAGAGCACGACAAAGATGTGTATGATTCTGCAGCGTTCCTTGTTGAATACATGAATATTGAGCTTTACAACTTAGTTAAAACAAAGCCTGAATTTTCCAATTTTGAAAATACAATTTACAGAGGCATGATGCTTGATGAAAATACAATTTCAGATTTGATGAATATAACAAGTCTCCAAATCCATAGCCAGAAATTTGCAGTTCCGTTAAGTTTTATGTCTTGTAGCAAGAGCCAAGATGTTGCTAAATTGTTTTTAGAAAATCAAGAGCATCGACCGTATGAAGAGAAGGTAAGAGGTTTTTGTCCTGTGCTTTTTAAAATTCATGTTACAAGTTTGGATAAAACTTTTCTTGACCTTTATAAAAGTTATTATCCAGATTCTGTTGTTTCTTCAATTTGCGCTGTTGATATAGAAAATATTTCTAAATATAGGAAAGAGCAAGAAGTTCTTTTACGCGGAGCATTTTTTCAAGTTTTAAAATTTTATAACTCAAAAGAAAAGATAAATGGAAAAAAAATATATATTTTTGAACTTCTTATGCATAATTCCAACCGAGACCATATTACAACTAGCAGATTCGAAGAAACAAACGCAAGAAGGCTTTTTAATACACTTATAGAAATTGACCGCATGAAAAAGTGTCAAGACTTCTTTGAAAGAACTAGTGATAAAAAGTCTTATAAGCAGATTGAAGAAACTAAGTTTGAAGAGTTAGAGCAAATAGAAAAACTCTGCCGTGAAGAAAACTTTTCATCCGGCAATCTTTGAGGAGGACGATTTTATAAATGATAAAAATCTGAACGAGATTGAGTCAAGAAAAATATTAATGAAATTTGAAAGATAAGAAAGACAGGAGAAATAAATATGAAAAAACTAATAGCTTCTTTGATTATTGCCGTTAGTGCAGTCTGTGCTTTTGCGAAACCTAAATCTATGGCGGTTGCGACTTTTGATATAAATAACAATGCTGTGTCAAAAGACGATGCGGAGGCTGTAACAGAACTTTATATTGCGGAACTTGTTTCCTCTGGAAAAGTTGATATAGTTGACCGTAACAATTTTAACAAGTTGCTAAAGGAAATGCAGTTTCAAACAAGCGACTGGGCAAACAGTGAGAAAACAGTAAAGCTTGGAACTGCGACTGGAGCACAAGTTATAAGCCGTGGTCAGATTATAAAGCTTGGAAGCAAGATGTATCTTTCTGCAACAGTTATAGATGTAAATACAGCCGGTGTTGTTTCCAGTGCAAAAGTTCAGTTTGATTCAATCGATTCTGTTTTTGATATTCTTCCAAATTTCGTAAAGACAGTTACAGAAAATTTAAGTCTAAAAATTGGAGATATTGGTCCGGGCGGCGGATTGATTTGCAATATAGAAGGTGGTCGTGCATTGGAATGTAGTGAGGTATTAGGTTCTGCTACTTGGGCTAGGGCAAAAGAAATGTGTTCTGAATATCGCGGTGGTGGATATGATGACTGGTATTTGCCATCACTTGAGGAACTGAATTTTATATATGTGAATCTAAAGTTAACTGGAAAGATTACCGGTAGTACATGGTTCTGGTCTTCGTCGGAGTACAATTATGATGACGCGTGGGGACAGAGTTTCAGTGACGGCGGTCAGCTCCACCACGATGAGGATAAGGCATATTCTGTTCGCGCCGTTCGGGCTTTTAGCTATTAAACACTTTAACTATTTGGAGGGTTATTAAAAATGGCTTTGTATTATGATTTGCCGGTTTTCAAGGACACTTACAAGTTGACTTTGCGGCTGTTCGAGCTTACGCAGCATCTTCCAAGGGAATATAAATTCACGCTTGGTCAGGATATAAAGCGGGACTGCATACATCTTGTAAGAAGCATATACAGAGCCAATAAATGCCACGAACGTGAAAAATATCTTGAGGAATTTCTTGATGATTTTGAAGTTCTAAAATTGGAAGTCCGGCTGTGCACAGATTTGCATTTGTTTTCAATAAAGCAGCAGGCGAATCTTGCGTTGCAGATGGACGGAATTGGAAAGCAGATTACGGGCTGGAGAAATTCAGTCCGCAGTCAATAGCTGGAATTTCATGTGCTACGGTGCATGGAAGTGAGCAAGGTTTTTGTGTAAAAGCGGTGTGCGGACTGGGCGACTGCTATTTCAGCTTCAAACCAGTTTATATTCGGCGGTGTAAAAAACACTTATGAACAACCTGCACACAAACGCGTTCTGGTCTTCGTCGGAGAACAATAATAATAACGCGTGGGAACAGAGATTCAGTGACGGCAATCAGAACAACAACAATAAGAATAATACAAATTCTGTTCGCGCCGTTCGGGATTTTGCACAAAGACAGGCATAGGCGGATGTAAAAATTTGCCTGTGCCATTTTGGAATTTATTTTATGGATAATTTGAATTGTTTAAAAAATGAACAGAAAGATTTTCCAGTATCTATAGAAGATGTTTTTGAAGCTTACTATGAATGCAGAAAGCACAAGCGGAATAAAAGCGGAGCATTGGAATTTGAGGTGAATCTTGAAGAAAATCTTATTCAGCTTTGGAACGACTTGTGCAGCGGAAATTACAAGCCAAAACCTTCCGTTGTTTTTATTGTGGAAGAACCTGTAAAGCGTGAAATTTTTGCTGCAAACTTTCGCGACAGAATTGTTCACCATTTGGTTTTAAAATATTTGAATCCGATTTTTGAACAGTATTTTATTTATGATTCGTATTCGTGCAGAGAAGGAAAGGGAACTCATTTTGGAATAAAAAGAGTTTCTGATTTTATGAAAAGCTGTTCCTTGAACAATACGCGAAAGTGCTGGATTTTGAAAACTGATATTCGCGGTTATTTTATGAGTATAAATAAAAATATTCTTTTTTCAAAACTTGAGAATTTCATAAAATCAAATTATTTTAAGCCGAACCGGGATTTTATAATAAATTTGTGCAGAATAATTATTTTTAATAATCCTACAAAAAACTGCATTTTTCATTCTGCTAAAGATAAGTGGAACGATTTGCCTAAAGATAAAAGTCTGTTTTTTGCTTCAAAAAATTGCGGGCTTCCGATTGGGAATTTTACGAGCCAAGTTTTTGCCAACTTTTACCTTACGGAATTTGATAAGTTTATAAAAAATATCTGCGGAATAAAATTTTATGGAAGATATGTAGATGACTGTGTGATTGTACATAAGTCAAAATCATTTCTTTTAAAGCTTATTACAATCTTGCGTTATTATTTAAAATCTCAGCTTGGCTTAAAACTTCATCCTAAGAAAATATCGCTGCAGCCGGTTTTTAACGGAGTCCGATTTTTAGGATGCTTTGTAAAACCTTCACATATAATTGTAAACAAAAGGATTATAAGAAATTTTAAGCGTTCAATTGCTCTTCATAATTATCTTGCAATGCTTCACAAGCCGGATATTTTTGAAATGCAGCATTTTATTTCCTCTGTGAATTCCTATCTTGGAATAATGAGGCATTATAAAACTTATAGAATCCGCTCACATATTTTGAATCAGGATATTTCGTCAGATTGGAAAAAGTATATCTGTTTTTCTTCTGACTTTAATAAAATCCAACTAAAACGAGGTACACAATGAAAAAATCAGTTCTTCTTTCTATTTTAA
>CAVKBG010000092.1:0-2899 GCA_963654755.1 Desulfovibrionaceae bacterium
GTTGCGTAAATATAGTTACTATATTTCAAAATAAAGTAACTATATTTTAAAATTTAGTTACTTTGTTTGGGGAACTTAGTTACTTTATTTTCTTCATTTTTTATTCATCGCACGCCCAAAAATAGAAAAGAAATGCGAATCTATGCTAAAATAATTTCTATTAAATAGAAGAAAACGGAAAATTATATGTCAGATAAATTTGGTTGCGAGAATTCGCGTGTTCAGCTGCCTGCGGTTTTGCATTTGGTAAAACTTGGCTACACATACATTCCAAGAATTACATTAAAGCAGGCAGGCACTTTTTTTGAGCCGAAAACAAATATCCTGACCGAGATTTTTAAAAGCCAGTTTTTAAAGCTCAACCCTCAATCTGATGAAAGAAAAGCCGGGCAGGTTCTCCGTGACATTTCTAATGAGCTTGACAGCGACGATTTAGGCGAAAAATTTTACAGTCGGCTTGTTTCTGTAGCTTCTGAAAAACTCATTGATTTTGAAAATCCTGAAAACAATACTTTTCATGTTACTGCGGAATTCTCGTGCTACGATGTAAAAGATGATTCGGCGGAAAACAAATTCACGGAACTGTTCCGACCTGACATTACATTGTTTATAAACGGCCTTCCATTGGTTTACATTGAAGTTAAAATTCCAAACAATAAAGAGGGCATTGCCGCAGAACGAAAGCGTGAATATAATCTCCGGCTTCCGAATAAAAAGGCAAGGAGATTCAACAACATTACGCAGCTGATGATTTTTTCCAACAATATGGAATACGACAACATGGGCGGAATTACTCCTGTTCAGGGCACGTTTTACTGCACAGGCGGATATAAAGCTCCTCCATTCAACTGTTTCAGAGAGGAAAATCCGCGGCATCTTGAAGTTGAGCCGTATATTCAAAATTATCCTTACAAAGAAGTTCCAGAGGAAGTTGAAAAGGCTTTGCTGGAAGAATTCAATGTTCAGGTTTACAAAAGTTCTGATGAATATAAAAAGAACAAAGGATTTGCCACTCCAACAAACAAGATTCTCACTTCGATGTGCGCGCCTGAAAGGCTTTTTTATATTCTAAAATACGGAATCGCCTATGTTCATGCGCAAAAGAAACTTGATGACGGCTCTGTTACCGTTGAGCTTCAAAAGCACATTATGCGCTATCAGCAGCTTTTTGCATCTTTGGCAGTTAAAAAGACTTTGGACAACGGAATTAAGAAGGGCGTAATCTGGCATACTCAAGGTTCTGGAAAAACTGCGCTCAGCTATTACCTTGTGAACATTCTCACTGATTATTATGCAAAAAAGAATATTGTTCCAAAATTTTATTTTATCGTAGACCGCATAGACTTGAAAAAACAGGCCGCAAAAGAATTTGAAATACGTGGATTGTCAGTCCAAAGCGCGGAAACACGTGAAGAACTGATGAAACAGTTTGACGAGCAGAATTCTCTTTCTGGAAACAGCGGCAAAAAAGAAATTACTGTCATAAATATTCAGAGATTTGATGAGCGGAAAAAGGAAAAAATAGACCTGCCTGATTACAACACAAATCTGCAGCGTATTTTTATTATTGATGAGGCTCATAGAAGCTATGACCCTAAAGGCTCTTTTCTGGCAAATCTTCTTGACGCTGACAGAAACGCCGTCCGCATTGCCCTTACAGGAACTCCGCTGATTGGAGACGAGCTGAAAACAACAGACATTTTTGGAAACTACATTCACACATATTATTACGACAAGTCTATTCTTGACGGATATACGCTGAAAATTCTCCGGGAAGAAATTGAAACTTCATATAAAAACAGGCTTAAGAAAATTTATGAAGACCTTGAAAAAATCGAGCTTCCAAAAAATCAGAAGACCCGCGAGATAATCGATATAAAAAGCCATCCAAGATATGTGAAGGAACTTTTGCGCTATATCATTTCTGACCTTAAAAAATTCAGAAACCTTTATCATGAAGATGACGGCGAGCAGGTGGGCGGAATGATTATCTGTGATTCTTCTGAGCAGGCAAGGGCTATTTACCAGCATTTCATGGAAATTCAGATGGAACTGAATGAAAAGGATAAAGATAAATCAGCAATGAAGCCCGCTCTGATTCTTTATGACAGCGATGACAAAGATGTGCAGCAAGACTACATAGACACTTTTAAAAGCGGAAACGACATTGATGTTCTTATTGTTTTCAATATGCTTCTTACAGGTTTTGACGCTCCCAGGCTTAAGCGTTTATATCTTGGGCGAAAACTGAAAGACCATGGACTTTTGCAGGCGATTACCCGCGTAAACAGAACCTACAGAAAGCACACTTACGGCTATATTGTTGATTTTGCGGACATAAAAGAAAACTTTGAGCAGACGAATGAAAATTATCTAAGGGAACTGAATAAATTCAACACCCCAAAGAACGCTCCTGACAAGCAAGTTCCAGAAACATTCTTCGCAATTTTTGAAGAGCCTCAGAAAATCGTAGAGCAGATTGATGACGCTTATGAAAAAATGTTCAGCTATAATACAGAAAATGTTGAAAGCTTTGTTGAGCAGATAAATAGAATTGAAGAAAAGCAGCTTTTGCTTGAGCTTAGAAATTCTTTAACAACAATCAGAAACCTTGCAAACGTTGTGCGCTCTTTTGGCTCTGAAAAAATAACGGATGAAAAAGTTCTTAAATATGTAAGCAATCTTGACCTTTCAAGAATTCCGCAGCTTTTGACGGAAGTAAACCGCAGAATTGATTTAATCAACTTTAAGGCAATTCAAAATCCTTCCGCCGAAACTCTGGATATGATTGCCGATGTTCTTGACGGAATTGAATTTCATTTTTCAAAAGTCGGAACGGAAGAGCTTGTGATTAAAGCCAACTGCGAGACTATAAAAGACAAAATCAGAAGAACAGCCA
>CAVKBG010000092.1:3147-4447 GCA_963654755.1 Desulfovibrionaceae bacterium
AAAAGAAGAACTTCTGCATCTTCAAATGCAAGTGCGCAAAACTGGATTCTTGATGACAAGGACTTGACGATTTACCGTACGCTCATGTCTCTTAAAAATACAATCGATATGCAGGTTTACAATCAGGAAGCGATTCTGAAAAGCGACCCTTATTTTGAAAAAACTGTAATGAGCCTTGTTGGAAACGGAATGGCAGAACTGAATATCCAAAGTCCTCGCACAGACCGTGAATTTATAAAAGACAAAATCGTTGCGCAATATCTTAATCAGTATCATGCAACCTATGGGAGAAATTGATGACAGTAGAACAGATAAAAGAAGAAACATTCAAACTCATTGACGCACTAAAAGCGACCTGCCAGCAGTACGGCATGGGAAACGACGGCAACGAGTACAAAATCATTACTCAGGTTTTTCTTTATAAATTCCTGAACGACAAATTCTGCTTTGAAGTAAAGAAACTGAATTCTCCAATAGTAAAAAAAATCCTTGAAGCGGAAAGTTTTGAAAAAGGCTATGCCTCGCTTTCAGAAGATGAGCGTCTTGACCTGCTTGATTTATTGGATGCGAATATTCCGCGCCTTAAGCCGGAACACTTGATAGGCAATTTATGGAGCCAGCAGTCAAAAGGAACGTTCGACACAATTTTTGACGCGACCATGCGAAACATTGCTGATGAAAATATCGAAATTTTTAACACGCATACTTCCGATGAAACAAAAATTCCTATTTTTGAGGATCTTACAATTTTTGTTACAGACACTGCGCAGCGTCCGGCTTTTGCACGCGCTTTAGTTGACAAGCTCATAAAATTCAGTTTTGAGGAAGTTTTTGCCCAGCGTTACGATTTTTTTGCCGCAATTTTTGAATATCTTATAAAGGACTACAACACCGCTGGCGGCGGAAAATATGCGGAATATTATACGCCACATTCCATTGCGACAATTATGGCTCGCCTTTTAGTCGGGGACTCAAAAGACCTTCATAATATTGAATGTTACGACCCGAGCGCAGGAACTGGCACTTTGCTTATGGCTCTGGCTCATCAGGTGGGCGAGGACAAGTGCACCATTTATGCTCAGGACATCAGCCAGCGTTCAAACAAAATGCTAAAGCTAAATCTCCTTTTGAACAACCTTGTTCTTTCTTTGGACAAGGCGATTCAGGGCGACACGCTTGTAAATCCATACCATAAGAGCGATGACGGAAACAGCCTTCGCAAATTTGATTATGTTGTTTCCAATCCGCCGTTCAAGATGGATTTTAGCGACACAAGAGAAAAAATCGCTTCGCAGACGCA
>CAVKBG010000093.1:0-4443 GCA_963654755.1 Desulfovibrionaceae bacterium
CATTGAATCCGTCTTCAAAGTTGTAAATCGGATTAAAGTACGGGAACAAGTCCGGGTGGCGTTCCAAGTGAAGAAATCCTGCCTGCGGAAAAAGCTGGTCAAGAATTTTTAGTCCCATATTTACAATTTCATTTTTTTCGCCTGCAATGTGATGGGATTCCTGCTTTTTCTTTTCAGGAGCTTCCTCCTGTTTTTTTTCTTTTTTCTTTTTTTCAGGAAGAAGAAGATCGAATTTTGAAATTCCAAGGAACTTAAGAATTTCAACAATCTTGACTTTAAAGAAATCCGGGAATTCAACAAATTCATCGGAAGACATTCTCATCAAAAGCGGATACATTCCCTGAATAATCTGGTCATGCACGTAAAGCCATTCTGTTACGCCCTGCTTTACCAAAGTCTGAAGCTTTGCTTTGTCCGCATTCGGAAATTCAGCAAGGTCTGTATAAATGTCTTTGATTAAAAGCGAAACCTGCTGCTCGCCAATATAGTAAACGGTAAGAAGTTGTCTGTAAACCGCCCGCACAAAAGGAATGAGCATGGGAACGGTAAGATAGTCCGAAGCGTTTTCAACATCCATTGCCAAAAGTTTTATGTCGCGGAGAGTCCACTTGCCCACGGTTCTAAGAAACTTGAATTTTAAATCTGTTTCTGTGGCGATTTTGGCTTTATACACATCCGGGGAAATCTGAATAAATGTTTTTATTGTGCCAATAAAAGACTGAATGTGGTCAACGTGGCGGCGCACAATGTACTCACCGAATTTTTTCTGCACACGCTCGCGGTTTTTGGCAGACATTCTATAGAAGAAATTGAACAAGCCAAAGTCCGGCTTAATATCGCAGCCCGGAGCCATCATAGTTTTGTCCATGAGCTTTAAGTCATGCGCAGAAATTTCAGGCAAATCCTCGTCTGTGCGGATTTTCTTTGCAGAAGCCTTGATTCCGCCCACAGCCGCCGAAGAAAATGACGAGCCAAACGACGCGCTTTGAGACGAAATATCCGAAGCGGACCTTCCAGACGCTTTTACCACAACATCCTGCCTTCTCCTGTTTGCCGGCATGTTTGAATAGTCCGCTGGAGACAATTTTTCGCGGAGAACTTCCCCGCCAAGTTTTTTCTGCATAAAAAGAGCCTCATTTGCATCTATTGGTCCGATATTTTTCCGGGTTTTATCAAGCGTGCCGGGTTCAAGCGTCCGCTTTGGACGGTTCTCATTTTCCATAAATACTCCTCAAGAACTGCAAAAATTTAAAGACGTATCAAGTAATTTTCGGAAATTCCTGCAAGAGATTTGAATGAAACTTTTTCACCGCTGGCAGTAATAAGAGTTCCTTCAAAGTTGCCGTATATTGTATGGTACACGCTGCGCACAATGAACGCATTCACATTGTTCACGCAGATTGAAACTGGCGTAAATGTAAGGTCAACCATGTTTTCCGTGTCTTGAATAACCCACTTTTTGTCCATGCCTGAATAATGTGAAATGACAACAGGCGGAAGCGGAGTGGCTTTTCCATCGTAAAAAAGAACATTGCAATTGTATTTGTCCGTGTCTATGCTTTCATGCGATTCGGAAGCAAGCTTGAACGCAATTTTCTTTCCATTAATTTCTCCGAATCCAAGAACAGATTTTCCATGCGAACGGAATTTCATGTAAGTGCGCGTCATGTCGAACGAGCAGACACCGTCAGATTCAGACATTGTTTTAGTTTCGCCACTATTGTAAGAAAGGGTAAGAGAGCCGTGCAATGGAAGAACAGAACTGTAGCTTGCGTAGCTCCGCCTTAAAGTAGGATTTGGGCGCACAGAAGTAAGTTCCGCAAACTGGCTGTCATTGAATTCTGCGGAAAAAGCTCCACGCGCGGAAGGACGAACAGAATCTCCCTTCAAATCGAATATAACAGAAAGCCTGTTCTGTTCCCTGTTCCAGCTGATTCTTGTGTAACGCCTTTTGCTGTAGTTTGAAGTTGAAGCCGCTTCAAGACTATGCGGAATAAGCCTCTTTCTTGGTCCCATGAGCGAATGATAGGCAAATCGCTGCGATGTTTTTTTGTTCCAGAACACAACTTCGGAAAAGCCGGCAATTTTTGCGTCTATAAAACTGATGCGCCCGATATATTCCCCGATATTAAACGAAAATATAAGGCGGCTCTTTATGCGGAGGTTTGTTATAAAAGTCGGAAGCGGAATCACTCCATAAGGCCTGTAGACTCCGCGGATGTCAAAACGCTTAGGATGCCCCCGGAATGTGCCGAACACTGGCCGCCCGTTCTGAACAAATGACGAAGGAATTTCCTGCAAATCTCGTGTGTACATAGATGTGCTTATTTTAACATTACGTGCCGCTAAAGTCTATGGAGGGACGAAAACGGTGAGTGTCATTGCCGTGCTTGACACGGCAATCTGCTGTAACTTTTCAATAGATTATCGGGTCAAGCCCGATAATGACATAAAGACAATTGTATTTTTTACCGGGCTTTTAGGGCAGTTCTTGCTATGCGGCGGGAAGTTCTTGCTGTTATAGCGGGATTTATGCAGAGCATTGGGCTGTAGTCTATATCGTTTTTTAAGACTGTGTAAATTATGTTGAGGAGCTTGTGGCAGACAAAGCCCATCGACTGAAAATGTGTCTTGCCTTTGGAAACCTGCGACTTGTAAACAATCGTTATTTCACGGCAGTGGTTCACGGAAACAAACGAAGCCATCCACAGGCATCTGCGAAGGTAGCCAGAACCTCGCTTAGACATATGGTTTTCATTCCCTAAAAACTGCCCGGACTGTTTTACCGAAGGATCTATTCCGGCATAGGCGCACAATTTCTTTGGATTTGCAAAACGGCTTATGTCGCCAATTTCACTTAGAATAGAAGCTCCAAGAACTGGTCCAATTCCCGGAATCTGTGTAATTTTTGTTCCGAACGATTTAAAATGCGACGATATATGCTTTTCAAGGATTTCAATCTGATTTTCAAGAAGCTCAATCTGCTCCATCATCTGCTTTACAAGAAGCGAAAGTGTCTTGGAAGAAAGGCGGGCGGCAAAAGAGTTGCGGGCAAGGCTTATAAGTTCCTGAGCTTTTTTTAGTCCGAACTTTCCGTTGGAAGCCACTTGAAGAAGCTGTGCAAGATTGTCTTCTCCGAACAATGTGATTTCTTCCGGAGTTGTGCAATGCTTGAGGATTGCAGTGGAAGACTTTCCGAATGTGTCCGAAAAAAATCCTTGGTATTCCGGGAAAATTCTGTCCATCATTACGATTATTTTGCGTTTTAAGTTCGCAACCATGTCAACTAAGAAAAAACGCTGGCGACACAGGTCGCGCATCATGAGCATACGGTCGTCCGCAAGCTTGGTTTCCGAATACTGCCCGATTCTGATTACCTGCGCAATTATTTTTGCGTCTACGGAATCTGTTTTTGTTTTTCTGATGTAAAGATTTCGAAGCGCATCTGACTGGAGAGGATTTATTACATGAACCGCTGCGTGTTTGTCTGTAAGCCAAGTGTACAAATTTAACCAGTAATGTCCCGTGGCTTCCATTCCGAATTCAAAGTTTTCAAGGCTGGAATCTACCGCCGCAAGCTTGTCCATAAGAAACTCGAATCCCTGCTTTGTGTTTGTAAATCTGAAAGATCTGCCCACAAGAGTTCCGTCTGGCTTCATTATTGCCGCCTGATGCGATTTTTTTGCTATATCGATTCCAACTATGTACATATTCTGCCCCTTGAAGTTTAAAAATTGAAGTTTGAAACGGGACTATCCTGCCCGAAAATAGCCGAGCCAAAGTCCTATTCTTATGTGCGGGCTCAAGTCCCAAGGAGGCGATTAGGATTCTTCCTGGATAATCCAGTTCAAACAATTTCATAATATACCAAAACGCCCAGGCAAAACAATAACAAAGCCGCTTTTCTTCTATATAAAAGATATTTTGTTCAGTTTTGGCAAGCACATCCTTTTGCCAAAAGATATACACAGTATTGGTTCATGCTTATTCCTTCGCTTTTTGATTCTTCTGCAAGACGTTTATGAAGACTTTTTGGCAACCGCAGCTTGAACTGTCCTGAATATTTTTCAACAGGCAAAGGCTCATTTATTGAAATTCCGTCTTCAATTGCAGCCTCAAGCCATGTTTTCTGCGCATCTTTTGCATTTGCCACAGCTTGCTGAATATCGCCACCTGATGAAATACATCCGGGAAGCTCAGGAAATGAAACAACAAACCCTCCTTCATCTGTATCAGGTTCAATTTCCATTTTATATGGAAGCGACATATATTCTTCAATGCTTTTCATTTTCCACTTCGACATAAAAGAATCCCCCTAAAAATAATATAAAAGGTGTCGCCAATGGTGTCAACTCTCTATGAATGTTTCTGAAATTCGTGCCGGGGAACCCCAAGATTTAAACATAAGGAGGCTAAGAGATGAAAAAGACTCTTATCGCGGTC
>CAVKBG010000094.1:0-4147 GCA_963654755.1 Desulfovibrionaceae bacterium
CGGACATTCCTCTTGAGCCGAAATACCGCGACCATCAGCTGCACGGAAACTACGAAGGCTGGAGCGAATGCCACGTGGAGCCGGATTTGCTTTTGGTCTACAAAAAAGGAGAGGACGACAACACGCTTTACCTTGCGCTCCTTCGCATAAGTTCCCACACAAACATCTTTTCAGTAAAGAAGAGTTTTTAGAACATCAAAGAAAGTTGCAAGCCATAAATTTGGTTTGTCATTCTCCGGCTTTGTAAATTGTCATTATCGGGCTTGCCCCTGCGACGTTTGCGAAGCAAACTCGATTAATAATCTCATACACAGAGATTCCCGCATCAAGTGCGGGAATGACATGGAAATCACACCAAGGACTGACATAATAACACACTGTCATTATCGCGCTTGACGCGACAATCCACTCTGTCTTTTTCTGCGCTCTTCCGAATATTTTCGTATATCCCTTATGCGTCTTTAACTTCCCCTCACCTTTATTTTCACCCAGCCAGCATTATCTTTTCCGCAGATTCCGGCCGTTTTCTTGAACTCTAAGGGTATACCCTTAGAGCAGGTTGACAAAGCTGCTCTAAGCGGAAAAACATCGCTGCGCACGTTTTTCCGCTTAGAAAGAAAATAAGAGAGGAGGATTAATGGGAAAGACTACGGTGAAAAAGGGAAATCCGTACTTAGCCGAAGGCGGAAGAATGCCGTCAACGACAAGTAACCCTAGCGGCGGCAAAAGAGGAAACAATCCGCCGATGAAAAACGTCAGGAACACTGCAACAAGCTTGACGAAGCAAAAACAAATCAGCAAGAAAAAGTGAAATTTCTTCCTTCAAAAAAGGCCTCACTTCATGCACATGATTTTATCTTCAAAAACAAAAGTATAAACACTTAAGGAAAAAAAATGAAACTAGCACTAAAGAAAATATTTTTTATATTGTTGGCATCATTTCTGCTTACAGCATTTTTCGGCTGCTCTTCAGATACTGATGACTCATCATCACAGGATACAGAAAATCCGTCGATTTCAGAACCGAGCACTCCTGAAAATCCTGCAACACCTTCAAATCCGTCTGAACCGGCAAGTCCAACTCCTACTTACGGAGGCTACTACGCACCAAAAACATTCACTGTAGAAGCAGATCCGAAAACAACAAACGGAATAACAATCACTTGGGAAGCGGAAGAAGAGCCCCACTACTGGATTTACTACAGCACAGAAAACAATGCCGAGAAAGCAGAAATCCTAACAAAGTACACATACGGCGGCAAGTATTCCACAACGCTTTCCGCAACAGGAACATATTACTTTTGGATAAGAGCATTCCAGTACTACGGAACAGACGGAAGCTTAAGCAGCTTCAGCGATGCCGTAAGCTATGACTTTACTTTCACTGCCCTTTCCGCGCCAACAAATTTTAAGGTTGTAGGCTCAAGCACAACACTGAATACGCTGGACTTGACTTGGGATGCGGTAGACGGCGTAAACTATTACTGGATTTTCTACAGCACAGAAAAAGACAGCTCTACGGCAAAATACGGCTGGGTTGCATCATACAGCAACAAAAAATCAATAACGATTCCTGAGTCAGGCGAATATCATTTCTGGGTAAAATCAGCAAGCGGCTATTACAGCGAAACTTCAACACCTTCATGCAGCGACTTCAGCGAGATGTGGTACTTTAATTTTACGCACAAAGACCTTTCAGTTCCAACCAATCTTAAGGCAGAAAAATTTGAAAGTGGCAACAGCAAAGGAATAAAGCTCAGCTGGGATGCCTCAAGTCCAGCCTCCGCGTATTATCACATTTACTGGGCGGAAGAAAACGATTCTACAAAGGCCGAGTTCATAGGGTATGAAACGATAAATGCCTCGATACGTTCCGAAATTTTATACAATTTTAAAACTGGAACAACCTATTACTTCTGGGTAAAAAGCGCGGACGGCGAATACAAAACAGACAATGCAACAGATTTCAGCAACGTTGCAAGCATTACGTATAACTAAAATCAGAGTGTAAAAAAAAGTATCTTGTATCATGCCAATACAGCACAATGTATCGGTATGATACAAGTCAATGTATAGCACTGCATTCCATAGCGCAAAAAAACATTATTTTTGCACTAACACTTTTGCAATTATTACACTTGAAATTCCGCGGCATTTCCAGACTTTACATTTCGTGTCATTGTCGCACTTTAATTTTTTGTCATTATCGCGCTTGACGCGGCAATCCACTCTGTCATACTCCGGCTCGACCGGAGTATCCCCTGCAACAGATCTTCGGGTCAAGCCCAAAGATGACATAAAATCCACAAAGAGCAATGACAGTTTTCAAAGAAAAGACGTTAGACTTTTCCAAATCCGTGTGGCAATTCTTTAAGTTTCATTCAGTTTCAAAAACCAGAATTTTTTCAGTCATCTTTTCAACAACCGGAAGTTTCTCAAACAGCTTTAAAACCGGATGAAGCGCAATCATTCCCCTTGTTATATTGTCATCCTTTATTTTTCTAAAGCCGCTGGCAATGTCCGCAATATCTTCAAAACTGTCCGCACCAAAAATAAATTTCGCGCCTGTATTCTCAATCGATTTTTCAATCTTTTCCCGGTTCACCCATCTTTTCGCAAGACATTCAAGCATAACCGTCGCGTTTTTAAAATTTCCACGGATAATTTCAAGCATCTTCGCATTTTCATCCTTCGTAAGATACATGCTCAAGCCTTCAACCACAAAAAGAACTTTTCCGTCCGCATTTATATTTTTTACCCAGCCGGAATTAAGAACCGAACATCCGATATTCAAAACCCTTCCCGACTCATCAAAAATCTCGTTTCTAATCTCAATTATTTCCGGCAAATCCAGATTGAACCACTTCAGCCTGCCGTTATCCATCCTGTAAAACCGCGTATCCAGTCCGCAGGCAATGTTCACAACCGTGCAGTCAGGATTCCTAAAAATAAAATTCTTCACAAGCTCGTCAAACACAAGAGTCCGCGCAATAACACCGTCGCTCATCGTAGAATCGCCTTCCGCAAGCGAAAAATCGTAGTCAATCCGCTCAACAAGCTCAACAGCCTTCGCATCGTAAAACTTATGCCCCTTGTTCTTTGAATATTTTGCGCGCGCATAAAAACTCTGAAGCATAGTTTCTGCAGTGCCGTTCAACTTCACCATGATTTTTTCAGCCATAATAATTTCTCCAAACAGATTCTTTGCATTTGATTATACAAAAGTTAGCAAAAGCTAACAATATTATGGAGAAAGGAATTCGGGGAAAAATCTTGTGCCAATGTCATTATCGGGCTTGACCCGATAATCTCGTGTCGACTGTTACTTCACCCTTTTCACCGGGCGAACGTATTTCCAGAACCGCTTGCAGTCGTGGTAAAAGTAAAAGACTCGTCCCTGCGTGGTGTCAAGCTCGTAGCCCGCTGCATTAAAATCAAAATTTTTCATCGCGTCTTCCATCGCCGCCTCAACGCTCTGGTTTTCCGTCTCAAAGTCGAACGGTCCGTGCTCGAAAACAATGTATTCGCCTTCCGCCACGTCCATCAGTTGCATCTGGGGCGGCACTTCGCCATTCCAGTCTGCCGGAAGCCGCACGCCGTAACTTTCCGCCAAAGGAATCCCCCAGCTGCAAATTCTTCCCGTCGGCTCGTTGATGAACGCCATAATCTGCCCGCTCCCTGAATCCGCCTCGTTTCCGCCCGCATCGTCGAGCTTCCCCGGAATGCTTTCCAGAAGTCCGCAAATCGTCTGGCAGTCCTGACCGGGAATCTTGTTCTGCCGCTGCCAAAAATCCCAGTAGCCGATGCTCTCGTAATTCCTGATGTGAAGATACTTGTGCGCCGGAATCGTCACAAAGTAAGTCCTGATTTCGCCGTTTGAATTTTTGCCGTCTTCGTCTTTCATTTTGAATCCTCCAGTCTGGGCAAGAAAACAGTCAAACGGGCGGATGAAAGTCCGAAGCGCCACCGGACGTGGATTTGCACGGAATTCGCTTGGAGTCATGCCGTAAGATTCCTTGAACGAACGCGAGAACGCCTCGTGGCTCGAAAATCCGTGTTCCAGCGCAATCTCCAGAAGCCCCTTTTTCGTGTCGCGCACATCCTTGAGCGCAAAGGCAAGGGAACGCTGCCTCAGATATTCGCGGAA
>CAVKBG010000095.1:0-3870 GCA_963654755.1 Desulfovibrionaceae bacterium
GACTTTCCTTTGACGAATGGGCTGATATGTAGAGCTTTTGCGCGCCAAGATTTTTCGCTTCCGAGCAGGCTAGGGCAAACAGTTTACGCCCGATTCCCTGACCGCGAAAATCTTCTGAAACCTGAAACTGCTCAAGATTCACGTACTTTGCCGACTTTCCGAAAATCTCGTGCTCGACCGTTACAAATCCCACGAGACGATTTTTGCAGAACGCTCCGAATGCCGATAAGTCCTTTTCCAGCCTGCAAGAAATTCCTGCGGCAACCTCGCGGCATTTTTCAACTGACCAGTCCTCAGTAAAGTTGTTCGGAACAAGCTTCAGCTCGCCGTCAACGTTCCGCCAGCATTCTGTGATTGTTTGATGCCGCCTGAATTCATCGAGCGAATGTCCGCCAAAATTTCCGTGGTTAAGTTTTTCGTATCTGATTTCCATGTGAATCCTTATAAAGTCTGAAAAATTGGTATTTCCGCAGAGAAGAAGAAAATTTTCTGCAAAAAACTAATTATATTAGTTATATATATCTAATGTTGTTAGTTTTGTCAAGAAAGGGGACTTTAGGGTGAGTTAGAAATTGCTCTATGTACGATTTTACATCAAAAGTTTTTGTCTCGCCGTTGTCAAATTTTAAGTTGAGTTTGCAGGCGTTTTGAAGTTAAGTTTATAACAGTTGGTCTTAGCATGTTCAAATTTCAGTTTCTGTACAGCTTTCCTCGTACAGGCAATCGGGGCAATAATCTATGTCGTTGTCCCAGGCAACGCTGCCGAAAGAAATATGGGCTGTCTTGAAAAATTCTTCATTTTGAAGCGGCTTAAAACAGTTCAGATTATAAATCTTCTTTCCGTCAAAATAGCGCGTTTCATCATTATTGAATTTGATTTTGAGAATAAAATTTGGCAATGCTTCAACTGAAACCGCTCTAGGCAAAAGAGGCTTTCCATAAATTATTTCTTCCATAATATGCTCCTATTGCAAAGGATTGATTTTGAAAATCTGTTCGCCTTCAATGGCAAGCTTCCAGTTTGCATTCAATTCGTCCTGATGAAGCAATGTCCAGGCTTTTACAAAAGCTGTCTGTTTTGCAGGAAAAGAGCCGGCGATAATTTCTCCATTCAAATCAAACGAGGCTTCAAATTCGTTGTAATAGGCATGAAAATGCGGCAGATGATGTTTGTCGTTATCACGCCAATTCATTTTTATCAGAATTCCATAAAACATTGAGATTACAGGCATTTTTGCTTCCTCCACTGTATTAAATATATCATAATTTTGATGATTTTACGTCAGATTTTTTTACAACATGAATAAGGCATGTGTGGGAATGATATGGAATTTATCATCGACGTGGTTTGCCCACTTTGTCATTGTCGTGTCTGCCTCTTCTGTCATTATCGGGCTTGACCCGATAATCTCGTGTGATAGATTCCCCGGTCAAGCCGGGGAATGACAGTGCAATCGGCAACTCTTTTTACATTTCCTCATTGTTTTTTCCAAGAATTCATATATAATACAACAAAAAGCTTGCCGAGATGCCGTCTATCTTTTTGTTTGCAAGTTTGCGACGCAAACTTTGCAATACGTCTGGTCAAGGTACGCTTACGCTCAAGACCTTGACTCAGCCGTTTTTAGGGTTTTGATAAACCCTAAATCAACTGCATATTCTCATTTCATTACGAATATGCTTAAAAGGTCAAATCGGAAATTGATATTTTCTCATTGACCTTCTATATATAGAAGAAATTATACAAATCTATAAACTTTCAGGAGTCAGTTCATGAAAATTAACCGCAAATTCTTTACCCCCTCCGTGTAATTTTTACATTCTTTTTAACATTGGCACTGCTTACCGGCTGCATGACAGAATCTGACGGCGGCTCGGACGACGAGCAGACAACAACGCCAGTAGAAAATCCTTCAGATTCCGGCACTTCCGGCGGAAATGAAGGCACAACTCCATCAACACCCGAAACACCAAAAGCAACTTACACTGTAACATTTGACGCAAACAGCGGAAACGGCTCAATCGAAAGCATTTCTGCAAAGGAAGGAAGCCAAATCACACTTCCGGCAAACACGCTCGCAAAAGACGGCTTTGAATTCGGCGGATGGAACACTGCAAAAAACATGACCGGCACAAGCTATGATGACGGCGCGGCTTTACTTCTGAACTCAAACCTTACGCTCTACGCAAGATGGACTGTAACGGCAGACAAGGCGGAAGATGCAGTCAAAAACCTTGAAACCGGCGAGCACACATTTTCAGTTGTCGGCGAAATCACTGTGGATAATCTTGCTCTTATAATTTCCGCAATCAAAGACAATACAAACGAAGCGAAAATCAACCTAGATCTTGGCACTGCGACCGTGCTTGGAGAACTTGCTGAATCAGTTTTTGCCGCTAATCAGAATCTTGTAGGAATCGTGCTTCCAGAAAATCTAACAGCTATTCCTTCTGATTCATTTTACTACTGCCGATCCTTAAAATCAGTAGTAATTCCAAACGGCATAAAAACCATTGGAAAGAATGCATTTGAAGAATGCGCCGCCCTTTCTGAAGTTGTGATTCCCGATAGCGTTACAGAAATTGGAATTGAAGTATTTTTGAATAGCGGCATTTCAGCAGTAAAAATCGGAAAAGGACTGACTTCCATACCTGACAGTTTTCTCGCTAATAACAAGCTGAAAAAATTAACAGTTCCTTCCAATATAAAGTCAATTGGAGATTATGCATTTGCAGACAATGTCGGAAACTCAGCGGATGAAGCCGGGCTGGAGGAAGTCATTCTGGAAGAAGGCGTGGAAACAATCGGGGAAGGAGCTTTTTATAACAGCGGACTTGTAAGCGTAACAATTCCAAAAAGCGTAAAATCCATTAGCAAAAATGCATTCGACGCTCAATGGATTACTACTGTGCATTACAACGGCACAAAAGCTGAATGGGAAGCACTCAAGGCGAACATTGACAACACAAACGGAGGTAACACAGCATTGCTTAACGCCACAATCCACTGCACCTACGGAACAATACAAGGCACAACTTCAGACGGCGGACTTGCATAAATATTGATTTCAATTGCCATCCTCCAGCTTGACGCTTTGTCATTGCCGCACTTGATGCGACAATCTCTTTGTAAGCAGATTCCCCGGTCAAGCCGGGGAATGACATGAATGCACATAAATGAAACTTCCTCATCTTTCCAACGTAAAAAACGTGTTCCCATACAGCGGCATTTTTGGCATTGCGGTGTTCCATAGCTTCTTGAATTCTTTTGTCGGAATTCTTCTATTATAATGCGGCTCGTTGCAGTTTGAAAGTTCGGCGAGCGATTCAGCGATGAAGATGTTCTGCTCATCGTAGCCAACAATCGGAACGTAATGAAGCCAGTTTTTGTCCGTTCTGATTTTTATCATCACAATTACCGGGTTTCCGCCTGCGACCGCATTTTTCAGCGCATTCAGATTTCCGCGGCAGTATTTTACCTTGAATCCGTTTTCAGAAAAAAAGTTGAAGATTCCTTTTGGGTAAACGTAGCCGCCGCGCATTTTGTTCGGCATTTTTTCGTAAACTGAATTTCCGTCTGTCGGAATGTTCCAGTGCCGTAGCACGAACGCGGAGGAAAATCCCGAGCATTTGAATCCGTACTGAAAGTCAATCTGATTCGCCTTTGTGATAAGAAATTCCTTTGCCTTTTGTTTTGCGCTGAAACAAAAATTAAGCCGCCCCATCAGCGCAACATCAACAATCGTTGTGGTCAAAAAATACGCGAGGAATGAAATTGCCGTGATAAGAATTATTAGTTTCATGTCTTAAACGTGAGCGTACATTTTGATTGCAGAGAATTCCGCCTTGTGCTTGCTTTCCTCTTCCTCA
>CAVKBG010000096.1:0-3364 GCA_963654755.1 Desulfovibrionaceae bacterium
ATCAAACAAAGTAACTAAGTTCCCCGAATAAAGTAACTATATTTCCAAATTTAGTTACTTTATTTTAAAATATAGTTACTATATTTGCCCAACGGACTGGGTATGTTTTTACCGAATTCCCCTGCAAATTCGCTAAAACTATGTTATAATTTTCTTATAAAATAAAAATATTCGGGGAGTGCGGATTTGTTTGTAGATGAAAATCAGCTTTATTTTGATTTTGATGATTATGCTGATCAAGAGAGCGTCTGTCAGGAAGATTTGAATTTTTGCGCGGTTCAGGCAATAAAGAAATCAGAGGCTATACTTGAGCGTTTTGAAAACCTTGAGCTTTTGAATATGCTTCAGCATGAAAATAAGATTAAGAAGATTGACGGTCATTCTTCGTTTGTGTTCCGTGCGGTTGATGGCGTTACAGATAAAAAAGTTGTGCTAAAGTGTCTTGATCCGCTTTTTTCCCAGCGGATAGCGGGAATTCCTGACATAGATATTGATATAAACTACGAAAAGCTTTTTGAATGGGAAGATAAAATCCTTGCGGAACTAAAATCAAACCGCCATACGCCGGTTGTTACAGGCCGTCTTTCGCGTGTTCCAGTTCAGATTGAAACCGACGGAAAGACTTTTTCCCATACGTTAAGCTATCTTGCCATAGAAAATCTTAATATTGAGCTTAAGAAAGCTTTTTTTGACAACAATAATCCTTCGCTTTTAAAATATTCAAAGAGACTAAGGCTGTTCTGTCAGATTCTAAATGCTGTCTGCTCTGTGCATGGGGATGGAGTTTTTCACCGTGACTTAAAGCCTTCGAATCTTATGGCAAAATCTGGCAGGCAAAAGGATGGTGTTATTCTGATTGATTTTGCCTCAAGCTATGCAAAAAAGAATGTCCGCGAAAAAATCCGTCTTTATCCTGAAAAATGGCACGGAACAGAAGGCTATGCCTCGCCTGAAATTCTTTGCGGTCTTCCGCCTGAAAAAGAGCTTGCGCATGCCCAAGATATGTATTCTTTGGGCTGCATGCTTTACGAGCTTTTCGGCTGCCGCACTTTCAAGCAGAAACTTTATGATACAAATCCGGGCTATATAGAAACTCTTGAAAACTGCCGCATTTATCCAAATGACGGAAACAGTTTTGAAGAACGGCTTGAAGTGTTCAATTCCTATCTTGATGAATTTTCGCGCTCGGTTCGTCCTGTAGCTTTGGGAGAAGAAGCTGATATTCCGTCTTTTATAAAGCAGGAAATTGATTTAATGATTCAGCGGTTAACTTCGTTTGACTGGAGAAAGCGTCCTTGCGAAGAGGATTTTCCTGAAATCCGCAGAAAGCTTTTTTATCTTTCAAAAATTATGGAAAATACGCATCTGCGTTCAGAGTTTAAAAGGCGAAAGACTTTGCGAAAAAAGCGCCTTATGGAAAAGTCCACGGAAAAATTTATTTCTGCAATGCCGCAAGCGGAGGCTTCAAAATGACAAAGACCGAAAGCGATACAGAACTGTCTCTTGCCCAGAAGAATATTTCCAACATAAAAATTGAAACACTTCTTCCAGAAATTACGCTTACACTTAGTCTTGAAGATTTTACCGATTTTTCAAAGGCCACAAAACTTGAGGTAAGAAAATCCACAGCTGTAATATTCAAGGAAAAAATCGAAAACCAGATTGCGGAATTTGAAAACGACAACTTTTCACTTGCCCAGAACGAACGCTATTCTGCCACATATTATTATCGTCTTTCTGCCTATTATAAGCTGCTCGGCGACTTTGAGAATGAAAGAAAATGTCTTGAAAAAATCCACTCCAACGGAAATATCTTTTTTGAGGAGCAGAAGGCTAAAAACCGCTTAGTTATGGAATCTATAAGAAATCTGTCTGGAACAAAAAACTCTGCATCTGACATTTTTAAGCCTTGCACTGCGGAAACAGTCCGAAGCCTTTCCTGCGTTCAGCTTGCCGCCGGAGACTATAACGGCGCAAACAAGATGATAAAAGACTTTCTTGAAAATCAGAATGACGACACGGAAGAAAACTATGAGCTTTTGTGCCAGTACGGTCTTACATTTGTTCTTTTGAATGACTTGCACTGTGCGGTTCATACATTCCGCCATGTTTTTTACAATATTGAAAACACAAGCGATGTTGCGCTTATGCTCGCTTATCTTTACCGGGTTTTGCTGGGACAGGAAAAATCTAAAAAAAGAAAATGTGCGCTGTATAAAAAGACTGTATTTTGGCTAAAAAATGCCGCTAGCCTTAATCCTGCCTCAAAACAGGTTGCGGATTTTTTCTATAAGACTGCGTTCAAGACCGAAACAGAATATTTTACACGTTTTATGGAAAAGTTTGTAAAATTTCCTTCCACAAAAAAGGATAGGGAATATTTTGTTGACTCAATGAATATTCTTGGGAACTGCTATTTTGAGCAGAACCGTTTTGCGGACTGCCTTGAAGTGCTGCAGGAGATATGCTCTCAGGATTATTTTTCAGCCGGAATCTGGAGCAACATTGCGCTTTGCAATATTAGAATGAACAAGAGCGAGCGCGCCTTAAAAAATGCCGAAAAGTCATATCTGAAACTGAAAGAAACAGACGGAAAGCAGCTGAAACTCAATGTTTCTTCTATATATATGGATTTATTGTGCAAGGCAAAAAAGTATGATGTGGCTTTAAAGGTGTTTGAGGAAAAATTCGGAGCGACTTTTGTTTCTGCAAGCAAGAAAGAATTCCTTGCTGTGTGCGACCTGTTTCTGCGTATTCTGATTGAAAAGAAGGAATTCTTGCGTGCCGCAGAGTATGCTGATTTTTTATGGCAATGCACAAAAAACGCCCAGGCAGAAGATATGGCGGAAGTAAAGGTTTGCATATTGAACACGAAAATCAGGCTTTTTGCAGATGTTTCATATAATCCTGCGATTCTTACGGAATGTTCCTTTGAGCTTGAAAAACTTTTTTATGAATATAGAAAAACTCATGAAGACTTGCCATTGTTCTTTAACAACCTTGTGTATTCAAGGCTTGAATCCGGCGGAAATCTTGACGGAAAAATTCTTGATATTTTTTTAAGCAATGTTACGGCAAACTGCTATATGTGCGCCACATTCGGACTTTATCAGGCGCGCATAAAAAACAATGCGGAAAAATGCGCCCGCTACTACAACAAGTCGGTTGAGCTTGCTACGGAAGCCGACTTTGAAGACCGCACAAACCTTGCAGAAGAACTGCGCCTAAAACGCGACTTGGAACTGTTCCATCTTTCTAAACGGGCTGGAAACACGCGCGAAGCAGAGAGAATAAAAACGCACATAATAAAAAAATGCCCGGAAGAATTGTGGTTCTACAGGGAAGCTGTGAGAGAGGAAGGAGA
>CAVKBG010000097.1:0-3266 GCA_963654755.1 Desulfovibrionaceae bacterium
CGGAAGAAATTCGCCATTCAAGATTTTTCTTTGTTTCTTCAAGGGTGAACGCGCTGTAAGGTTCAAAACGCACGACTTCCTCATCGGAAAGGTATTCGTACAAATCGTTTAAATCTTTTTCTTCATAGTTGCGTATAATCAGGCGGTCGGTTTCAATTCTTATTTTTTTCATTTATGTCTCCAAGGTGATTTTTTTTTTACATTAAACTAATTAAATTAGTTTTGTCAATGAGCACTCTCTACGATAAGTATGTAGGTTGCCGGCGGAAAATGATGTAGACTGCTTTCAAGACGTCTTAGATTATTTTTTGAGGTGATAAATATGAATCAATATGTTACAGGTTCTGTGATAAAGCGGCTTCGCGAAAAACTGAAACTGACCCAAAGCCAGCTTGCGGACTTTTTGGGCGTTAGCGACAGAACGGTTTCAAAATGGGAGACGGGTCGGGGATTTCCAGACATAATTTTCCTTGAGCCGCTTGCGAAAATCCTGAGAGTTTCGGTTGCGGAACTTTTTTCCGGGGCAGAAATTGAAAACGGCAACAGGTCGGCGAATCTTTCAAAGTCGAATTTTTACGTCTGCCCGGTCTGCGGAAACACGATTTTTAGTGTTGGAAAGACTTGTGTAAGTTGCTGCGGAATCCAGCTTCCTCCGCTTGAAGTTGAAGACGAACCGGCGGAATCTGAAAAGCCCGAATTGCGAGCGGAAAATCCGGGAGAAAATTCTGAAAATGAATTTCATCCGGCTGAAAACCACAAAATAGTTGTGCAAAAAGACGGCGGCGAGATTTTTGTCCGCATGAACCACGAGATGACAAAATCGCACTACATTTCCTGGTTCGCCTGCGTCCGCTTGGACTCGGTTGAGTTTGCAAAAATGTACCCGGAACAAAACGCAGAAACAAGATTCCGAAACGCCGGAAAATGCAGAGTCTACGCCTACTGCATAAAGCATGGACTTTTTGAAGCCGACTTTTGACAGTTGGAAGAATTTTTGCAGTGAAGAAAAAATTCCGCAGGGCGATTTAATGTTATTTTGCCTTGCGGAATTATTCCGATTGATGACAAAATGCTTTTTCAGCTCGCGGAATCATTCCGATTGATGGCAAAATACTTTTTCGGCTTGCGGAATCATTCCGATTAGTGACAAAGTACTTTTTCGGCTTGTGGAATTATTCCGATTGATGGCAAAATACTTTTTTGGCTTTCGGAATTATTCCGTTTCGTGAAAATATGATATTTCTGTCTGCGGAATAATTTTATTAGTTCGTCAGTGTGTTTTCTCCTTCTTCTTGAATTCGGCGGAGTTTCTTCCGGCTGAAAAAGTCGTACAAATTGTTCACCAGAAAAATTACAAAGTTGAAAATCATTGGAATATAAAATGAATTTTTCGAGCTTGCCAGAGTCCACATTGCAATCAGCATTCACGGATATTTCCTTTCATGTTGTAGAGTTTAGTTTTCGGACGGATTTAGTACGCTGTCTCCGAAATCCTGAACGCAAACAGTTCCATAAGTCGGATGTCCTGTCTTTACCGAAACACCCATCGCTCTGAAACTCTTGTTCAGGATGTTTTTTCTGTGCCCGGCTCCTTCAACGTCTTTGTCTATGAGCAGATCCATTACAAGTTGCAATGCGGTTCCGTTTGTCCGAGCCGCCAGATTTTCACCATAAGATGAACCCTTGTAATATTTCTTTATTCTTGTAAAACAGTTCGTTCCGTCAGAAGAATCGTGCTTAAAAATGTCGTTTGTTATCATGTCCTCAGCATGAGCTGCAGCTGCTTCGCACAAATCTTTGTCAGGAGACAACATCGGAAGGTCATCCGATAAAATCTCCAAATCCGTGTAAAGCGACTGCACATAAGTGTCGTTTTCGTCATAGCCGTTTTTGGAGTCTGCCACATAAGGTTTTGCGACAAGCTCAAGGAATTTTCTGCCGTTCACACGCGCCAGATTGCAGTAATAGTAAACATTTATTTCATCTTCTGTGAATAAATCTAAATTTGAAGCGGTAAGTGCTTTTCTCTTTTCTTCCCATGTCCAAGACGCATTTTCTTCATTTTCTGAAACAGAAGGAGTGTCAGGACCGTTTTGATTGTAAACGACTTTTTTGCAGTATTTGTTCCAGTCATCTGCCCAGCCTTCCGGCGCGGTTTTCTTGAATGCAACGTAAATTGTGGCGTTTGTTGCCTTTTCAAACGCTCCGTCAGATATTTCCGTCACCGATAGCGGAATGACGATTTTTGTTATCCCTGAACCGAATCCCTGTCCGTCTCCTCCGACGACCGCGACAGTTCCTTCTTCAATGTTGACTTCTCCTGTTTTTCCGAGCGGGCATTGGCATAAGTACCACGCGTTCTTCCAGGTGTACTTTGCATACAAAACACCGTCAATACTTTTATAGATAGGATTGTCGCCGATCACGTGAATCGATTCCAGTTTTTGCGCCATGAATCCGTATCCGCCCAAATCAATCAGCTTGTCGTAAAATACAATAGACTTCAATGTGTTGTTTTTCAAAAATGAGAAAGTTCCCATTGTTTTTAACGTCTTTGGTAGAGCTAACTTCTGTATGCATGAATGACAGCCGAGACTGTCAGTAAATTGGGTAATCTGTAAGTCGGACAAATCCACATTTATTGAAAATTCCAAGTCTCCCATTCTGGAAAAAAGCTTGGTCAACTTTACGCCGCCGTTTGAGCCTTTCACTTTGTATGTCATTCCTTGTCTGAAACTGATTTCATTGATTTCGCTTTGGCTCGTTGTATCAAGGTCTATTACAACTATTTCATCGTCATTTGTTCCTAGCGGATTATCTGGATTTAGTTCTTTTTCATTTCCGCTGGATGAGGTTTCATTGTTGTTGCCAAAAATATTTTCGTCAAAATTGCATCCCCCCCCCGTTATAGTAAATGCCACAAGCATTGCGACTACGGCAAAAACTTTGATTTTTTTCATAATTCCTCCTAAAGTATGGCTGATGTATTTTTATGAACAGATTATGTTCCTGCGAATTGACGGAATATTTACATTGCAAGAATATCTCATTTTTATTCAGAATTCAATGCGAAGAAACAAATGTGGCTTGCTTTTTCATTTTTTCTTGCCAGCATTCTGTTGTGAGTTATGAACTGGTTTTATTTTATTCTTCCTCCTTGTGCGTCGTAATCACTGTGTAGCTGAACGCGTTCACCGTGATTGTGCAGCCGTCTGTTTTTATGTACCAGTTTTTTCCTTTGCGTGTGATAGATTTTTCTTCTGCAC
>CAVKBG010000098.1:0-3256 GCA_963654755.1 Desulfovibrionaceae bacterium
AGGAGGTAGACCGTGATTCTTTGTATTGCAATGTCTCCGTGCAAAGTCTTTTAGGGCAGTTTGTACGGAGTAGTTTCTGCTCTTGGGCTTTGTGTTTCATCAGAAAACTGAAATCAAATGGAGCAAAGTCTTATGAAAAATTTTATAAAAATCCTGCGGGAAATGAGGACGTTCCTGCTTTTGTGGATTACACAGTCCTTCTCTTCATTCGGAAGCGCGATGACTTCATATTCGCTTGTCATCTGGTCGTACACGCAGAAAGGCTCTGCGCTCATGACAGCCCTTCTGATGGTCTCAACCTACACGCCTTATGTGATTCTCAGCATTTTTGCCGGCGCACTCAGCGACAGGTGGAACAAGAAAGCCACAATGCTCGTCTGCGATTCGGTTGCGGCGGTTTCAACTGTGGTGATGTTCATCCTGCTCAAAAACGGGCTTCTTGAAATCTGGCATCTTTACCTGATAAACGCGGTGAACGGACTGATGAATACGGTCCAGTCGCCGGCTTCGGAGGTTGCAGTCTCGCGGATTCTGCCGAAGCAGCACTATCAGCGCGTGGGCGGACTTCGCTACTTTTCAAATGCCCTCAACTCGATTTTCGTGCCGGTCATTGCGACTGCGGTCATCGGACTTTTCGGGCTGACTGCGGTTGTCGCCATCGACCTTGCAACTTTTTCCGCGGCGTTCCTTGTCCTTGCGCTCGCCATAAAAATTCCTGAACCAGACAGAAACACGGAATCGTCTTCAGAAAATCAGGCTGAAAAACCAAACCTCATGGACTCGGTAAAAGGCGGAATCTCATTCCTTAAAAACGAGCGCGGACTTTTTTGCATGATAATGTTTCTTTCGTCAATCAACCTGATTGCTTCGATTTACAGCGCGGCACTTCCTGCGATGGTTCTCTCAAGGTCTTACGGCGGAGAAAAGGCGCTTGGAATGGTGAACTCGGTAATCGGAATTTCCATGCTGATTGGAAGCGTTCTTGCGTCGGCAGTTCCGGCTCCGAAAAACCGCGTGCGGACAATCTTTTTGTGCCTGTTCATTTCGATGGGAACGGAGAACATCATGCTTGCGCTGGGACATTCGCCTCTTGTGTGGTGCGTCGGCGGATTTCTGGGCTACATCGTAGTTCCAATGATGAGCACGAATCTTGACGCAATCATGCGCCTTCGCGTTCCGGACGAGATTCAAGGGCGGGTCTATTCGGTGCGTAACACGTTCCAGTTCTTCACGATTCCGGCGGGATATTTCTTAGGCGGATTTCTTGTGGACAAAGTGTTCGAGCCGTTCATGGCAAGATTCGCGGCAGGCACATTTCTTGAGCGCGTCTTTGGAATCGGAAAAGGCTCAGGCGCGGCGATGCTCTTCTTTGTGATTGCGTTCGCCGGAGTTGCAGTCTGCATGATATTCAGAACAAGCCGCTCAATCCGCGTGCTTGAAAAGGAGGAGCTGGAAAGAAAGTAGGATTATATCGGGATTGCCGCGCTTGACGCGGCAATGACAGGTTGACGAAATTGCTGCCCGAATTTGATTCGCAAACATCGCAAGGAGCAGCCCGATAATGACAAAAAAGCAAAGCACGGGAACTGCAAGACACAGACTGTAATTTTCCGGCATACTTTTCCTTGCCATTACCCAGCGAACCTTCCATTGTAATTCCCGCACTTGTTTTTTATTGTCATTGCCCGGCGTGACCGGGCAATCTGCATTCACGTAAGAGACTGTCGCATCAAGTACGGCAATGACAAAAAGGAAGCTTGTCATCTTAGGGCTTGGCCTGGAGCTCTGTTGCAGAATTGCTGATTCGCCGCCTGTCGTTATACGGATAGAGTGCCTATCATTAGGCTGATAGGCGGCATATCATTATGCTGATAGGCTTCCCTTTCGGGAGGCGATAAGCAGGCTTATTGACAGTCAATAGTTATGCCTTTCGGCTGTCAATAAGCAGTAGTTTTAAACAACAGCAGAAAGGATTCAAATATTTTTCCAATAATTTCTCTTTATCGCAGTCTTATCTATCACGTAACAAGCGCTGCACGTTACAACTGTTGACAGTACAAGGGATAAAACGAAATTGTATATAATTCCTACCCCTGTCAAAGAAATAAAGTACTGGCACAAAACCACGATTGGAAAGTGGACAATATAGAACATATATGACAATTTTGCGCAGTATCTGCTGAGTGTGCCGGTGTAATCCAGACACGTCTTTCCAAAACAAATGAACGCCGGAATCCCTGTCGCAAATGACAGGTAATTGCAAATCGTATTCAGTAATTGATAATCTTCAACATACACAAACAAAACCACATTCATGGCTGAAAACAGAGCAAATGCAACGGCAAACAACCACTTGAATTTTACAAGCTTTTCTATGAAATCCTGCTTGCTGAATAAATAATATCCAAGCAAATATATGCACAAATATGTGGGAATCTTCTTGCTCCAAAGCGTTATATCAAACGAAGCAACCGCAAGGAGCATAAGTATGATGTTTATGATAAGCATCGCATTTCTGTTATTCCCGACCGCACGGTTAATGATCTTGATCACGCCGCAGCCTATGCAGGAAATCACAATCAATACCGCTATAAACCAAAAATGACCAAGCGTAAATCCACCGTCATACCCTGTTAAATCCGTGAATCTGGTAAAATATACCGAATAATGCTCAAAATAACTTCCGTCATAACCATTATGCGATTTATCTGCGATAAAGCTTAATATTGGATTGATAAATGCAACGCCAAATAGAAATGGTATGCCCAATCTTTGAAATCTTTCTTTGATAAAATCCGCATATCCTCTTTTTTTCATTGAAAATGATGCGGACATTCCGGCGAGCAAAAACATGACAGGCATAAACCAGGGCAACATGAACACCACTATTGATGCAATGGGATTGACTCTTCCAAAGAAGATATAATTCGCCTCGCCCCAGGAATTGTAAGCCATGGCTGCATGATAAATGATTAGTAATGATACCGTAACCGTTCTTAAGTTGTCGATATAGTTGACCCGTGATTTCATAAATTCATTTTTTCTTTTATCAGTAAAAATCCCCATCACCTATATTTGCACGTTCTGATAATTTTTTCTACTTCAGCACAAATTCCATCTGGATGTCGAACGGTTCTTCCGTCGCCATTTTTTCGTTCACTTCACTAGCCGGAACGCAGCCCAAAGCCTTGTACGCCGCCTGACTTTCCTTTGACGAATGGGCTGATATGTAGAGCTTTTGCGCGCCAAGATTTTT
>CAVKBG010000099.1:0-3075 GCA_963654755.1 Desulfovibrionaceae bacterium
AATGCCGTTTTCGCGCCACTGGATAATGCACATTGAGGCGGCTCTGCGGATTGTTAGAAAACTGAGGAAGTGAGCTAGCGCGGTTTGATTTTCTCATCGGGTTTGCATTACTGTCATTGTTGGACTTGACGCAATAATTCCCTGCAATAGATCTCCGGGTCAAGCCCGAAGATGACATAAAACTAGCCTGTCATTGCCGTGCACCGACACGGCAATCTTATATAAAAAAACATAGATTCCCACATCAAGTGCGGGAATGACACAAAAAAATCAAGCAAGGGAATGACAATATGGCGGACAGACATTGTCGGGTTTAACCTTTTTTGTCATTATCGGGCTTGACCCGATAATCCGTTTCTTGTAATTTCAAAATTGTGAACAAATATTACGTATACATTCTTGCCAACAAAACAAATTCCGTTCTCTATATTGGCGTTACAAATAACCTTGAGCGGCGAATTTACGAGCATAAAAACAAACTGTTGTCGGGTTTTACTGAAAAATACAATGTGTCAAAACTCGTTTGGTACGAAGAATGTTCCGATGTAAAAGCCGCAATTCAACGCGAAAAGAATTTAAAGAAATGGAAACGTTCTTGGAAAAATAAACTCATAGAAAAAGAAAATCCCGACTACAAAGATTTGAGTTCTGACTGGGAATAGATTCCTGTGTCGTAGCACAGGAATGACATAGAAATCAAGTGCGAGAATAACAAACAAACCTGTCATTATCGGGCTTGATCCGACAATCTCTCGTATAATTATGTACAGATTGCCCGGTCAAGCCGGGGAATGACAGAGAAACGCAAGCAATGGAATAACAGAGCACCGTGTCATTGCCGTGCACCGACCCGTGATGTTTGCGAAGCAAACTCGGTCAGTAATCTCATACACAAAACAATGCGGTGGTTGAGCTTGTCGTAGCTTGCGCCCGTAGGATAACCACCATATTCAAGAACTCATTTCGACAAACTCAATGAGCACTATGCCACATAAAACTCCCGGCAACTCTTTTTACATTTCCTCATTGTAATTTTCAGACAATCATATATAATAGAAGAAATCATACAAATCTATAAACTTTCAGGAGTCAGTTCATGAAAATCAACCGCAAATTCCTTCCCCCCCCCGTGTAATTTTTACATTATTTTTAACATTGGTACTGCTTACCATCTGCATGACAGAATCTGACAGCGGCTCAGACGATGATAACGGACAAGCAACAAATCCAATAGAAAACACTTCAATTTCCTACACAATAACATTCTGTTCTAATGGTGGAGATGGCGGAACTTCTCCTGCTGACATCACGGCAAAATCCGGCGAGGAAGTTACTCTTCCAGACTGCACATTCACAAGAACCGGCTACGACTTCAAGGGCTGGTGCATCTTCACAGACGGAATAGGCACAACCTACGAACCGGGCGAAAAAGTCAAAGACTTGACGGCAGGAAATGGCGATACCGTAACGCTCTTTGCAAAATGGGTTCTTGCAGGCAACTGGTCAATCTCATACGTCCTGAACGGCGACGTGCTGAACCCGGCGCAGAACTCTAGCGAAAATCCTACTGAATACAACATCGAAACCGAAAAGGTAACGCTTTACGCCCCAGAACGCAGATTCTATGATTTTAAAGGTTGGTACATCAAAGCAGACTTTTCCGACTACGAGTGGGATGGCTGGAGTGCAGGTGCTGTAACAGGCGACGTCAAACTCTACGCAAAGTGGACAGTAACGTGTAATTCCATATTAGCGGCAATTGAGGCAGGAACAACCGAAATCAAGCTTGCCGGCAAAATCTCCGAAGACGATATAAACACGATTGCCGTAGCAGTTAGTGAAAAGTCCGATATAAAACTCACAGTTGACCTAAGTGGCACAACCGGAGCAGAAGAAATTCAGTATTATGCGTTCCAGAACTGCACGAACCTTACAGGCTTTGTATTCCCCGCATCAGTAACAAAAATCGGCATAAGTGCATTTGAGAACAGCGGAATTGAAAGCATTGTGATTCCGGGCACTGTAAAAACCGTAGGCAGCAATGCATTCGGCAATTGCAGTTCACTTTCCGCTCTTACAATCGAAGACGGAGTGGAAACCATTGACGATAACGCATTCTCAAACTGTTCCGCGCTGAAAGACGTAACAGTTCCTGCAAGCGTAGCAGTCGCAGTAATCACAACATTGGAAGGCGGAACTTTGGAAAATCGGAATGCCTATATGATAAAAATTACCGATAAAACATTGACTGCGGAACAACAGAAAGAAATAGGAACAGCGATAAAATCAAAAACGACCGGAAGAGGATGGTGTGGATATATCAGTCTTGACCTTTCTTCCGCAACTGAGCTTACAGAAATTTCTGAGGAAGCCTTTTATGACTCCCGTTTAAGCGGATTAACTCTGCCTAATTCTTTGAAAACTATCGGAATATCAGCTTTTCGGAACAACAATCGCTTTGAAGAAATTGTAATTCCTGACAATGTAAAAACTATTAAGAATTTCGGATTTTATGATTGTTCAAATCTTAAAACAATAACGCTTCCTGTAAGCCTGACTTCTATCGGTGCTTACGCATTCGCAGATTGTGTCAGCCTAAAAACTGTAAACTACAAAGGCACGCAAGAACAGTGGGTGCAAATCACAATCGATGTTTACAACGATAAACTCACCAGCGCAAATATTGTTTACAACTACACAGGGGAGTAAAAGAGATTCCCTTGTCAAGCAAGGGAATGACATTGCAATCACGTCAGATTAATCACAGAATTGTTTGACGAAAGCGTTTTTCTGTAGTATATTGAAATAAAGGAAATGCCCGATTTTTGTCGGTCGTCTCCACTAGTTTGGTACAAAGCCGTCCTAGCTTCGAAAACTATAAGGGCGGCTTTACTTTTTAACTCTTCTTATTTTTTAGGTAAGAAAGGGTTGCGATAACTGCACTTGCAACAGCAGCAATGCAACTTATGATTGTTGCTGCCGCCAAAACAAGCTCTAAAGTCATACGCAAGTCCTCCCGATTTTCAAGATTCCAGCAAGCTGGTTTGAGTTCGGGAGACGCCGCCTTAGAAATCA
>CAVKBG010000100.1:0-2825 GCA_963654755.1 Desulfovibrionaceae bacterium
CAGTCTTTGCCATACGCCCAATTGTAATTTATATGCCGATAATTTGCAATGAAGGGGAAAGTTGAAGAAAAGTGATTTTGCTTTCTCCCTGCATAAAAAAATCATCCCCGAACTTGCCACAATGACCAAAAAGCAAATCCGGGAATGATGAAGGAGGACTAATTTAAAACGCTTTCAAAGTCCAAATGAATTTTGAAAGCAGTTCATTTTTAAAGCTCAACAGAAACTTTTACAAAAGCTCTCGCCTTTATTCCGTTGACTTTTTTGAGCGAATCCTGACCAGCAAAATCCGGCCATTCTTCTATAAAAATCGGAGCGTCTTTTTTGAGCGCATCAATTTCAAGTGTAAACTCATGCGCATTTTTTCCGTAGCGTTTAAGACCGATGCTCCAAGGATAATTTTCGCCAACAAAAATTCCGTCGTCAATGAGCTTTCCTTTTTCGTAAAGGCGCGCGCAGTTTCCGGCATATCCAATGTCAATAAACAAATCGTCAAGTCCGTCTTGCCAGCTTTCCACGGAAATTTTATAAACCGCAGTTTTTTCATTCTCTGAAATTTTCTGGTACGAAACTTTTGGAGATTCCGCAGCGTCCTGCTCGCAAGTGTAAACTGTGAATCCGCAGCCGCATTTTTTTGCAGAAAATCCTTCTGGAACTTTTTCAAATTCCGGGAACGCCTTGAATGAAATTTTTTTGCAGTCCTGAAATTCAAGTTTTGTTTTTCCATTCTGATTATCTTGGAACAAAACTGAATCCGTCACAACAAGATATTCTTTTCCGTTCGCAAAAACTTTGTGAGCATTCAGCGCATCTTCCCGTGAAAGAGTTACAATGTCGCAGTCAGGAACTTCGCCTTCAAACTGATAAAGAGAAGATGAAGCGTCCTTTGCAGAACAAACGCCGGAATTTTTTTCAGCCTGAGCACCGGCAGGTTTTGCAGCAGAATAGAAAACATAAACTTTGCGCTGATTATTTAAAACACAAAGCGGAGTTGCAAGTGAAGTTTTTAAAAGTCCGTCCGCAATTTTCATGTTGAACGGCAAAAAGAAAAAGTCTTTGTCCGCAACATCGATTGCCGGGAACTTAATGTCCGCGCCGCTTTTTTCTGTGGAAGCAAGAACAACATTTTTATGTTCAGACATTTTTCTTCTGCGCTGATAATTATTTACAAAAACAAAGCCGCGTTTTTTTCCGCATTTTTCGCATTCCTTGTAACGCCAGCTTGTGCGCAAGTCAGAAAAGTTTTCCGGCGTAACAGGATTTGATTCAGGCAAGTCAGTTTCTGTGGAAGCAAGAAATTCTCCAAAGTCGTGCGCAAAAAGTGAATACAATTTTATTTCGCCGTAAGTTCCGTTTGGAAGTCCGTACTGTCCCAACGGCGCGCGGAAGTCGTAGTTCTTTATGCTCATGTCGTTCAAAGAGCCAGTCGCAATATTTTCTTCAAGAGTTGTAAGTTTGCCTTCCGGGTTCTGTCCGCCATGATACATATAGTAGCCAAGAAGATTGCAGCCGCTTCCCATTTTTGCAAGGCTCATCGCACCAATGTCTTTTGGCTGAGCAATCGGACGACGCTTTAAAGTAACTTGAAGTCCGCCGCCAAGTTCCGCAGTAAGATACGGATATTTTGTCATGTCGAATGTGATTCCTTCGCCAAGCCCAAAGTCGCACCCAATCGCGTGGTCGTTGCGCTCGTAAGTGAACACGTAGTTTCCGCTCGGTTCAATTTCTGTAATGCGCGGATCCCAAGGAGCTTCGCAATAGCCGCCCATAACAGGCAAAAGTCCAGCGGTAACAGCACCGCCCCAGCCAGTCGCAGTGTACAAAGGAACATCAAAGCCAATTTCACGCGCCATTTTTTCAAGACGCTTCATGTGCGCTTCTCCAGCCTCGCCTGTAAGTCCGCCGCAATGGCCGAATTCATTTTCAATCTGAACGCCGATAATCGGACCGCCGTCTTTTAAAAGCAAACCTTTCACTTGCTCGTAAATCGCCTTGTAGAATTTTTCAACTTCGGCAAAATATTTTTCGTCGTTTGTGTTGCGCGCGTCAGGGCATTTTGCAAGAAGCCAGTCCGGGAATCCTCCGTGGCGAACTTCCGCATGGCTCCAAGGTCCGATGCGCAAAATCATTGAAAGCCCGCATTCTTTTATAGTCTGAACAAATTTCCGCAGGTCGCGCCAGCCAGTCCAGTCAAACTGATTTTCAATTTCCTCGTGATGAATCCAAATTACGTATGAACTTACAATGTCCACGCCACCCTCTTTCATTTTTAGAAGAGCCTCTTTCCATCCGCTGTCCGGATAGCGTGAATAATGGATTTCGCCCATAATCGGAAACCATCTTTTTTCGCCCTTAAAAAGGCTTTTATTGTCAAAAGAATATGAAGTCATGTTTTTCTCCGTCAGTATTTACACGTGTTGATTTGTTTATAAAAATGATACCACGGAAGTTTCAAAAAATCTAGGAAAATTTTTATAACAAAACCTCACAAATCAAAAAGTGAGCAACAGATTGCGCAATAAAAAAAATCAAAAAAAATGCCCTCGAATGCTGACAAATCAACTTTTTTGAATCATAATTATAAAGATAGATAATTGTTAATGCGGATTATCCGGTCAAGCCGGATAATGACAAAAACAACTGTCATTGACGGACAAAAATTTTACTGTCATTCCCGCACTTGATGCGGGAATCTGCAATAGATACTCCGGTCAAGCCGGAGTATGACATTGAGTAGTCATTATCGGGCTTGACCCGGTAATCCATGCAGTTTTACAAACAAATCAAGGAGGAATCTTTATGAAAAAGCTAATTTTTTCTATTTT
>CAVKBG010000101.1:0-2606 GCA_963654755.1 Desulfovibrionaceae bacterium
AAAATTAGAAATGTCAAAGAACAGTAAAAACACCTGCAAAATTGCAGTTTTTTATAAATCAACTTTTCTTTTCAGCATTCCTCCTTGTCTTTAGTTTTGTAAAGTTTTCTTCGCCTATTGTTTTTACAAGGCAGAACTTTATACATCTTTCTATAAAATTCTTTGCTCTTCTATAAAAAGAATCGCGTCCGTATTTTTTATACAGAGTGTCTATCGAAGTCTTTTCAAAGTTTTTATAAAATCTGTCTCTTTTTTTAGTGCGAACTGAACTTTTTAAATATTGCGGATTGGATTTTATTGCTTCGTTAAAATCAACTTCTTTATAGCGGCACAAATCTTTTACACTGTCAAAAAAATCATTTCCTTTTTGATTCTGGGTGATTACTAAGCTTGTTCCCTTGTCGTCAAAAAATTCCGGCAGAACATTTTCAATTCCCCAGAAGTCTGCAATAGTTATGTCTGCCTTGTGATTATCTTTGCGGAACTGGCACTGATAGCAGCTTTCGCGGAGAGCATTATCTTTTAGAAAAAGGCAAAGATATTTGTCTTTTGACATAGGCAGGCTGAATTCACTATCATTCGCGAAAGTGAATGATAGTGAAAACAGCTTCCAGCCGGCATTCTTCCGCCTGAAAGCTGTTTTCACGATCCGCGAAGCGGATTTTTTTTCGCGGAATTTTATATATTTCTGCCATAATGACGGGCTTGGAACACCATGGCAGATAAGCTCAACTGTCAAAAGATTTTCATATTCCTTTCTTAAAAATGACTTTACCCCTGCAATCTGGCACGGAGTTCCCGTGTATAAAACTTTTCTTCCGCTTTCAAGGAATTCTTTGCATTCAAAAAAAGTGTTTTCTGTTCGGCTCTGCAAATATTTTGACCCGCGGAATCTTTTAAGACCTTCAACAGAATCTGTCCAGCCGTGCTTTACAGAAAAATCGCTGTCAAATTCAGCACCAAAAACAACACCGCCGTCATTTATCACTTTTTCTGCAAGAAGCGTGAACATTCCGCCAGATGAACTTTCCATGCGGAGATTTTCATCCTTGCAGATTGCAGCATAAGTTTTTCGTTCTATAAAATCTGTTGAACTTTTTACGTTTAAAACCGGGCAAGTCCTTTCGCACAGCTTACATTCAACGCATAAATTTGAATCAACTTTCGGATACAAAAAACCTTCATTGTTCAAAACCATAGAAATTGCAGACTTTGGACAAATCTGAGCGCACGTGCCACAGCCGGAGCATTTTAAAGTTGGTAAATCAGGCATGAACAACTCTCCTTCTTACAATGTTCACAACAGAAACTCGTTCCGCTTTGCTCATTCCAACAAAAAAGACAAAAACAGCAGTAAAACTGACAGACAAAAAAACTGTGCAAATAAAATTCAAAATTTCGCCCTTAATAAAAAAACGAGCAAAAAAAGGAACAACAGCAGAAAGCAAAGCAACTAAAACAATCGGAATGCAGACACTTACAAAAAAACGCTGGAGAGAAAAGCTAGTCAGAATCTTTACAATAAAAAGACGAACAACAAACGCAATAAAAGTAATGCAGATTCCAGCAACAAGCACGCTGTAAGCAGGAAGCCTGCACTTTAAAAGCACATAACTTACAGGAAGATTTAAAAGCAGGATTCCACCAACAACACCCTGATAAAGTTTTATTTTTCCTGTCGCCTGGGCAAGCGTCATAATCGGATAACTAACCGAATCAACCAATGCGTCAATTAAAACAAGACTTGCAAAAATCACTGCGTTTGCAGGAGGATTTTTTAGCCACACATTCAAGACAAACGGCATTTCAAGAACAAGCGGAAGAGTAAAAATATACATCAAAAAAAATGTCATTCTGCAGCCGCGAAAAGTTAAAACAAGACATTCTTCTTTTTGTTCCGCCGCATAAGTCTTTATAATCTGAGGACGAATTGCTGTTGAAAAATTCTGGCTGAAACTAATAACAGCCGCACTAACCTGCTGAGCGATTGCACGAGCCGCATTGACTACCGCACCAAAAAACTGGTTCAAAAGAATATTTACAAGCTGATTTTTGAACACGCCGACCGCGCTTCCAAAAAGGTTCCAGCCCACATAACTGAACATTTCTAAAAACTTTTGTTTATCCCACAAAAGCTTAAATTTGCATTCCTTGTAATGCTTTTTACAGTAAAAACGGTAAATCCCGGTGTTTATAACCGACACACACAAAAGAAGAATTCCGTAGAAAACGAGCTTGTCAAATGGAGTTATTTTTAAGGCGAATGCAACGCCAAGTTTTAGTAATACTTCCACAATGCTCACATAAGCATAGACGTTCATATTCTCATGGGCGATTATTGCGCTCATATACGGAGTAGTCATAATCGTGAACAGGAAAGAAATGACCGCACACTGATAAATCCATTTTGCAGCAGTCATTCTTTCTGGTGGAATCACAAGTTTCTTGCATACGAACCACAGCCCCAAAGTTTCCGCAAAAATAACGATTATAATGGAAAGAAAAGCGTAAATTGTGAGTGTGACGGAAAATATATGCGCAAGTCCAGCCTCATTTCCTTTCCCCATTTCAAACGAGAAAAATCTCTGGCTTGCAGTTGCCATCGC
>CAVKBG010000102.1:0-2588 GCA_963654755.1 Desulfovibrionaceae bacterium
ACAGTCTCAAGCCCTTCCTGAATTCCGTCTGCGCACGCAATCTTGTACTTCATTCCCTTCAAACTCACCTTGTGCTCAAACTTCCGCGAGGAAACCACAATCACAAACGCCACCGGCATTACCCAAACGGCGGCAAGCGTCATCTTCCAGTTAAAAAAGAAAAGGCTCAGCACAACAATCGTCGTGGAAACAAGCGAACCGACAAGCTCAGGAATCCAGTGCGAAGAGGCAGTTTCCAAAACCGCACAGTCTCCCATAATCGTGCTGGTCAAATCCGCCAAATCCTTTTTTCCAAAGAATGAAAGCGGCAATTTGCGCAGCTTTTCCGCCAGAGTGCGCCGCCTGATTCCGCTTTCCACGTAAGTCGTCAAAAATGTGGAGCGGTACTGAAAAACCGTCGTCAGAACAATCAGAACGCACGCCACCACAATTCCGCATGCAAAAAACGGAAGCGCGGTCGCAGAAACCGAGCCTGAAAGCAAGTTCCGCACAAGCACGTACAAAAGCCCCACCGGCATCATCAAAACAAGATTCGCCAGCGTAACCGCCAAAAACGCGCGCAACATTCCCCTCGCCCCATAATCCGAAAGAGCGTACTTATGCTTTAATTTTTCGTTTATCGTCATTTTTTATTCTCCATTTTTCGGGGGCTTTTTTGCCAGCCCGCCTCCGGCAGCCAGTCAAAAACCGGGCTATTCGTGGTTTCATTGTTTTGTTCCAGTTTCGATAAACTCAACCGCCACAAAACAACGGCTTCGCCGCCACTACTATCCCTAGCCCATTCGGTGGTTGAGCCTGTCGAAACCACTATCTTAGGTCATTTCATCTAGTTCAATAGATATGCCGCTATTCCAATCACACCTATCATTGCTAATCCCAGGCTAGGCATTATGATACCCGGCAAGTCTTGAAATTTATCAGGATTAATTTTTCTGAATATGACACCTATAATCAAGAAAACAATTGCATTTAATAAACCCATCCATTTTGGCACGCCTAAACTTCCGCTTAATACTGCTATTACCACACATATATCTGCAATCATTAAAATACAATACAGAAATATAAAAGGCGGCAATATGGCTTTATAACATCCTTCCAGCGTGTTATCTGCGATTTTGAAATTCTCTTTGCCATTATCGGTGATTCTTTTATAAATAACAGCCTGAATGCATAACAAAGAATGAATAAACAAACCGCCTACGCAACCAACAAATCCTGTTATTAAAATCAAATTGGATAACACGATGTTGTTTCTAATCATATCTGCTATGGCATAAAATCCAAAGCCTACTAAGATTACTCCAAACATGGCGCATACAATAGACAGTCCGAATCTCCATTCAGCCATCTTACTCCAGTTGCTGTCAATATTTTTTGATGTGCCTAATTTTTCGTTTCCTGTTCCTTTTAAATCGAACAGCATATCGCCTACGCAGCACAATAATCCGCCGATTAATGCCATCGTACTAAAAACTAAATTCATGATATTTGCTCCTTTGAACTCTCGGTCATTTCGACAAGCTCAATGACCACGTAATTCACACTTTCCATTCAGCGGCCTTGTTGTATTCCGCCCACATTTTCGCGTAGATTCCGCCGCCAGAAACAAGCTCCTCGTGTTTTCCCGATTCCGCGATTTTTCCGCCGCTCAGCACAAAAATCCTGTCCGCGTTCGTTACTGTCGAAAGCCGGTGCGCAATCATAATCACAGTCTTGTCCTTGGAAAGATTTGCGAACGCCGCCTGAACTTTTTCCTCGTTGTCCGGGTCTGCAAAAGCGGTCGCCTCATCCAGAATCAGAATCTTTGAATTTTTAAGGAACGCGCGCGCAATCGAAATGCGCTGAGCCTCGCCGCCCGAAAGATAAACGCCCTTCGCGCCAATCACCGTGTCAATTCCGTCCGCAAACTTCGCGATAATGTCCATGCACTGAGCCTTTTCCAAAGCCGCCAAAACTTCTTCCCGCGAAGCCGCAGGATTTCCAAGCCGCACATTTTCCAGAATCGACATTTTCAAAAGCTTTGAATCCTGAAAAACGTAGGAAACCTCGTTCATCAGCTCTTTGGAAGAAATGTCGCGCACATCAACGCCGCCGATTTTAACAGAGCCTTGCTGAGCATCCCAAAACCGCGCAACCAGCGAAGCCAAAGTCGTTTTTCCGCCGCCGCTAGGACCGACAAACGCCACGTGCTCGCCTGAGCCGATTTTAAGAGAAACGCCGTCCAACGCCTTTTTCCCCGAATCATCGTAAGAAAAGCTCACCTCCTCAAATTCAACAGAAGAATCCAAAGGAATTTTCGGAGACGCACTTTCTGCAAGCGGCTTCATCGAAAGAATCTCGTTCATGCGGTTCAGCGCGTCCGTCACAATCATGGAAGCCTCGCCCGAATAAGCGATTTTCATCAGCGTTGTTGTCAGAATCGGAGTAAGAATTATATAGAAGAGAAGATTCAAAATCAGCGTGTCCGAAACGCCTTTGCCGCCCAGAATGTAAGCTGCCGCAATCAGGAACGCGAAAACAGAATTTGTCGCAAGCGTAAAAAGAACCATCGGCTTCATCATGCTTTTTGTGTAGGCGACCGTCCA
>CAVKBG010000103.1:0-2483 GCA_963654755.1 Desulfovibrionaceae bacterium
CTGCGCCGATGATACTGCCCTAAGGCGGGAAAATAGGCCGCGGCCGGCTTCTTTCCATACATCTCTTCAAGCCCCCTCCGGTAATCCGGTGGGGATTTTTCTTTGCCACCAAGAAGCCGGCAATCCCTACCAAAAACTCCCTGTAGTCATGCAAAGTTGCTTGCTTTCCTTCGCTAAATATGTATAATTTTAATATGACAAAAGAATTTTCAAATTGGACTGATTATGACCACTGGCTTATTGCGGATTATGGAATGATGGTTATAAGCGGCAAAGAGCGAATGGCTACAAATTACGATAAATATTTCATAAATAAAATTGAAGAAATTGATGGCAAAATTGTTGTTGAATACGAGGAAGCCAACACTCCAAGATAAAAATTCATGTATTTTTTAATTATTTGATTCAATTTTTAGTTCCGACAATGTGATATTTCACCTGATAATTCATTTCCTCCGACATTCCTTGTCGCATTGACCAATTATAATTGACTTGCAAAAATGATAAGTGTTTTCAACGGAGGTTTTATGGCTGATTTTGAATTTCCGGCAGATTCTATGGAAATTTGTCCGTGTCTTTATAATACCGAAAGTTATTTTTGCAGATGCGTTGGCTATTGCACTTTTCATCAAGCATATCTGACGGCAAGGCAACTCAAAACAAAAAACTGTCTTGGAAAACAGTGCGGCGCATTAATTAGGCAGACAAACCATCCATTTTGGCTTGAACGTTCATTGTTAAAAATGGATAAAAAGTTGAAAAAACAGGAAGCTACAGCCAGACTTCACGACATAAGCAAGAAAAGCTTGCAATCGGCAAAAAAGACAGAACCCATAATAAAGAAAAAACGTTACATCTGCATTGATTTAGAGATGAACGAACTTACCTCAAAAGAACGCAAGTCAGTAAAAGGAATGGCAGGAGAAGTGATTCAAATTGGGGCTGTTATACTTGATGAAAATTTTAACTGTATAAGCCAGTTCGCATCTTACGTAAAACCAGTTTTCAGCCACATTACGGACGAAATTACAAAGCTCACTGGAATCTCGGATGAAACGGTCGCCAATGCTGACACTTTTTCAACAGCTTTTTATAAATTATATTGCTGGGCTGGAAAAGACGACATAACAACTTTCTGCTGGAGCGACAGCGATTATAAGCAGCTTTGGAATGAAATCTACATAAAAGCAAAAAATCATGACGAATACAGGGAATTTCTAAAGACATTTGCCGATCTGCAGATCGCTTTTGGCAAAAAACTTGGGGCAGAAAAAACACTTTCTTTGGATGCGGCAATGAAGTTGTGCCACCTAAAATTCAAAGGACAAAGACACAATGCTTTGGCAGACGCATTTAACACGGCAAGAATTCTCTATAAAATGCAGAAAGTCAATAAATCTTCAATTGAAAATCTTCCAAAATTATCGACTTACACTGAAACCGTCATTTCCAAAAGATTTGAAACAAGCATTTCAAAAAATTACGAGTTTACAGCGAGCGTGGCGTCATTCATCACACCAGAGTTGCTGGCAAAATTCGGCTATTCAGAAGAAAAAGATGTGAAAAAAACTGAAATCCCCAAAAAAGAAAAAACAATTTTTTCAAAATTCCTTTCAAAGAAAATCACTTGCTGCAAATACGGAATAACACCTTCTAAATGGCTTAAATTTTCCGTAAAAGTGATTTTTACAAAAGATATGAAAATAATGAAAACAGGCGAAGAAATGGTTATGTAATAGAAAGATTAAAAAAGACGCACTGGGCAATGCGTGAAATTTTTCGCACAAGCAGAAAATGCGTTGGCGAACAAATGAAATAATTTCATAACAGAAAATTACGTTTTGACGGACAATGCAAAAATTTAACGAGCAGAAACTGAGCTGGGCAACGCATGAAATTATTTCACAGGCAAAAATTGTCTGCGGACAGTGAATGAAATTATTTTTCACTAGTTACAGCCTGTTTTTCAATCTCAAATATCCTGCTATAATCTTTTGGTATGATTCCACGAGAGACAATTAACAAGGCAATTGACTACATTCTTCTTCATCTAACCTCTCAGATTTCGGTTGACGATGTGGCGGACTTTTGCGGCTGGTCGAAATTTTATTTTTGCCGGGAATTCAAGCGGTACACAGGACAGAGCGTGCATTCGTTCATCAAACGGATGCGGCTTGAGCAGATTACGCTGAAACTCAAGACCGGCGACAGAACCATCAGCGACATCTGCCTTGACTACGGAATCAGCCCTTCAAACTTTGTTCCGGCGTTCAAGAAGCAGCAGAAGATTTCTCCGTTTTATTTTAGGAAGGAAAGTGCGCGTCGTTCTATTGAGCACGATTTTTTTCATTCTGCGGCGGAAGGAAATGCCCGGCTTGCAAGTTTTGAGGAAGTTTCTGCAAAAGTGGCAATTGAAAATCTTCCTGATTATTTTGTGATTTACGAGCGGAAAATCGGGAACTACCACGACATGAGAAGCGACT
>CAVKBG010000104.1:0-2435 GCA_963654755.1 Desulfovibrionaceae bacterium
CGGTGCCGTCCGCTCCGCGCCCTCCGTATCCCTTGCGCATTTCCGCAAACCGAAATTAAGCAGATTGCCCCGGTCAAACCGTGCAATGACAGAGCAATGTCATTTTCGGGCTTGACCCGAAAATCCAGCTTCGTCCGAAATCGGACTGTAACAGATATTAGGAACTTATACATAAAATGTCAAGAAATATAAAACACTTATCATTGCCGTGCTTGATTTTTCCTGTCATTATCGTGCTTGACGCGATAATCTCTTGTAAAAAAATGACAGCGTACATAAAAAGCCGTTAGGCTTTTCCAATCCGTGTGGCTGCCTCCTTTGCCATGCGGATTTTTTTCACTTTTTTTTGCCGTTTAAGTTGTCATTTCAAATAAACTCACTATAATTATAGACATACAATTAATTAGGAGACAAAATGAAATTTAACACTCACTTCACTACCCCCCCCGTGTATGTACAGCGTGCGTTCTGGCTCTTAGCCTTGCATTCACATTCACTTCATGTTCCGACGGCTCAAGCGGAGGCTCGGATGATGAACAGGTAACAACGCCAACTGAAAATCCTTCAAATCCAAGCAACTCGGACGGCGGAAACACATCAAGTCCCGGCACTGGCGGCAGCGGCGGAGATAGTAGCGGTTCAAACACAAATCCTTCAACACCAGAAACACCGCAAACTTACACAATCACCTACGAACTTGACGGCGGAATGAATGCAGACGGAAACCCTTCAAGCTACACTTCCGAGACAGAAACAATAACGCTCCAATCTCCCTCAAGAGAATATTTTGACTTTGGCGGCTGGTACACCGACGGCGAATTTTCGGATTCAAGCAAAAAAATGGAAATTACAAAAGGCTCTAGCGGCAATATTACACTGTATGCAAAGTGGATATTGCCAGTCGCCAACGCCCCTGCGCTGGCAGAAACGCTTGAACCCGGCGAGTACAGGATTGCCATGAGCGGACCTGTAACGAATAAAGACAATTGGCCTGCCGAGCTAAAAGACATGGTGGACATACTCAAAAACAAGCCGGATGTGAAGGTTTATCTTGACCTTAAAGACGTTGAGCTTTTTGCCTTTAGTGACGGCAGTATTTACCTAAATGTTTTCAATCAGTGTGAAAATCTCACCGGAATCGTTATTTCTGACTGCTCGAATACGATTGAACGTAGCGCATTCTCAGGCTGCACATCTTTGCGGGAAGTGATTATTCCTGAAAATGTAAAATCAATTGAAGACAATGCTTTTAGCAGCTGCACAAGCCTTGAGAGAATCGTATTGCCTAAAACTCTCACGAGCATCGGAAGTGCTGCTTTTGACAGATGCACAAACCTTAAAAACATAGAGCTTCCGGACGGCATTACCGCCATTGGAGAAAGGACATTTAACGACTGCCGTTCGCTTGAATCTATTGCAATTCCCAAGAACGTCACATCAATAAACAGCTATTTATTCCGTGAATGCACATCACTAAAAACAGTCGAAATCCACGAAAATGTTGAATCCCTAGGTGACGGTGTATTCAGCGGATGCACAAGCCTTAGAACACTTACGATTCCTGCAAGCATTACATATATAGGCAACTACATATTCGATAGGTGCTGTGATTTCACCATAAACTACGGCGGCACAAAAGAGCAGTGGGATGCGCTTATTAAAGATGTTGACATCGCCCTGTCATCATATAACACAACTGTAAACTGCACTGGAGAGTAAACTTGTCATTGCCGGGCATAGACCCGGCAATCTGTTGTTCGGGAATGACAGTCAATTCAAGCTGTTTTTTCCGCTAAAAGTTGATTTCCAAAAAAAAGAAATGTATACTTTTACGAGGAGGCTTTGCATGACAACAGCGGTTCTTGAAAAAAAAGTAAGATCGCTTCCAGAAAATCTTATCTCGGAAGTTTCAGACTACATCGATTTTCTTCTATATAAAAATTCTCATGCGGAAAACATAAACGGACTTGACGAGGCAATAGCCGAATTCAACCGGGGAGAATACGACACATACAAAAACTTTGAAGAGCTTGAAAAGGCGGCGGATGCCGATGCGTGAGCTCCGTGTCGTAAAAAGCTTCAGAAAAGACATGAAGAAGCTCAGCAAAAATGAAATTGAAAAGACAAGAACCGTAGTCAAGCAGCTTCAGGCGGACATTCCTCTTGAGCCGAAATACCGCGACCATCAGCTGCACGGAAACTACGATGGCTGGAGAGAATGCCACGTGGAGCCAGATTTGCTTTTGGTCTACAAAAAGGAGAGGAGGACAACACGCTTTACCTTGCGCTCCTTCGCATAAGTTCCCACACAAACATATTTTCAGTAAAGAAGAGTTTTTAGAACATCAAAGAAAGTTGAAAACATTGTACATCAAACGTGGCAATTTTTCCGCGCAAAAATCCCTTGAAGTTCCTTGCTTTCTGGAGTATCTTTA
>CAVKBG010000105.1:0-2368 GCA_963654755.1 Desulfovibrionaceae bacterium
TACACATCGGCAAGGCTTGTGCAGTCAAATGCATAATAATCTATCAAAGTTACGCTCACAGGAATTGTTATGGTCTCTAACTTTTCGCACGAGTCGAATGCACTCCTTTCAATAGATTTTACTCCTTCAGGAATCACAATCTTCTCCAAAGCAGAACAGCTTTGGAACATATTGCTACTTATAGATGCAAGACCATTTCCGATTTTTACGTCCTTTAGGGCAGAACAGTTTTGAAAGATTTGAGTACCAACAGAAGTGACGCTGTCCGGTATCTCTATGCTCGCAAGGCTTGTACAGTCAACGAAAGCCAGATTACCAATGCTGGCGACTTTTTCGCCAATTTTTACACTTTTAAGTTTGCTGCAAGAATAAAAAGCCATTTCCCCGATTTCTGTAACGCTGTCTGGTATGACGATTTCGGAAAGAGATGTGTCGGAAAAAGCTTTGTATCCTATTGATATAACGCTCTGCGGCAAAATGATTCCAATAAGAGCATCATGAACAGCACTGAAACTTTCTTTTGGTATCTCGGTAACTCCTGTTGTACCGCTAAAGGTTTTAGCTTTGATTGCTTCTGCTATTTTTGCAAGATAATCCGCAGAAACATCGCCGGTAACGGTAACCGTATGTTCACCTCCTCCAAGCCGCTTGATTTCGGAAGCAGCGTCTGTGTTAAGTGAGCCGTTGGTGCAGTAGATTGGAGCATTTGTAAGTTTTTCATTGCCACTGCCGATTCTTTCAGCATCCGAAGCAAAGTCATTCCATTCCTCCGTTGTGCCGTCGTAGTTCACGGTCAGCGAAGAGGAACAATCATAAAACGCCTCGTCTCTGATTGTCTTTATACTGCTCGGAATAGTTATTTTTGTAAGGGAGTAGCACATAGAAAAAGCATCGGATTCTATCGTTTCGACCCCTTTCCCCAGTGTTACATTTGTAATCATAGATAAAATAAATGCCGAAGATTTTATTGTTTTAACATTGTCTGGAATGGTTATTTCTGTAAGGTTCATGCACAACGCAAATGCTCCATTTCCGATTGAAGTTATACTTTCTGGAAGGACAATTCCCGCAAGAGATTCACAGCCAAAGTTTTTATCCTTATCAAAGAACGCATCGTCAGGAATTTCTGTAAGCCCGGTCGTGCCGCTAAGGTCAAGATTGATTTTTGCGCCAGAATTTTCACATAGCGCATTGCGGATTGCCGTGATTGTATCTGCGGAGATTTCGCCGGTAAGTGCGACTGTGTGAGCATTGCCGTCCGCAGGAATATTTTTGATTGCTTCGGAAACATTATTAGCGGTTACAGAATCTTTTGATGTTTCGGGATTTGTTGGTGTTGTGTTTCCGCCGTCAGGGTTGCTTGGGGTTGAAGGATTTTCTACAGGCGTTGTTGTCTGCTCGTCATCGTCCGAGCCGCTGTCAGATTCTGTCATGCAGCCGGTTAGCAGAAATAATGTTAAAAATACTGTAAAAATTACACGGGGGGGTAAGGAATTTGTAGTTAATCTTCATGAACTGACTCCTGAAAGTTTGTAGATTTGTATGATTTCTTCTATTATATATGATTCTTTGAAAATTACAATGAGGAAATGTAAAAAGAGTTGGCGATTGCACTGTCATTCCTGTGCTACGACACAGGAATCTTTGACAACACATGAGATTATCGCATTACGCACGACAATGACAAAACACGCTTGATAATAACACGGCGTTTCATCGCTTTTCCTCTCCCTTGACAGCCTATCGTTCGATAGGATATATTTTCACTTATAATTTTTAGAATATAAGATAAACTCTGCCGAAAATTTTATGAGGAGGAGACTGCATGAAAATCATTGAATATTTTACATCGAATGACAAGGCGCATTGGCTGGAAGAAATCGCGAAAGCTGACTGGGGCGCGGCGAAATTTCTGCACCATCTTTTGAACGAAGGCAAACTTAAGGAAACGGTCGGGGATTCCGCGCTTGTTCCGCTTTTGACCGACGGCGAAAAACTTGTTTCATTCTGCACTTTTGCGCCGCTCGATGATGTTCAGCCCACGGAACTTTCACCTTGGATTGGCTTTGTCTACACTGCGCCCGAATACCGCGGTCACCGTTACGCAGGCGAGCTTTTAAACTGGGCGGAAAACGTTGCAACTGACATGGAACACGAGGCGGTTTACATTTCAACTGACCACATCGGACTTTACGAAAAATACGGCTACGAATTTTTTAAGACGGCAAAATCAATTGATGGCGAAGAAACGCGAATCTACCGCAAGAAACTTTCCGCTGCCAACAAAAAATAGAAGCGGATGGAAAACGGCGGTCGCTGAAAAGCCAACTCGTAGCCGTAGCAAAACAGGGCGCTGACATGACGGCAA
>CAVKBG010000106.1:0-2113 GCA_963654755.1 Desulfovibrionaceae bacterium
GATTATATTCCTGCTGATAAAGTTTGACAATAATTTTTGACTACAGACTGAAATGGTGAACACGGAAATGACATAAAAAGTAAATTCTGATATATTTACTCCATGAGTTACGAGTCCGTTGACAAGCTGCAGAATCTTTTGGCTGAAAATGTTTTCAACTACACAAAAGACAAAAAGAAAGCTGCTGGAAGAGCATTAGGAACATTTCTTGAAATAATAACTTTCTATCTTATAAAATCATGGAAACTAGATACTTTTGCTGCGATAGAACGGCCGCTTCCAGAATTCGCAAATAAAGAAATAACTCATAACGTGGAATTCACACTTCACGGAAATAAAAAAATTGCAGAAAAAGAATATAAAAGGGATAACTTTCCTATAAGCAGCTCTGCGATTATAAAAGAATTAAATTTGTCAGATTCAAACTCAAAGCAAAAATCAACAATGTTAATTGATAAATACAATGTGATAAGAAACGCCTGCACATTGATGGAAAATGAAGCAAAAACCGTAAACGCATACGTAGATACAACAAAAAATTCATTTTCAGTGTACGAGCTTTTTTCAAATCCATTTGCAATGTTTGAATGTAAAAGAGTCGGCGTAGAGGAAGGCTCCAAAAAAGGCCCTCAAACTATTGAAAAAGCAAAACAAGGCTCATATGTTGCAAGAACTGTTTCAGCACTTCAAAGAATCAGAAAATCAGACGGAACTTTAGCTGGATTTCTGCAAAAATCGGACACCGATTACATTGTTGACGATTATTACAAATTACTTTCCAAAGTAATCGAATCTGATGAAAAAAATCTTCTCAAAAATTTTATATTGACAGTCGGTGTCATAAGCAATCATGGCAACTGGTTCACATCAGAAAATCCGAATAAAGAGCTAAAAGTTTTGGCACAGTCTTATGACTGGCTTATATTTTTAACAGACAAAGGAATTTCTGAATTCATAACAGAGCTTCTGATTTCTCCAAAAGAAAAATATTCAGCAGTAAAATCAGCATTTCAAAAAAGTTATTCGTCTGACAAAAAAGGAAATGTTTTTACAAAAGTGAAAATGGATTATGACAGTGACATTGCACTCTACGATTACTTCAATGACAATTTATCCAAGATTGAAAGCTGGTTTAATATAATTTCGCCAAAAAAGAAATCGCTTGCAGATTTAAAGAACGAGCTGACAACATTGTCTAAGAAAAATTGGGAAAATGTGTATGGAACTCTTTAAACACAATACAGACTTTGCGGGAAGAAGTGTTAATTCGCAGTCGCAAGACTGGTGTACACCGCCAAAATATGTTAATGCGGTAAAAAAAATGTTCGACGATGAAATTGAGCTTGACCCTTGCTCCAACAAAGATTCAATCGTTCACGCAAAAACAGAATTTTTGCTTCCTGAAAATAACGGTTTGGAAAAAGAATGGAACTTCAAAACAATATATGTAAATCCTCCTTACGGTGCTGACAGAACACGCGGAACAACAATAAAAAACTGGCTTTCAAAATGCACTCAATCACATAAAATTTATAATTCAGAGATAATCGCGCTTGTTCCTGTCGCAACAAACACGACACACTGGAAAGAATTTGTATTTGGAGAAGCCGACGCAGTCTGCTTTTTGTATGACACTCGCCTGCGTTTTCTTGTGAAAGGCAGCACGGAAAATAAAGGTGCGCCAATGGCATGTGCAATGATATATTGGGGAAACCGCTTTTTAAAATTTGAAGAAGTATTCCAAGAATTTGGTGCTGTATTAAACTTAGAAAGCCTAAAGAAAACAAAGCATCAACAAGATCTATTACTGTTCGCATAAATATCAGAAAAACTCACACACGCAATGCCAGCTTTTCCCTTTCTGACAAATCCTCACTTTTGTGGTAATTTTCATTTTATTATAAATTTTTTTAACACTATTAAATTAAAAATATTAATTCTGTAACGTAAAAAAAATATGTAGATTTATTTCTTGACAAAATAATCCTCTGCCGTTATAAAACAACTAATCAAATTAGTCATTGACTTTTTATGGAGGAAACTATGCCACGAGCGGGGCTTACGAGGGAAAAAGTTATTGAGGCGGCGGCACATCTTGCGAACGAGCACGGCT
>CAVKBG010000107.1:0-2083 GCA_963654755.1 Desulfovibrionaceae bacterium
CTAAAAAACAAGAATCTTGGCATTTTTCAAAATGCAATGGGCAAAAGTATACTTGAATATTTATAAAAACTCTAGTGCAAAATTAAATTTTTCTAAAAAATACTGAACTTTTTTGAGGGGGGGGGGGGGGGGGGGGCAAAAACTGCTAATATCAATTACCCCTTGGAGTTGCGTACGCATCTCCCATTCTGACCATAAGGAGAAACATACGATGAGAAAGTATGAACTTATGACAATCTTTCCTTTAGAGGAAGAAAAATCTAAGGCCGGTCTTGAAACTCTTAGAGCTGACCTTGCAAGTTTCGGCGCGGAAATCGAAAAAGAGGAAGTTTTCGGCGACCGTGATCTTACATACGAAGTAAAAAAGCAGAAGCGCGGACACTTTGTTCTTTTTACAGTGAAATTGAATCCTGCTAAAATCATTGAGCTTGACGGTAAATTCAAATTCAACACCAATCTTTTGAAATATCTTTTTGTTTTAATCGAATCAAAGAACGTATAAGACAAAAATTTCCGGAGTAGATTATGGCGAATTCTGATATAAACAGCGTTGTTATTGTAGGAAGACTTACAAGAGACGCAGAATTAAGGTATCTTAACAGCGGAACTGCTGTCGCTTCAATTTCTATTGCTGTAAACCGCAGCAAGAAAGACGGAGACCAGTGGATTAGCGAGGCTAACTTTTTCGATGTTTCATATTTCGGAAAAGGCGCGGAAGGTATCAAGCCTTATCTTACAAAAGGAACACAAATTGCGGTTCAAGGTTCTTTGCGCCAGGACAGATGGGAAAAAGACGGACAGAAATTCAGCAGGGTAAATATTCTTGCTGACTCAGTTGAGCTTTTGGGTTCTAGGTCTTCTGGAAATCAGAATAACGGCGGCTCTGATTCATTCGGGGGTTATCAGCAGCGCGCTTCTTATTCTCAAAATCAGTCTTCAGGCGGTGGATACGAGCCTTCTTCAGAAGCTTTTGGCGGAGACAACGCAGGCTTCCCTGAGGATATTCCGTTTTAATTCGGTTTCCGCAGTTTGAAAAAAAACTCTTAAAAACAGGAGCTATATTATGGCAGACGAAAAAGAAGTAAACGAAAATACAAATGTAACACAGGAGCAGCTTCAGGATTCAGGACGTGAAGACGAAGTTCGCGGAGCTCGTGGAAAAGGAAAATTTTTCTCTCACAAGAAAGTATGCCGCTTTTGCGCAAACAAGGGAAAAATTGATTACAAGGATGCAGACGGACTTCGCCGCTTTACAACAGAACGTGGCAAGATTCTTCCACGCCGCATAACTGGAACTTGCTCAAGACACCAGAAAGAAGTTGCAGCTGCAATTAAACGTGCGCGTGCAATTTGTCTTCTTCCTTTTGTTGCAGACTAATTTTTTTCAGCAGAGAAGCCAACTCCTGGTGGATCTGCGTAAAACCAAAATTTTATAGGAGCTTGAAAAATGAAAGTAATTCTTAATGAAGATGTAAAACACCTTGGAGAAATGGGTGATGTAAAGAATGTTGCAAACGGATATTTCCGCAACTATCTTTTCCCTCGTATGCTTGCAGTTCCATGCACACCGGAAACAGAAGCTTATTTTGCTACAAAAAAGGCTGAAATCGAAGCCCGCAAAGAACAGAAGCGCAAAGACAGCATGAGCTTGAAGGAAAAACTTGAGGCTCTTGAAGTTGTTATTTCTATGCCTGCTGGAAACAATGGCAAATTGTACGGAGCTGTTACAAATCAGACAGTTTCTGACTTCTACAAGAAGAGCGGATTCGAGATTGAGCGCAAGAAGGTTGAAATTCCTGGACACACAATCAAAAATACAGGCTCTTATTCTGTAAAAGTTCATCTTTATGAAACTACAGTAGCTGAAGTAAAAGTTACAGTAAAATCTCAGGATGATGCAACTGCTAAAAAAGAAGAAGCTTCTGCAAAAAAAGATGAAGCTCCAGCTGCTGAAGAAGCAAAATCTGAGTAATAGCTAAAATTGCTTGGAAAAAATAAAACCGTGAGATTTTTCTTGCGGTTTTTTTTATTTAGGGTTTATCAAAACCCTAAAAACGGCTGAGTCAAGGTCTTGAGCGTAAGC